>JAOUCL010000204.1 GCA_029859805.1 Rhodospirillales bacterium | reverse complement strand
TATGGCGTGTAGCCGGCGCGCCGTGTCGTGGATGTCCGTCAACCATATCCGAGGGCGGCAGAAACGGCCGACAGCAGGCACGTTTCGGGCGCTTGATCCGGGAAAAGACTCGTGAAGCTGCTGGTCCACTACAATCATCCGGAGATTCTCCTGGATATCGTCGAATCGCGATTCCCGGATCTCGAGGTCCACTGCTGCCGCAGCTACGCGGCCCTCGGCTCCGACATGGCGGCCTTCGGCCCCGAGGTCGTTTACTGCATCAAGTTCGAGGACCGGCCCTATCCGCGTGAAGCCCTGATCGGCGATCCGGCGCTAAAGTGGATATCCGTGGGCGGCGCGGGGGTCGACCATCTGGCGCCCTGGGATCCGGCACGGCTGCGGGTGACCAACTCGGCCGGGGTGGCGAGCGACGTCATGGCGCAATACGTGCTCGCCGCGATCCTGACGCTCACCCTGCGTCTGCCGGCGTTCGCACGCGCCCAGGCCGAACGGCGCTGGGCCCCGCAGGAAGTCGGATCGATCGCGGGCAGGACCGTCGCGGTCATCGGGCTCGGCCATACGGGCCGGGACGTGGCGCGGCGCGTCGGGGCGGCCGGCCTCAGGGTGCTCGGCCTGCGCGCCCGGCCGCGGCCCATGGAGGGCGTGGATCGGGTCTACGGTCCGGAGGCGCTCGAAGAGGTGCTTGCCGAGGCGGATTACGTGGTCGTATCGCTGCCCCTGACCGAACGGACCCGCCACCTGATCGGCCGGCGGGCGATCGCGGCGATGAAGCCGGGCGCCTTTCTGATCGACGTCTCGCGCGGCGGCGTCGTGGACGGCGCGGTCCTCAGCGAGGCGCTTGCCGAGGGACGGCTCGGCGGTGCCATGCTCGACGTCTTCGAGCGAGAGCCACTGCCGCCGGACTCGCCGTTCTGGGACCTGGAGAACGTGATCGTCACGCCGCACAGCTCAAGCGTCTACGAAGGCTGGGAGCGCGCCTCGGCGGCGATGTTCTGCGACAATCTGGTGCGCTGGCGGGCCGGGCAAGCGCTCGACAACGTCGTCGACCCCGCCCGTGGCTATTGAACGGGGCCCCGGCCGGACCCGAAAAGAAGCGGGGCGGGGGATGGCCCCCCGCCCCGATCGTCCGGCTTGCCGAGGCCGGGACTACTTGACGCGGCCTTCGCGCCAGGCCTGGATCAGCTGATCATAGTTGACCGTCTCGCCTTTGGGCTTCTCGTTGGCCAGCTTGGCCTTGGGCGAGCCCGCCTGGCCCAGCCACTTCGCGGGATCGATCTTCTTGTTGAGCTTGGGACCACAGTCGCCCTGGACCCCGCTACGCTCGAGGCGGGCCAGCACCTTGTCCTGCTCGCGGGCCAAGTTGTCCATCGCCGTGCCGACGGTCACCTCGCCGGCGACCGCCTCGCCGATGTTCTGCCACCACAGCTGCGCCAGCTTCGGGTAGTCGGGCACGTTGGTGCCGGAGGGCGTCCAGGCGACGCGCGCGGGGCTGCGGTAGAACTCGACCAGGCCGCCCAGCTTGGGCGCTCGATCCGTGAAGGACTGATGGTTGATGTCGCTGTCGCGAATGATCGTCAGGCCGACATGCGACTTCTTCAGGGACACGGTCTTGGAGACCGTGAACTGGGCGAACAGCCACGCCGCCTTGCGCCGCTCGAGCGGCGTCGAGTTGAACAGCGTCCAGGATCCGGCGTCCTGATACCCCAGCTTCTGGCCCTCCTCCCAATAGGGGCCATGCGGCGAGGGTGCCATGCGCCAAAGCGGTTTGCCGCTTTCGTCAACGGTGTTGTTGCCCTTCTCGCGCGGCTCGACCATCGAGGCCGTGAAGGCGGTGTACCAGAAGATCTGCTGGGCAACGTTGCCCTTCGCCAGGCTCGGCAGAGATTGGTAGAAGTCCATGCCGAGGGCGCCTGGCGGGGCGTACTTGCGCAGCCACTCCATGTATTTGCGGAGCGAGTACTTGGCCGCCGGGCCGTTGGCCGCGCCGCCGCGCTCGACGCTGGCGCCGACCGGTCGGCAGCCGTCCACGCGGATACCCCATTCGTCGACCGGCTTGCCGTTCGGCAGGCCCTTGTCGCCGGCGCCGGCCATCGACAGCCAGGCGTCGGTAAAGCGCCAGCCGAGATCCGGGGCCTTCTTGCCGTAGTCCATGTGCCCGTAGACGGCCTTGCCGTCGATCTCGCCCACGTGCTCGGAGAAGAACTGGGCGATGTCCTCGTAGGCCGACCAGTTGACGGGGACGCCGAGCTCGTAGCCGTAGATGTCCTTGAACTGCTTCTTGAAGTCCGCGCGCTGGAACCAGTCGTAGCGGAACCAGTAGAGGTTGGCGAACTGCTGGTCCGGCAGCTGGTAGAGCTTGCCGTCCGGGCCGGTGGTGAAGGACTTGCCGATGAAATCGTCCACGTCCAGCGTTGGCAGGGTCACGTCCTTGCCCTCGCCGGTCATGAAGTCGCTCAGCGGCACTACGTGGCCATAGCGGAAGTGGGTGCCGATCAGGTCGGAGTCGTTGATGTAGGCGTCGAAGACGTTCTCGCCCGACTGCATCTGGATCTGCAGCTTCTCGATCACGTCGCCTTCCTGGATCAGGTCGTGCGTGACCTTGATGCCGGTGATCTCCTCGAAGGCCTTGGTCAGCACCTTCGACTCGTACTCGTGCGTCGGAATGGTCTCGGAGACGACCTTGATCGCCATGCCCTTGAAGGGCTCGGCCGCCTTGATGAACCATTCCATCTCCTTCATCTGCTCGGCCTTGCTGAGCGTCGAAGGCTGGAATTCATCGTTCACCCACTTCTCGGCCGCCGCCATGTCGGCCACGGCCGGACCGGATGCGGCCAACAAGACGATGGCCGCGGCGGAGAGCAAGCCGGTGCGCAGCCCTCGTCCTTTCTGGCTCAAAACCATTTGATCCTCCCTCGGTTGGAAAAATAACCAGCGGTCCCGGAGAACAGGTCCGGCCCTGGAGCCGGGCGGAGCCGGGGCCGGTCTCCGCTCGCGTTCGGGCCGGAGCCGGCCCGAGCATTCATACTATTCAGTGTTTCGGCCATGCCTCACCCCCAGCGCATCAGCGCGGTCATGTAGACGGCGGAAATGACCAGCGCCCACCAAAGGCTCAGGTCGAAGAGGCCGATCCAGGCCAGGTGGATGTAGGCACTGCCCAGCAGGCCGAGGAACAGGCGGTCGCCGGGAGTCGTCGCGATCGGCAACAGGCCCCGCCGTTCGATCGAGGGGGCGCTCGCCTGCCACACCGTCATGGCGATGAGCAGGGCGGCGATCGTCGCGAAGAAGATCGCCGTCGGCAGCGTCCAGGCCATCCATTCCAGGCTCATGCGCCGGTTCCCCCCGTTCCCTCACACCCGGCCCAGGGCGAAGCCCTTGGCCATGTAGTTGCGGACGAACCAGATCACGAGCGCGCCCGGCACGATGGTCAGGATGCCCGCTGCGGCGAGCAGGCCCCAGTCGAGGCCGGTCGCGCTGACCGTGCGGGTCATGGTCGCGGCGATCGGCTTGGCAACCGTGGTCGTCAGCGTGCGGGCCAGCAGCAGCTCGACCCAGGAGAACATGAAGCAGAAGAAGGCCGTCACCCCGATCCCGGCGCGGATCAGCGGCACGAACACCGAGACGAAGAACCGCGGGAAGCTGTAGCCGTCGATGTAGGCGGTCTCGTCGATCTCGCGCGGAACACCGGACATGAAGCCTTCGAGAATCCATACGGCCAGCGGCACGTTGAACAGGCAGTGCGAAATCGCCACGGCGATGTGCGTGTCGATCAATCCGACGGTCGAATAGAGCTGGAAGAACGGCAGCAGGAAGACGGCCGGCGGCGCCATGCGGTTGGTCAGCAGCCAGAAGAACATGTGCTTGTCGCCAAGGAAGCGGTAGCGCGAGAAGGCGTAGGCCGCGGGCAGGGCGACGCTGAGCGAAATGAGCGTGTTTATGCTGACGTAGATGGTCGAGTTGATGTAGCCGGAATACCAGGCCTCTTCCGTGAAGATCTTGACGTAGTTGGCGAAGGTCGGATCGGCCGGGTAGAACGCGAAGGCGCCCAGGATGTCCGCGTTGGTGCGCAGGGACATGTTGAGCATCCAGTAGATCGGCAGCAGCATCACACCGAGATACAGGATCAGGCCGACGGTCCTCTTTTGCAGTCTCATTGGCGGTCTCCGGTCCCGACGTTCTGGAGTGCCTGGTAGAACAGCCAGCTGAACAGCAGGATGATTAGGAAGTAGATGATCGAAAACGCGGCTGCCGGCCCCACGTCCATCGCGGTGGACAACTTGACCAGGTAGATCGACAGGAAGGTGGTCGAGTTGCCGGGGCCGCCGCCCGTCAGCACGAAGGGCTCGGCATAGATCAGGAAGCTGTCCATGAAGCGCAGCAGAACGGCGATGGTCAGCACGCCGCGCATCTTGGGCAGCTGAATGTAGCGGAACACCGCCCAAGGCGAGGCGCCGTCGATTCGCGCCGCCTGGAAATAGGCTTCGGGTATGGCCCGCAGGCCGGCATAGGCCAGCAGGGCGACCAGCGGCGTCCAGTGCCAGACTTCCATGAGCATGACGGTAATCCAAGCGTCCAGCGGCGCTGAGGTGTGATCGAATTCGAAGCCCAGGCCGTTGATCGCCACGCCCAGCAGCCCGATGTCCGGCCGGGTGAAAATGATCCAGATCGTACCGATCACGTTCCAGGGAATGAGCAGCGGCAGGGCGAGCAGGACCAGGCTGACGGAGACGCCCCAGCCGCGCTTCGGCATCGCCAGCGCGATCAGCACGCCGAGCGGTATCTCGATCAGCAGAACCAGGCCGGAGAACAGGAACTGACGCCACAGGGCGTCGTGCAGGCGGCGGTTCGACAGCATATCTTCGAACCATTCGGTGCCGACGAAGATTCGATCGCCGGGTCCGAAGATGTCCTGAACCGAATAATTCACGACCGTCATCAAGGGGATGATCGCCGAGATCGCGACGAGCAGGAAAACCGGCAGTACCAGGAACCAGGCCTTGTTGTCTTCCCACTTGCCCATCGCTTGCCCCGCGCCTCAGGCGACCAGCCGGCCGTCCGCATAGAGCTTGGTGCGCTCAGGCGGAAAGGTCAGGAAGGCCTGCTCGCCGGGAACGTCCTGGTCCTCCGGCAGCTTGGCCTTGATGGTGTGCGCGCCCAAAGACAGGGTCGCGATCTTGTAATTGCCGAGATCCTCGACCCGCTTCACGGCAACCGGCACCGCGCCGTTTGCACTACTTTCGGCTAGGCAGAGATACTCGGGGCGGATGCCCAGTTCGAGCGCGCCCTGGACCGCCCCGGCCTTGTCGCTCAGGCGGCCGTCGAGCGGAATGCGCTGGCCGCCCACGACGGCGGCGCCCGGCTCGACCGCGCAGGGCAGGATGTTCATGCCCGGGCTGCCGATGAAGTAGCCGACGAAGGTGTGCTGCGGATCCTCGAACAGGTCCTGCGGCGTGCCGACCTGGACGATCTCGCCCTCGACCATGACCGCGACCTGGTCGGCCAAGGTCAGCGCCTCGTTCTGGTCGTGGGTGACGTAGATCAGGGTCAGGTGGTAGCGCTCGTGAATCTGTTTCAGCTTGCGGCGCAGCTGCCACTTGAGGTGCGGATCGATGACCGTCAGCGGCTCGTCGAAGAGGATCGCGGCCACGTCGCTGCGCACCAGGCCGCGGCCCAGCGAGATCTTCTGCTTGGCATCGGCACCCAGCGCCATGGCGCGCCGGCGCAAGTGGGGGGTCAGCTCCAGCATCTCGGCCACCTCGCCGACCCGGGCCTCGATCCGGGCCGTGTCCATGCCGCGGTTCTTCAGCGGGAAGGCCAGGTTCTCGTACACGGTCATGGTGTCGTAGATGACCGGGAACTGGAACACCTGTGCGATGTTGCGGCGCTGCGGCGGCAGGTCGGTCACGTCCTCGCCGTCGTAGAGTACGCGCCCCTCCGTCGGCTGGATCAGCCCGGAGATCACGTTGAGCAGCGTGGTCTTGCCGCAGCCCGAAGGCCCCAGAAGCGCATAGGCGCCGCCGTCCCGCCAGACGTGGTCGTGGCGGCGCAGGGCGTAGTCCGACTCCGCCTCGGGCTTCGGCAGGTAGGAGTGTGCGATCTGCTTCAACTCGATCCGTGCCACGGCCGCCTCCTACTGCGCCGCCAGGCTGGGGGTCGCGCCTTCCGGCGCCTCGACCAGCCCGCCGTCCTGATCGAACACGAAGATGTGGCGCGGTTCCACAAAGACCCGGATCTCCTCGCCAAGGCCGAGGCTGTGCACGCCCTCCTCCTGGACGACCCAGGACGTGCCGCTGTGGGCGGCGTGTATGAAGGTCTCCGAGCCGCTGATCTCGGCCAGCTCCGCCGTGGCCTCGATCTCGACCTGGTCGGGATTGCGGCGCGCGACGAAGAGGTGGTTGGCCCGCACGCCGAAGCGGTAGCGCCCGGGGGCGAGCCGGCCCAGGTGGCCGCTCAGCGGAACGCGGATCACCGGGCCCAGGCGGGCTTCCCGGTCGACGACCTCGCCCTCGATCATGTTCATCGGCGGGTCGCTGAACACCTGGCCGACACGCTCGCTGGTGGGGCGATGGTAGACCTCGATCGTCGGCCCGTTCTGCAGCACCCGGCCCTGGTCGAGCACCGCCGTGCTGCCGCCCAGCATCAGCGCCTCGAGCGGCTCGGTGGTGGCGTAGACGACGATCGAGCGCCCTTTGCGGAAGATCTCCTGAAGCTCGGCGCGCAGCTCCTCGCGCAGCTTGTAGTCCAGGTTGACCAGCGGCTCGTCGAGCAGCAGCAGCTCGGCCTCCTTGACCAGCGCCCGGGCGAGCGCCGTACGCTGTTGCTGGCCGCCGGACAGCTCGTCCGGGAGGCGGTCGAGCAGCGGCTCGATCTTGAGCGACTCGGCCGCCGCCCTGACCTTGCGGTCGATCTCGGCGCGGTCGAGCCCGCTCCGGCGCAGCGGCGAGGCGATGTTGTCGTAAACGGTGAAGGAGGGGTAGTTGATGAACTGCTGATAGACCATGGCGACGCTGCGCTTGCGCACCGACAGGCCGGTGACGTCGCGGCCGTCGAGCAGCAGGCGCCCGGTGCTCGGCCGGTCGAGCCCGGCCATGAGGCGCATGAGCGAGGTCTTGCCCGAGAGCGTCGGGCCGAGCAGCAGGTTCAGCGAGCCCGGCCGCAACTCCAGGCTGACGTCCGCCAAATGGGTCTCGCCGCCCATGACCTTGCCGACCTGTTCGAGCACCAGCGTCATCGCACCGCCACCCGCGCCGCGTCGCCGGCGGTCCGGTCCTCGAGCCAGCCGGAAAGCCGTTCGCGGGTCTCCTTCGATATGTGCAGGCCGAGCTTGGAGCGGCGCCACAGAACGTCCTCCGGGGACACCGCCCACTCCTCATTTTTGAGATAGGCCAGCTCCGCCTCGTAGACGCCGTCGCCCAGGTGCTCTCCCAGCCCGCCGAGGTCGCGGGCACCGTCCAGGATCCGCTCGACCCGGGTTCCATAGGCGCGCGCGTAGCGCCGGGCGAGCGCGGCCGGCAGCCAGGGCCGGGCGGCCCGGAGCTCGGCCAGGAAGCGCTCGAAATCGGCCCCCGGCAGGTCGCCGCCGGGCAGCACGGCGCGCTCCGTCCAGACCTGCCGCGAGAACCCCAGGAACGGCTGCAGCTTCTCCAGCGCGTGCTCGGCCAGTTTCCGGTATGTCGTGATCTTGCCGCCGAAGATCGACATCAACGGCGCTCGTCCCTCGCCGGCGTCGATGTCGAACACGTAGTCGCGGGTCACCGCGGAGGCGTTCTCGCTGGCGTCCTCGTAAAGCGGCCGGACGCCCGAAAAGGTCCAGACCGAGTCCTCCGGGCGCACCGGCTTGGCCAGGTAGCGGTTCACGGCGTCGCAGAGGTAGGCGGTCTCGGCCTCGGTGATCCGCGCGGCGGCGGGATCCCCGTCGTACGGGACCTCCGTCGTGCCGATCAGCGAGAAGTCCTGTTCGTAGGGGATCACGAAGACCACGCGCCGGTCGCTGTGCTGCAGGATATAGGCCTGCTCGCCCTCGAACAGCCGCGGCACCACGAAATGACTGCCCTTGACCAGGCGCAGGCCGCTGCGGCGGCGCACGTCGGCGACGTCGTCGGAGACCCCGGTGACCCAGGGACCGGCCGCGTTGATCAGCGCGCGGGCCTGCACCCGGCTTTCCGCTCCACCTTCGGCCGGCGTCAGCGTGGCCTCCCACAGGCCGTCTCTGCGCCGCGCGCCGGTAAAGCGGGTGCGGACGCGGATTTCGGCGCCGCGCGCGGCGGCGTCCAGGGCGTTCAACACGACCAGGCGGGCATCGTCGACCCAGCAGTCGGAATAGCTGAAGGCCTTGGTGAAGCTGTCGGCGAGCGGCCGGCCGACCGGGTCGCGCCGCAGGTCGACGGCGCGCGAGCCCGGCAGCTTGTCCCGCCCGCCCAGGTGATCGTAGAGGAACAGCCCGAGACGCAGGATCCAGGCCGGACGCAGCTCTCGGCTGTGCGGCAGCACGAAGGTCATCGGCCGGATGATGTGCGGTGCGGCCCTGAGCAATACCTCGCGCTCGATCAAGGCCTCGCGGACCAGGCGGAACTCGTAGTATTCGAGGTAGCGCAGCCCGCCGTGGATCAGCTTGGTGCTTGCCGAGGAGGTGGCGCCGGCCAGGTCGCCCTGCTCGCAGAGCAGCACCTTGAGGCCGCGCCCGGCGGCATCGCGCGCAATGCCGGCACCATTGATGCCGCCACCCACGATCAGCAGATCATAAGGCCCGTCTTCGGCCGAAATT
>JAOUCL010000488.1 GCA_029859805.1 Rhodospirillales bacterium | reverse complement strand
ACGACCCAGGGCTTGCCCTCGCAGTCGCGCCAGTTTTCCGGGCTGCAGTCCGCCAGCGCGGCGTTGGAGAGACCGACGCCGAGCGCTAGGACACCGGCGATGGCTGCGGATTTCGTGATGTTCATGTTCGTCCTCCCATGGCGTTGATGTGTTCTTGGTCGAAACTGCGGGCCGGCCGCCGTCCGGGGACACGGTCGTGATCGACATCCGGCCTTCATGCGGCCCCCGAGACCAAGAGTTGCATAGACTCCCGGCAGCGTTCAATGCCAAGGCGATTCGGCCGGTCGGTGCTTAGGCGCGCGGAAAAACGCGGGCAGCGAACTTGGGGTAGGCCTTGGCGATCTCGCGGGCCACGGGACCGCGGATCATCTCGAGGGTCGCGGCGTCCGGGCCGGCGGTGGCCGCGGGCGCGGCGTCGTGGTCGAAGTCGAAGCCGGTGGTCTCCAGCACATCCGCCAAGTCGTGGCCGGGGTGCAGGCTCTCCAGGCGGAAGCGGCGGCGGTCCCGGTCGAAACGGAACAGCGCCTTGCCGGTGATGAGAGCACAAGGACCGCCGCGGCGGTAGACCTCGGGGGCGCTCACGCCGGGCGCGCTGACGAAGTCGACCTTGGGCACGAGGACGCGCCGGCTGTGCTCCTCGCGGAACAGGATCACGCGCGGCACCAGGAAGTAGAGGTAGGCCGAGCCGAAGGACCCCGGCCAGCGCACCGCGGTCCTCGGGTAGTCGCCGGTACCGACCAGGTTGATGTTGGCCTGGCCGTCGATCTGCCCGCCGCCGAGAAAGAAGGCATCGATGCGGCCCTGGGCGGCGCGGTCGAAGAGCTCGACGCTGCCCCGGGTGAAGCTGTTGCCCTCCAGGCTCTCCAGCAGCTCGACGCGCAGCGGCTCCTCGCTCTCGGCCCTGGCCAGGAGGGCGGCCGAGCCCGGGATCGGCGAGGACACGCCCACGGCTATGTTGCGGCAACCGCGCAGCAGCCGGGCGATGGTCGCGATCAGCAGCTCTTCCGGGCGGCAGTCCAAGGGCACGCGAAACCGTTGCCGCTTTCTAGCGGCTAACCGCGGGCGCGCAGCCGCGCTCGAGGTAGGCGGCGAAGCCCTCGGCGCTGCGCGCCAGCCGGGCGTAGTCGGCGAGCTCGGCCTCGTCGGCCGGGTAGAGGTCGAGGAAGCCGAGCGGCCAGGCGCCCCTGGGCGCCTCGGCGACGGCCGTGACGTAGACCGCGGGGATCGTGCCGGCGGCGCTCTCCTCGCGCGCCATCAGATCGCCGTCCACAATTTCCTCGACGGTGACCAGCGTGCGTTCGGCGGCATGGGCCATGATCGCCAGCTCGCCTTGCACGCCGATCCAAACGTTGCCTTGGCGGTCGGCGCGCCGGGCGTGGAACAGGGCGATATCGGGCCGAATGGCGGGCAGCAGCAACAATGGGTCCGCCGCCGCCTCCGCGAAAGGATTGTCGATCACCTTCCAGTCGTCGCGGAAGGCCAGGACATCGGAGCCGATGACGCCGCGCAGGGGCATGAAGGGCAGGCCCTTCTCGGCCGCCTGCAGGCCGGCGTAGATCGCCGGGCAGGTGGCGTCCCTGACCCTGACTGCGCCCGCCTTGACCGCGGCGTTGAAGCGCGGCGCGCCGCCGAACTCGCCGAGCGACACGCCGGACGTCTCGACCAGCCGCGCCGCGCCGGCGCCGACCAGGAGGTCGGTCGCCAGCCCGCTGGTCGGCACGTTGATCAGGTGCAGGTCCTTCGCGCCGCGCCGCACCAGCGCCCGGACCGCGGCCATGGGGGCGCCGGCGCTGTCCTTGGGCAGCGCCAGGCTGGCGCCGTCGGGGACCTGCGCCGCGAGCTCGTCGAGCAACAGGAACAAGCGAGAGTCGGTCATGGGCCCTCCCGGTATAGCGGCTCCGGCGTCGGGCCGCCGGCCGCTCTCCTTGGCCGGCAGGCGCCGGGGGCGGATTGTGACCCGCCCCGGCGGGAAAGGGAAGGCCGGCGCCCGGCCCTCCGCCAAGCGGCGGCCGTCCGGACCCCGTTATTCCGCTATGCTCGTGCGTGGCGTTGGGTCGTCAGGCCGTAACCGCCTTCGGGGAGGATGCCGTGCGCGACCGGGACTGCGTCGAGTTTCTCCAGTGGTGCCTGCCGCGGCTCGGACTGCGCTGGCCCGGCTACCGCAAGGTCCGCGGCACCGTGTGCAAACGGGTCGGCCGGCGCCTGCGCGCGCTCGGCCTGGTCGGCCTCGACGCCTATCGGGACGTCCTCGCCGCCGATACGCGGGAGTGGGAACACCTCGAGGCCTTCTGCCGGATCCCGATCTCGCGCTTCTGGCGCGACCGCGGGGTGTTCGAGCGGCTCGGCCGCGATGTCCTGCCCGCGCTGGCGGCTGACGTGCGCGCCCGCGGCGAGCGCTTGGTGCGTTGCTGGTCAGCCGGCTGCGCCTCGGGCGAGGAGGCCTACAGCCTGCGCATCGCCTGGCGTGAGGAGGTGCAGCCGGGTTTCCCCGCGGCCGAAATCTCGATTCTGGGCACGGACGCCGAGCCGACGATGATCGCGCGGGCGGTGGCCGCCCGCTATGGCGCCGGTTCGCCGAAG
>JAOUCL010000487.1 GCA_029859805.1 Rhodospirillales bacterium | reverse complement strand
GGCGGCCAACTCCCGCCAACCCGCCGGCGTATTGGCCACGCGCAAGCGGCGCCGGAACGGCAGGATGTGGACGTCGAGCCAGTCCCGGCTCACATCAATGCCGACAAAAACCTGAAAAAGTGCCATCCTCATATCCCTTCCTTGCTGGTACGGGCGTCAAACCCTGGCAACCGTTCGGGCCTCGGAAGACTGCGGCTCCGGTCCCTCGCTCACCCACGGTGGTCCAACAACCAAGGGCATTACGGGCGCCGGGCCGCGCCGCCGGGGTGGAGCATGCTCCACCCCGGCAACACAACCACATCTACCCGATTCCCAAGACACAAGGGCCAGTTGGTTCGGGCGGATGGCGCGTCACGCCGGTGCGGCCCCGGTATACCGAGAAAGCAACTCGCCCTCACCCTCGCGCGCGGCCTCACTTCCGAGTCAGGATGAGCAGGTTGCCGAGCAGGACGAGTCCGACGCCGAGGGCCGCGAGCAGGGTCCACTGGAAGCCCTCGAACCAGGTCGAGAGAGCCAATGCGACGACCGGGAAGAGCACCGTGGCATAGGCCGCCCGGTCGGCGCCGATCCGCCCGATCAGGGTGAGATAGCTCCAGAAGCCGACCACCGTGGCGAAGACCGCGAGGTAGAGCAGCGAGAGAACGTAGGGCCAGGCCGGGTCGAAGGCGAAGGGGCTGCCGCGCAGCAGGGTCAGGAAAGTCACGAAGATCCCGCCGTAGAGCATGCCATAGGTGTTGCTCTGGATCACCGGCAGGGCGCGCCGCCCCTGGTTCCAGGCCGAGGTCAGCATGCCGAGCGAGGCCGAGACGGTGCCGGCGAGCGACAGCACCAGGCCCAAGGTGCCTTCGCGCGACAGGTCGAAGGCCGCGACCTCGGGCCAGAATACCAGCGTGATGCCGGCAAGGCCGAAGGCCGCGCCGGCCACCACCCGCGGGCGCAGGGCCGCGCGGAACAGCAGGGAGTGGCCCAGGATGTTCATCACGACGATGGTCGAGAAGGCGACGGCCACCAGGCCGGTGGTCAGGTACTGGCTGCCCAGGTAGATGAGGAAGTAGTTGGTCGAGAACAGGCAGACCCCCTGGAGCGCCATGAAGCCGTGGTCGGCCAGGGAGAAGGCCATGCGGCGCCGGGCCAAGAGGCAGAAGCCCAGCATGATCGCCGCGGCGAGCGCGAAGCGGTAGACCACAGAGACCTCGGGCGCGACGACGCCGAGCTGGAACTTGATCGCCAGCCAGCTCGTGCCCCAGAGCAGCACGGTGAGCGCATAGAGCGAGAGATCCACGGGCCGCGGCTCAGCGGGCCGTCAGCGCGGCGGCCGGCCGTAGCGGACCGACGCCCGTCTAACAAACATATTCACACCGGACCAGTCAGCCATCTGTACTCGACATCGTCCGCCTCGATCAGCCACCGGCCAGTTTCACCAAAACCATCCCATTCGATTTCATGGAGCAAATGGCCGGACTCGGACAAACGAAACTCGTCGTAGCGCCAATCACGGTGGCCCCGGTCGATACGATGACCTCTGAGGTCGCACTGAAACACCTTCGAATAATGGAATTCGATAAAGCCGTCGTGATAGGCCCCCAATAATCGAATTCTGATGGAAGAGGTTCTGATCTCATTACGCTCGCCCTTCGAGTTCTCGATGATCGAGAGTTCTTCCAGCCATGCGTCGTGGGGGCATTTGTGGTCGGTGAAATCGAAGTACCAATCGGATACAGCCAATTCGTAGGCACCGCGAGGAAACCAATCCTTCAAGCCCTCGATGTACTGCCTGTAATTCTGAAAAGCCGCAACAACGTCGTCATCTCTCTCTCCAGCCAAAATGAAAGACATCGGTTGCGGTCTACATTCGAGTGGCGGACGGAAGGAAAGGAGGAAACCGTACAGCGCGGAAACAGCCCCCTGCCCCTCCCTGAATAGTTAGATCTCCGCGAAGACGTGGGTCTCGGCCTTGGCGCCGGGGTGAGTGACCGCGCCCTTGCAGGCGGGGCCGACGGTCTGGGCGTAGCGCCAGAGGGCGCCGGACTGGAAATCCGTCTGGCGCGGCTGCCACTTGGCGCGGCGGGCCTCGAGCTCGGCCTCGGAGAGCTCGACGTCGAGCGTGCCCTTCTCGGCGTCGATGACGATCGTGTCGCCGTCCTCGAGCAGGCCGATCGGCCCGCCGACCGCCGCCTCGGGCCCGATGTGGCCGATGCAGAAGCCGCGCGTGCCGCCGGAAAAGCGCCCGTCGGTAATCAGCGCCACCTTGCCGCCGGTGCCCTGGCCGTAGAGCGCCGCGGTGGTCGAGAGCATCTCGCGCATGCCGGGACCGCCCTTGGGGCCCTCGTAGCGGATCACGAGCACGTCGCCTTCCTCATAGTTGCGCTCGAGCACGGCCTTGAGCGCGTCCTCCTCGCAGTCGAAGACCCGCGCCGGCCCGCGGAAGGTCAGCTCGGTCATCTGGGCGATCTTGACGATACCGCCCTCAGGCGCGAGGTTGCCCTTGAGGCCGACCACGCCGCCGGTCGTGCTGATCGGGTTGGAGACGGGCTTGACCACGTCCTGACCGTCGGGCAGCACGACACCTTCGAGGTTCTCGGCAATCGTCTTGCCG
>JAOUCL010000002.1 GCA_029859805.1 Rhodospirillales bacterium | reverse complement strand
CGATGGCCGCGGTCCGGCCGGTCGTCGGCGACGCCCCGAAGAGGACGGCCACAACTAAGGCTGGGACAAGATGAACGGACCTGATGCTGGAAGCCATCGCGCGAACCTGTTCGAGGGTTGAACTTCGATCGAGGTATAACGAGAGAATACAATAAAATCGATACATTCTAATGAATATCATATACTATAACGCGAATCTGTGCAACTTCGCATCAATAGGTTTCAACGTGTTTCCGATCCGATCGTGTCCAAACCGTGCTATGCTTCGAGTAGCCATGCTGGATGCCCAGATTCCGAAACCACCGGCCAAACCGCCGGAGGAGCCGGTGCCGGAGGAGTTGCCGCCTTGGCCGCCCGACCTGCCGCCCGGCCCGCCGATCGTGCCGCCGCCCGGCCCGCCGACGCCTCACGCCGCCGGCGGCGTGAGGCGCCGTGCCGGAGCTGCCGGAAGGGACGAACCCGTCGGAGCGTCGCCTGGGGATGGGGGACCCGCCGGCCACGTATCACTGTATACGCCGGTTCGGGCCGCGCCCCAGGGCCAACTTGAGAAGCAAAGAGCCGGAGAGTCTTTGCGTGCTGTTATCGCCTGCGATCGAACGAGGTCATGAAGCCATGAGAAAAATCATCGCGGCGCTTGCCGCCTCGGCCCTTCTGCTCGGTGCGACGCCGGCACTGGCCGGGGGCTATGGTCATCGCGGCCATCACGGCCATCGCCATCACAACGACGCCGCCGCCTATCTGGTCGGCGGCCTGCTGGGCGGCTTGGTGCTCGGCAGCCTGCTCACGCGGGCCTCCGCGCCACCGCCGCCGCAGTACTACGCCCCGCCCCAGCCGGCCCTGCGGGGATGCCGGCCTACCACGGGGACCGGGTATCTGAACGGGCATCCGGCCCGGTTCGGCGGCACGATGTGCTACGACAGCTTCGGCAACGCCTACGTTGTCAGAGGCAGCGAGCACTTCATCGGCTATTTACGATAGCCGCCGCCAAACCGCTCACGGGAGGACCCGGACAAGGACGCGGGTCCCCACCGTGGGGTCACTCGCTCTTCTGGGTCTCGCCTTCGGGCGTTGCGGCCGCGTCGCCCGGCTGCTCAACGGCCGGGGCGCTGGTCTGCTGTTCAGGACCGCCCTCGTCGCAGGCGGCCAAGCCGAAGGAAAGCGCGAAGGCGGCCGCCGCCAGCGGTACCCAAGCTTTTGATCTGGTCATGTTCAGCCCTCCAATACACCATCAAACCCCCGATCGGGGAATGATCGGCAAGCATTCGTTCCAAGGCAACGCCTGTTTCGCCATGCCACTGAAAGAACACGGTTATGGCACAACTATGACACAGCCTCAATGAAATAAATAAAATCCAAACGGGTATACTTCGTGCATCATATAAGATCGAGACGACCCGGAGTCCACGTCACTTGAATCCATCTATTCAGTGTAGTTCATGTCAGAGTCTCGCATCGATATTGGCGCTGTTACTTGCCCGAATCCGGATCCGCTCTTCCTCACAATCCGCTGACGCGCCGGCCGCGCTGCGCTAGACTGGGTATCGGACCCGGACGCGAGGGAGAAGGCCCGTGATCGTCGAACAGATTTGGACCGCGAACGCCTACCGCAACTTCAACTACCTGATCGTCTGTCCCGAAAGCGGCGAAGCGCTGGCCGTCGACCCCCTGGACCACGCCAAGTGCCTGGCCAAGGCGCGGCAGGAGGGCTGGGAGATCACACAGGTGCTCAACACCCACGAGCACGGCGACCATACCGGCGGCAACAAGGCCGTGATCGCGGCCACGGGCGCCAAGCTTCTGGCGCACGCCAACGCCAAGGACAAGATCCCGGGCATCGACCGGGGGCTCTCGGCCGGCGACGTGATCAAGGTGGGCCGCGGCGTCGAGCTGGAGGCGCTGGATACCCCCGGGCACACCATGAGCCACGTCTGCCTGCTGGCCCATGCCGGCACGCCGGCGCTGTTTTGCGGCGACACCCTGTTCAACGCCGGGGCCGGCAACTGCCACAACGGCGGCCATCCGAACGAGCTCTACCACACCTTCGCGACCCAGCTCGCCGGACTGCCGGACAAGACCCTGGTCTATCCGGGCCACGATTACATCGCGAACAACCTCGCCTTCACCCTGGATCGCGAGCCCGACAACGCGCGCGCCGGCGAGCTGTTGGAGGAGGTGGAGGACCAGGACCCGAACCGGGCGCTGGTCTCGACGCTCGCGCTCGAGAAGGAGATCAACACTTTCTTCCGGCTGCACAGCCCGACGGTGATCGCCCGGCTGCGCGAGACCTTCCCGGACCTGCCGGACGACCCGGACCCCAAGACCGTGTTCGTCAAGCTGCGCGAGCTGCGCAACAACTGGTGACCCGGTGGGCTAGCTCTCGAAGGCGGGCTCCCACTCGCCGCACCATTCGTCCGAGGCGGCCAGGGGCCAGGCGGCCTGGGCCCTGGGCGATTCGCCTGTCGCGGCGTCGAAGCTCAAGGGCT
Source organism: Rhodospirillales bacterium (assembly GCA_029859805.1). Lineage (GTDB taxonomy): Bacteria > Pseudomonadota > Alphaproteobacteria > Kiloniellales > JAKSDN01 > CAMYKD01. Next base: position 56,442 of record JAOUCL010000002.1, on the reverse strand, counting down.
GCGGCGCGTAACGCCGGCAATTGCCCAACTGGACCTTGGTGTTGACGACGGCCGGATCGTCGCGGTCGAGGAACTCGTCGATTCCCGTCCAGTTTCTACAGCTGCGGCATCCCTTCATCTGTCCAACTCCTGACTGTCCTTGGGTTCAAGCCGCCGTGTTGCCTCCGTCGATGGCGATCGCGGCGCCGGTCATGTAGGCCGCGCCGTCGGACACCAGGAAGGCGGCCAGCTTGGCGATCTCCTCCGGCGTGGCGATCCGGCCGAGCGGCACCTCCGCGGCCATCTCGCGCCGGGCCTCGGCCGGGTCCTGGCCGCGCTCGCGCGCCTCGACGTCCAGCATCGGCGTATCGGTGTCGCCCGGGCAGATCGCGTTGACGCGGATGTTCTCGTGGGCGTGGTCGAGCGCCATGGCCCGGGTCAGCTGGACGACCGCGCCCTTGCTGACGCAATAGGCGACGGCGCGGCGGCCGCCGGCCAGGCCCCAGTCCGAGGCGATGTTGACGATGACGCCGCCACGCGGGCGCAGCGCCGGGACCGCGGCCCGGCTCATGTAGAAGACCGCGGAGACGTTGACCGCCAGGGTCTCGTCCCACACGGCCTCCGTGGTCTCCTCGGCGGTGCCGTAGTGGATGATCCCGGCGTTGTTGACCAGGACGTCGATGCCGCCGAAGCGCTCGACCGAGGCCTCGACCAGCGCCTGGCAAGGGCCAGGCGCCGAGAGGTCGCCCAGCCACGAGGACGCCCGGCCGCCGGCCGCCCTGACGCGCTCTTCCATGGCCGCCGCGCGCGCGGCGTCGCGGCCGGCCAGCATGACCGCATGGCCCTGCGCCGCCAGCTCCAGCGCGATGGCCGCGCCGATGCCCGAGGTCGCGCCGGTGACCAGCGCCGTTTTGCCGTTGTCGTTCATGATCCGATTCCTTCCTCAACCTATGGCGGGATGACCAGCAAAGCGTTAACGGGCGGTCGATTTCAGGGCCGCCATGGCAAAGCCGTCCCTGGTCCGAGAGGGCAGGGGCCGCGGTCAGGCCGGTCGGCCGCTCTTTCCGGTCCGCGCCCGGAGCAGGAACTGGGCGACGAAGAGGAGTGTCAGCGACACAGCCAGGATCATCGTCGCGATGACGTTGGTCTCCGGCGTGATGCCCCGCCGGATCGACGAGAACACGTAGATCGGCAAGGTCGTCTTCGAGCCGGCGACGAAGAAGGCGATGATGAAGTCGTCGAAGCTGAATGTGAAACTGAGCAGGAAACCGGACATCACCGCCGGGAAGATCTGTGGCAGGGTGATCTGCCGAAAGGTGCGCCAAGGCGTCGCGTAGAGGTCGGCCGAGGCCTCGATCAGGGCGCGGTCCATGCCCTGGATGCGCGCGCGCACGATGACGATCACCAGGGCCATGGTGAAGAGCGTGTGGGCCGCGATCACCGAGCCGTAGCCGAGCTGCAGGCTGGGAGCGGTGCCGGCGGGCCACAGCGCGTCCAACACCGGATTGAGAAAACCGAAGGCGGTGACCAGCGCGACCAGCGTGGCGATGCCGATGACGATGCCCGGAATGACGATGGCGGTATAGGTGAGCGCATCGAACAGGAGCCGCAGACCCCCGCGCACGCGCTGCAGCGCGATCGACGCCATCGTGCCCATGATCGTGGCCAGTACCGCCGTCGTGCTGGCGACGATGAGGCTGGTGGCCAGGGCCTCGAGCAGAAAGGTGTTCTGGAAGGTGCGTCCGTACCACATCGTGGAACAGCACTCGAACGAGGCGGCGTGCCGGCCCGCATTGAAGCTGAACAGCACGATCAGCGAGATCGGTCCGTAAAGGAAAACATAGACGGCGGCGGCATAGAGACGCACCTCTGGCTCTCCTTATACCAAAGATCCTTGATAATGACGCATTTCACCGAGGCGATTTTGGCCGCCAGCAAGGCGCGCGTTGCGCCGTTGTGCGCGTACAACAACCTGCCTTCGCCGAAGCGAAGCTCCGGCTTCGCGCAGGCAGGGCGGCGCGCAACGCGGCTGGCGGCCAAAATCGCCCGGCCCTCCGGGTGGGGCGTATCGGGGCGCCGGGTGCGTTGCGGCGCTTGCCCGATGCATGCATCGCGCTGCACGCCGCGCCTGCCCGGCGACCCGATTCGCTCCCATGAAATGCGTCATTATCAAGGACCTTTGGTATTAGATGATCGATACGTCCTGGCGGCCGCGTTCGCGTCCGGCCAGGGAGAGATAGAGCGCGATCGCCACCAGCATGATGACCACGAGGGCGACCGCGACGGCGGACCCGAAGGGCCAGTTCCGGGACTGCAGGAACAGGTCGACCAAGGCGTTGCCGACGAAGAAGACCTTGCCGCCGCCGAGGATCGCCGGGATCAGGTATTCGCCCATCAGCAGGATGAAGACCAGCAGCGACCCGGTGATCAGGCCCGGCGCGGAGAGCGGCAGCGTGACCTGCAGGAAGGTCCTGACTGGGTTCGCCCCCAGGTCGCTCGAGGCCTCGAGCAGGCCCTTGTCGAGCTTCTCCAGGCTGACGTAGATCGGGAAGACCATGAGCGGCAGATAGCCGTACACGATGCCGATCAGGACTGCGGTCGGCGTGTTGATCAGGCGCAGGTCCTCGATGCCGATCATCTCCAGAAGCCGGGGAATGCCGCGCCCGCCCAGGATGTAGATCCAGGCGTAGGTGCGGATCAGGAAGCTGGTCCAGAACGGAACGATGACCAGCGTGAGCAGCAGCGCCTTGGCACGGCGTCCGGCCTTGATCGCGAGGTAATAGGCGAGCGGATAGGCGATCACCATGCAGATCAAGGTGCCCAGGGGGGACAGCGTGAGCGTATTGGTGAAGGCCTTGAGACGCGCCGGCAGATTGGCGTACTGCTCGAGCGTCAGGGCCGCCTGATAGCCTCCCGCCGGCGCGCGTTCCCCCAGACTGAACACCAGGATGACGACGAGAGGCATGACGAGCAGCAGCAGGAACCACAGCGTGGTCGGCAACAGCAGCATCGCCGTCACCCGGTTGCCGTTTTTTCCCGCGACCTTGGCCGCCGTCATGCCCCCGTCCCCGGTCTTGGTGCCGTTCCCGTCCTAGTACCGGGACTCGGCAATGAGTGATATACCCCCCACCCTGGCCCTCCCCCGCAAGGGGGGAGGGGACTCCAAGGCTGGCCAAAGGGTTGCTCCCTCCCCCTCGACGGGGGAGGGTCGGGGTGGGGGTGACTCACGAACTTCCGCCATCGGGTTCTAGGCGGCCTTGAACCGGGCCATGACCTCGGCCCGCAGCGGGTCGGTCAGGGTCACCGCCGCGCCGAACTCGAGCGCGTCCAGCAGCTCCTGCGCCGGATACATGATCGGGTCCTCGGTCATCTCCTTGGGCAGCAACGCAGTCGTGCGGTTGTCCGGCACCGGATAGCCGTGGGCTGCCACTTCACGGGCGTTGATCTTGGGGTCGATCAGGTAGTCGATGAAGGCATAGGCCGCATCCACGTGCGGGGCCTCCTTCGGGATGGCGTAGAAGTCGCTCCACAGCTCGCCGCCTTCCTTGCCGAGCACGTAGTCGATCTCGGGGATGTCGCGGTGCAGCTGGAGCCCGTCGCCGGTCCAGGCGATGGACATCCAGGCGTCGTTGGCGCGCATAGCCGGCTGGTAGTCGCTGGTGATCGCGAAGAGGTGCGGCTTCGCCTCGAGCAGCAGCTTCTCCGCGTCGGCCAGCTCCTTGGGATCGACCGAGTTGAAGGAATAGCCGAAGTACTTCAGCGCGTTGCCGATGGTCGTAAGCTGGTAGTCGTGGACGATGACCCGGCCCGAGGCGTCGGTCTTGGTCAGGTCCCAGAACGCCTTCCAGGTGGTCGGGTCGGTCTTGACCTTCTTGCGGTTCAGCACGAAGCCGGTCGTCCCCCAGTTCTTGGGCACGGCATAGACCTTGCCGTTCACGGTGCCGGGCTCGATGAAGCGCTTGATGTAGTGCTTCTCGTCGAAGTTTGCCAGGCGCGACAGGTCGAGCGGCTGGATCAGGTCGAGTTCGACATAGGTGCTGATCGTGTAATTGGTCGGCACGAAAACGTCCCAGCCGGTGCCGCCGGCCTGGAGCTTGGCCAGCATCTCCTCGTTGGAGCCGAAGACGCTGATCTGCACGTCGGCGCCGGTCGCCGTGGTGAAGGCTTCATAGTTGGCCGGATCGTAGTAGTTCGGCCAAGTGGCGATCGACACGCGGTCGCCGATATTGGCGGCTGCATGGGCCTTGCCGATACCGGCCAGCTCCGGCATGGCCTTGGCCATCGCGGCCGTGGCCAGGCCCAGGCCGGTGACGCCGAGGAAATGACGGCGGCTCACCGAGCCCTTCTGGTAGCGCCGCAGCTCCTCCATGAACTTCTTGGCGCTGATCGGCGTATCGCCGTTGTTCTTGTATGACATTTTCACTCCTCCTCATGCTCCTGTTTGCCGGGATGTTTTCACTACGTCCCTAGGGTTCCGGCCGATCGTCTAGCGTTCGGCCAGGCTCAAGGCCGCGCTTGTGCGCCAGCCGATACGGACCTCGTCGCCGGGGGTGAAGCCCCCGTCCGACGCCTCTACGTGCTTGGGTACCAGGGCGAGGATGTCGCCCAGCTCCTGGGTTCCGACCAGGTATTCCGTGTGCTCGCCCAGGAAGATGCGGTTCTTGACCCGGCCCGGGGCCTCCACGTCCGTTTGCGAGGCGGTTGGACCTGCGGTCGGCGTAACGTGGACCAGCTCGGGCCGCACCGCGATGACGCCACGCGCGCCGGGCGCGAGCGTCTCGCCGTTCTTGGGCCTGCGCCCGCTGAGCACCCGGCCGCCCTCGAGCTCGACCGCGGCGCCGGTCCCGGTCGCCTCGACCACCTTGCCGGCGAAGAAGTTCGATTTGCCCACGAAGTCGGCGACGTAGCCGTTTACGGGCTCGTCGTAGAGCTCCTTTGGACCTCCGGTTTGCACGATCCGGCCGTCGCGCATGATGCAGATTGTATCGCTCATCGACAGCGCCTCCTCTTGATCGTGGGTGACCAGGACGAAGGTGATGCCGACCTCGCGCTGCAAGGTCTGAAGCTCGATCTGCATCTCGCGGCGCAGCTTGCGGTCGAGGGCGGCCAGGGGCTCGTCGAGCAGCAGGACCGTCGGGTGGTTGATCAACGCGCGGGCCAGCGCGACCCGCTGCTGCTGGCCGCCGGACAGCTCCCAGACGCGCCGCGTCTCGAATCCGGAAAGGCGCACCAGCTCCAGCATCTCACCAACCTGGCCGGTGATCTCGCTGTTCGTCGGTCGCGGCGCGCGTTGGCGCAGACCGTAGCCAATGTTGTCGGCCACGGTCAGGTGCGGAAACAGCGCGTAGTGCTGGAACACCATGTTGACCGGGCGCTTGTAGGGCGGAATGCCGACCACCGAAGCGCCGCCGATGCGCACGTCGCCCTGGTCCGGCTGCTCGAAACCGGCGATCAGGCGCAGCGAGGTGGTCTTGCCGCAGCCCGAGGGGCCGAGAAAGGTGTAGAAGGCGCCGCGCTCCACCGAGAGGCTGACGTCGTCGACCGCCACGACCTCGCCGAACCGCTTCGTCACGCCGGCGAACTCGATGTCCGCGGACTGTCCGCTGCTGTCTCTCGGCACGCCGCCTGCACGCTCCCTGTTGCCGCCTGTCATGGCCAGGGCGTTTCGCCGCGCCATGTTGCGCGGCCCGCCTCCGCTTTGGCCACCGCGGGGTCTTCTGCCGCTATGCAATCACCTTGCAGGGCGCCTGACAAGTATTCCCCGACGCTGCTCAGGCGAGAGCACAAGTAAACAGCCGGCCGTGTTGGGGCAGGGGGTCGTCGATGCCGGCCAGGCGCAGGCAGTGCCAGGCGAGCGCGTGGTTGCTCGAGGTGACCGGCTTGCCCAGCTCCGCCTCGATCCCGGCGACGACCTCGACCAGGCGCAGGGCCGTGCAGGACACGAAGACCGCGTCGACCGTCTCGGACGCGCCCAGCTCGAGCGCCGCCCGGCTGAGCGAGGCCGGGCTGATCCGGCCGACCTTGCGGTCGTCGCCCTCGTTGAACGAGCCCATGACCGGCACGTCGAGGCCGCCGGCCTGGAGGTGGGCGCGCATGGCTTGGTTGATCTCGTCGACGTAGGGGGTCAGGAGCGCGATTCGGCGGCAGCCGAGCGCCTTGAAGGCGGCGAAGGCCGCGGCCATCGGCGTCGTGCAGGCGACCCCCGGGCGGGCCTCGTGGACGCGCGCCGCGACCTTATCGTCGCCGATCACCATGGCCCCCGAGGTGCAGCCGTAGGCGACCACGTCGAGCGGCAGGCCGGGCAGGATCCGCGCCGTGCAGTCCGCGATGCCGGCCTCCATGGCCTTCAGGGTCTCGGGCGTGATCTCGTTGGCGTTGTGGATCCGGCTCTCGTAGAAGGCGACGCCCGGAATGTCGAAGATCCGCCGGAACTCGTGCTCGATGGTCTGGTCGCTGCCCAGGACGATCACTCCGATGGCCGCCCGTTCCGCGATGCCGCCGTCGAGCTCGAAGGCCATGCGCTGCTTGTCGACGAGCAGGCCGTCGGCGGACGCCCCTGCCGCGAGGGTCTCGGTCATGTCGTGGTCCTCCTTAACGCAGCGTCATACCCTCGATCGGGATCTCGGTATCGCGCCCGGCGACCAGGTCCGCGGTGATGCGCGCCGCGCCGCAGGCCATGGTCCAGCCCATGTGGCCGTGGCCGACATTGTAGTAGAGATTGCGCTGAGCGCCGAGGCCGAAGATCGGCGAGCCCTCCGGCGTCATGGGCCGCAGGCAGGCGCGGTAGTCCGGACGGTCCCACTGGCCGCCCGCGGGGAAGAGGTCGCGCGCCGCCGCGAGCATGTGCCTGAAGTCGGCCGGCTTGTGCGCCAGGTCGTAGCCGGCGAACTCGGCCGTCGCGGTGACGCGCAGGCGCTTGCCCATGCGCGCGTAGGCGACCAGGTTGCCCTCGTCGACGCCACCGATGGCGGGCGGGCTATGGCCGGCCTCGACCGGCAGGGTGACCGAATAGCCCTTGACCGGATAGATCGGCAGACGGACGCCGAGCCGCCGCGCCAGGAGCGGACTCTCGCAGCCGAGCGCCATGACGTAGACCTCGGCGCGCTCCTCCCCCCGGTCGGTCGCCACCCGGACGACCTGGTCACCCTCGGTCTCGATGCCTCGGATCGCGGTCCCATAGAGGAACCGACCGCCCATCCCGGTGCAGGCCTCGGCCAGGCCCTGGGTGAACAGGCGGGCGTCGCCGCTGGCGTCGGTCGGGCAGTAGATGGCGCCGGCGAGCTTGTCCTTGACCGGGGCCAGGGCCGGGTCGATGCGCGCGATCTCGTCGCGGTCGACGGCCCGGAGGTCCTGGCCTCCGCCGGACAGGATCGCCGTCTTGGCGACGCTCTGATCGAAGTCCCGGGCGTTGCGGTAGAGGTAGAGCAGGCCCCGGTTCTCGCCGTCGTAGGCAACGCCGGTCTCGGCTACCATCTCGTTGAACGCCGCCTGCGCATAGAGGCAGAGACGGTGCTTGCGCAGGGTGTTGGCGCGCGCCCGCGCGGCCGTGCACTGGCGCAGAAACGACAGCGACCAGCGCCACAGGCGCGGGTCGAGGCGCGGCTTGAAGCGGAGCGCCTGGTCGTCGCGCCACAGCGACTTGAGCAGCATCGCCGGCGCCTTGGGCGAGGCCCAGGCGTAGGCGTGCCCCGGCGCGATCAGGCCGGCGTTGGTCGCACTGGTTTCCTCGGCGGCGCCCGCGTTGCGCTCGAGCACCGTGACCTCGTGGCCGTCCTTCAGCAGGCAATAGGCCGTGGTCACGCCAATCACCCCCGCGCCCATGACCATAACCTTCATGCCCCAAGCCCCCTCGGATCGGCGCCGGACCCTAATGCCGTATCGAGACTGTAGGCGAAATACAGGCGTTCTGCGACCTGCAGGCCATCACCGAAAGGTGACGCGGTCCACCGGAATGCCCCAGATACCCCGTTCGCGCTCCCGGGCAATGCGCTCCAGGACCAGGTACTCGAAGGGCGCGTTGGGCAGGGCGACGGCCCAGCCGTGGTACAGCATCCAGGCAGAAAGGTCGATGTCGGGGCCGAGCGGCGAGTTGCGGACGCGGATGCGGCAGACCGCGCTCTCGCTGCGGTCGGTATGGCGCGCCACCCGATCGCAGGCGACGAAGCGGTCGACCCTGAGGTCGAGCTGCAGCACGGCCCTGGACGCGCAGCGCACCGGTCGGATCGACGTGCGGCAGACCCGGTTGGTCGGCGGGATGTAGATACCGAAAAGGCGGACAGTGCGCCCCCCCACCTTGAGCGTGCCGTCATCCTGGACGAAGGCGAGCCGGCGGATCTCGGCTTGGGCCGGGGCCTGGAACGCGAGGAGGGCGACGAGCAAGGCGAGCAGCAGTCTCGGCATGGCCTGTTCCTTGGCTGTGACGGGCCGCCGCGGGCGGTCCTCTCATCAATGTTACGCCGGGCGTCCGCGATCCATCCCGAAGGTCTTTAGCGTGCGGCGATGACGCCGATCTCGACAGTATATTTGGCAAACGCCAGCTTGGCCTCGACGCAGGCGCGCGCCGGGGCCGCGCCCTCGGGCACCCAGGCGTCCCAGACCTCGTTGACCGCGTCGTAGTCGCGCATGTCGGCGAGCCAGATGGTCGCGGAAAGCAGCTTGGACTTGTCGCTGCCGGCTTCGGCCAGCAGGCCGTCGATTTGCTTCAGGATCGCCGCGGTCTGCTCGCCGGCCGGTGAGGCCGGCGCCTGCTCCGCGACCTGGCCGGCCAGGTAGACCGTGTCGCCGTGAATCACGATCTGGCTCATGCGCGCGCCGCTGTGCTTGCGTTCGATGGTCATGGTCCTGCTCCTCCTGCTTGGATCAATGGGTGGCTCTCGGTGGCCGCGGGGGCGCCGGCCAGCCGGGGCCGGCCGACCGCTGTCGCGGCGACCTCGCAGTCGATGAACTGGCTGTGGCCGTCGGCGCCCTGCACGATGCGCTCGCGGCGCCGGGTCCGGAGCTGGACCTCGCCGGCGCCCGCCTGCCGCGCCTGCTCCGCGGCCAAGCGGGCGGCCTCGCGCTCGGCGAAGCCGAGCGCCTCCTCGTAGGCCGTGAAGTCGCGCGGCTCGCTCGACAGATGGACCCGGTAGCGGCCCTCGTCGGGGGCCGTGATCAGCGCCTTGACGGTCTGAAGGATGCCGCTCGCCACCGCGCCGACGGCGTTCGCGACCCCGGCGTGGGGCGGGACCGTGACCCGGGTACCGAGCCGTTCGCCGATCGCCGGATAGTAGGTTGCCGCCGGCGCCCCGATCGCGACCAGGGGTCGGCGCAGGCGCAGGCTGACATCGAGCAGCCCGCCAGGCGGGTTGTCGCCGGCGAGCGCCCGCGCGATCAGCTCACGGGCCAAGTCCCGGCCGCTCTCCAGGACTGCGCCGCGCTCCTCGGCCAGGACGGCCGAGACCAGGGCCTCGCCGGACTGCACGATGACCTGCTCCACGATCCGGCGGCTGATGGCCGCGGCCTCGACCGGGCCCGCGTCGCCGCCGGCCGCCAGGCGCCGGCCCCAGATCTCGGCGCCCAGCCGGGCGGCCTCGGCCGACCAGTCGTCCTGCAGGCCCAGGACATGGGCCGCATCGCTCGGGGTGAAGGCGGCGAGGATCGCCAGGCCGCGGTCGACCAGACGCGCCAGCGGCCGCGCCAGATGGTGGTCCGCCAGCAGCCCGGCCAGTGGCACCGGCCCCCCGGCAAGTGCCTGCCAGACCTGGGCTTCGCCGCTGCTCAGGCTGCTCTCCGCCGCGTCCAGGGGCCTCAGGCGCAGCGCGAAACGGCCGTCCTCGACCTCGGGCGCGGTGCGCGCCGCCTGGCAGCGCAGCTCCTCCAGGACCTCCGGCCGGTCGCGGGCCAGCAGGCTGAGCGGCAGGGCCCGGCGCGGCCCGACGGTAAGCGCCCCGGTCCCGTCCAGCCGGACCTCGCTGTCGCCGCCGATGCCGACCGTGTGCACTGCCGCGGCCTCGACCATGGTGCGCCAGCCGCCGACATCGGCGCCGTCGCGGTCGAGCGCGGGAAAGCCGTCCCGCAGCAGGGCGACGTCCGTCGTCGTGCCGCCGATATCGGCGACCAGGACGTCCTCCGCGCCGGCCAGCGCGCGGGCGCCCATGACGCTCGCCGCCGGGCCCGAGAGGATGGTCTCGATCGGCCGCAGCAGTGCGGCCTCCGCCGCGATCAGCGAGCCGTCGCCCTTGACCACCATGAGCGGCGCCTCGATGCCCCTCGCGGCCAGCAGGCCGCGCACCGCCAGGACGAGCTGCTGGAGCAGTGGGATCAGGCGCGCGTTCAGCACCGTGGTCATGGCCCGGCGCGGCGCGTCCAGGTTGCTCGTCAGCTCGTGCGCGCAGGTCACGGGCAGGCTGGTCTCGGCACGGACCAGGTCGCGCAGCGCGGCCTCGTGGGCCGGGTTGCGCACCCCGAAATAGCCGGCCACGGCGAAGGCCGCCACCTTGGGCGCGTATTCCAGGATCGCGGTGCGCGCCGCCTCCAGGTCGACCGGCCGCTGCTCGTCGCCGCCGGCGCCGTGGCCGCCCGCGATGAAGGCGACCGGGTCGCCGCCGAGCGCCCGGCCCAGGCCGGCGCGCTCCAGCGCCTCGGGGCCGGAGCCAATCAGCAGCAGGCAGACCGGGCTGCCGTGGCCCTCGACAAGGGCATTGGTCGCCAGGGTGGTCGAGAGCGAGACCAGGGCGATCCCGGCCGGGTCGTCGGGCAGCACCGCGTCCATGGCGCCCTGCACGCCCAGCGCCAGGTCGTGCTTTGTCGTCAGCGCCTTGGCCGAGCCGAGCACGCCGGCCGCCGGGTCGAACAGCACGGCGTCGGTGTAGGTGCCGCCGGTGTCGATGCCCAGGAGCGTCGTCAAGGCCGGCTCTAGGCCGCCGCGAGGCCGAACCCTAGCCGGGCCAGCTCGGTCTCCAACTGGGCCGCCTGCGCGCCCGTGAGCGTGGTCAGCGGCGGGCGTAGCCTGAGCCAGGCCGAATCGCCCAGCCGGTGGGCCAGGATCTGCTTCAGCGTGGGGATCATGGGGTTGGCCTGGAGCACCAGGCGCGTCGCCGTGATCTCGTCCTGCAGGGCCTCCCGGTCCTCGCGCCCGGCTTGCCAGGCGTCCCAGACCCGGCGGATCGCCGGCGCGTTGACGTTGGCCGAGGCGCTGATGCAGCCGGCCGCGCCTTTCTCCAGCATGTCCAGCATGATCGCCTCGGTCCCCGGGAAGATCCCGAGATCCGGGAAGCGGGCGATGAAGTGGGCGCAGCCTTCGGGGTCGCCCGAGCTGTCCTTTATTCCCGCGATCGTTCCCGGGTAGGCGGTCAGCACGCTCTCGACCAGGCCGTGGGTGATCGGCACGGCGGACAGCCGCGGGAAGTGGTAGAGGATGACCTCGAGCGCCGGGTCGCCGGTGCGCTCGATCACCTCGGCGTAGGCGGCATGGAGGCCCTCGTCGCTCACCCCCTTGTAGTAGAAGGGCGGCAGCATGAGGACCTGTTTGCAGCCCAGGGCGGCGGCGTGGCGGGTCAGCTCCAGGCTGTCGGTCAGCGCGCAGCAGCCGGTGCCGACCATGAGCCGGCCGGCCGGAACGCCGGCTTCCAGCGTGGCCTCCAGGACCGCCTTGCGCTCGTCGACTGAAAACGAGGTGGCCTCGCCCGTGGTGCCGAAGAGCGCCACGCCGTGGCAGCCCTCGTCCAGTAGCCGGCGCACATGCGCCACCGTGCGTCCGGCGTCCGGCGCCAGGTCCTCGTCCAGCGCGGTCAGCGCCGGAGCCCAGAGGCCCTGGGGCCGGCTCCGCGCCACGTTACGGGTCTCGCTCATGGTTCCTCCTCCCGTTGTCCTTCCGCCCCTGCCCGGGCTGGTCCCCGACCGTCCGACTTCTCGGCCCGCGGGTCAAGTCCGCGCGAACCGCCCGGCGCGTCGAACCGGGGCCCGAGGCGCGTTTTTCGACAGGCCCGCTGCCCGGTCGCTCGATAATAAGGACACTTGCGTTGATCTGCATCAATGACCCTGGCTGCGGCTTGTCGCAACGTCAACTCTGGGTCGGTGTCGAATCAGGGAATGCTCGGTCATCCGGAGACTCCCGGCAGGAAGCCCTCATCAGCGCGGTCATGGAGACCTGACCCGAATTTTCGAATTCCGGCACCGTCAACGTGTGGGGAATCGCACAGTCCGCGAGCGTTTTTCGCGGCGATAATCGCAGTGTCTGTTGCAGCGCCCGGAACAATAGGAACAAGCGCGGTAACGGGAGGTGGCCCATGCCAGCAGTGCGCGCCCGGCGCATTGCCGGGGATCTTGGGATAGTGTTGGCCCTGTTTTGGTCGAGCAGCGTTCTTGCCCTATCCCCGGTAGGAAAATGTCCGGGCGATCTCGAGAAACGATCGCAGCGCAGCGAATCGAGCTGCGGGAGCTGCCATCTTGCCGGACGCGACGCGACGCCCGGGAACGCCCGTGAACTGACGGCCACCCAGGAACGGTTGTGCGGGCGCTGCCACCGGGGCGCGGTCGAGGCCAGCCATCCCACCGGCTTTGTCCCCGGCCGGCCGCTGCCGCGCGAATTCCCGCTCGACTGGAAGGGCGAGGTGACCTGCAGCACCTGTCACGACCCGCACGAGGCCGTCCCCGGGCGCCTGCGGGCGGCGCTCCGCGGCCGCGCCTTCTGCCTGGCGTGCCATCCGGCCGGGTTCTTCGACGGCATGCCGGAGGGCGGCCTGTCGCTCACGGCCTCGGGCCATATCGACGCGCGGACCACGCGGCCCTCCGAGATCGACGCCTATTCGGTGCGCTGCGTGGTCTGTCATGAGAATCGGGCATCCACGTTCGGGGACGGCATCCGCGGGACCTACGGAGCGTCCAACGGCACCGGCATGAGGAACCACCCGATCGGAGCCCCGACCAGGACGCGCGCGAGCCTCCGCCGCCCGGCGGCGAACGCCGAGGGCGGGATGCTGGTGCCCGACGGCAAGGTGAGCTGCCTCTCTTGCCACAGGGCCTACACGCGAGATCACGGTGCCCTGGTGCGCAAGGACATCAAGCTTTGTACGCACTGTCACGAAGACAAGTGACCCTGCCGCCGGTCGGTGCGAAAAACAGTTCCTAACCATGGGATTGCTGGAGGCGAGCCCTTTGTGGTTGCGCCGACCTGACACGGCGCCGACGCGGCGTTATCATGGCGGCGGTTCAACATCGGGGAGGTTCGACATGAGCAAGATCGTCGACGAGGTTCTGAGCGCCAACGCCGCCTATGCCGCAGAGTTCGGCGCCAAGGGGAAGCTCGCGATGCCGCCGGCGCGGCGCTTCGCCATACTCACCTGCATGGACGCGCGCCTCGACCCGGCCAAGTACGCCGGCCTGGCCGAGGGCGACGCCCACGTCATCCGCAACGCCGGCGGGCGGGCCAGCGACGACGCGATCCGCTCGCTGGTCATCTCGCACAAACTCCTGGGTACCGGGGAGTGGTTCGTCATCCACCACACCAACTGCGGCATGGAGACCTTCACCGACGAGGTCATGGGCGATCTGCTGGCCAGCAGCCTGAACACCGCCGAGCTTACGCCCACCGGCTGGCGCGACCGGGGCGGCGGCGGCTCGCCGGAGGGGCGCTACGTCAAGTGGCTGACCTTCACGGACCTGGCCGGAAGCGTCGCGGAGGACGTGCGCCGCATCCGCGGCCATCCGCTGGTGCCCGGCGGGATCCCGATCTACGGCTACATCTACGACGTCGGGTCCGGCAAGCTCATCGAGGTCCCGGAGGCGACGGAAGCCGGCGCGCCGGCCTAAGCCGCGGCGCGCGGACCAAGCCTCAAGGATCGAACCGCCGCGCCGCCAGGTTGCCTCCGGTCTCGCGCACCCGCCGGACCAGCAGGTCGACGTCCGCCTCTGTCGTGGCGTAGTGGATGATGCAGGCGCGAAGGACGCGGCGGCCGCCCAGCGTCGTCGGCGTGAAGTAGACCTCGCCCCCGGCGTTGACGCGCTCGGTGATCACCTCGTTGAGGGCGTCCAGCGCGGTTTCGCTGCCCGTCCATCCTGCCGGGACAAAGCGGAAGCAGACGATCGACAGGGAGACCGGCGCCAGCAGCTCGAGGTCCGGCGCCGCTTCGACGGCCCCGGCCAGGCGCCTCGCCAGGGCGTTGTTGTGGGCGATCTTGCGGCGCAGCCCGGCGCGGCCGAGGTGCATGAGGGTCGCCCAGGCCTTGAGCGCGCGAAACCCCCGTGTCAGCTGAACGCCGTGTTCGAAGGGCTGGGGCAGCTCGTCCGCGTCGCCCGCCTGCTGGAACCGCAGGTAAGGCGCCACGAGGCTGAAGGCGTCGCGCTGCAGCTCGCGATCCCGGACCAGCACCGCGCCGCACTCGATCGGCACCGAGAGCCATTTGTGCGGGTCGAGCGCCAGCGAATCGGCCCGCTCCATACCGGCGAAGCGCGGCGTCTCGTCGGGGTCGGCCATGCCGAGCGCCCCGTAGGCGCCGTCGACATGGAACCACAGGCCCTCCTCGGCGCAGGTCTCGGCGATCCGGTCGAGCGGATCGATCGCCCCGGTGTTGACCGTGGACGAGCTGCGCAGCGCCTGGTCCAGGACGCTGCGCAGCTCGTCCGCGGGCAACGCGCGGTGGACCGGTCCGTCGCGCAGACCGGCCAGGTGTCCCGCGATCATCGCGACGACCCGCCGGCCGAGGCGCTCGAACTCCGCCGGATCCATGGCGAGCGGCGAACCGGCAGCCTCGGCCTCATGCAGGTAGTTGGGCATTGGGACCTCGCTGTTTACCGTTCTCGAGAAGGACGTCGGCTTGGCGGCGCTAACTTTTGCAGGCGCGTTCGAGGACTGCAAGGTCGGGCCAGACGATGCGGGTGTCCGGCGCGCGGGCGCCGGCGAAATCGTCGAAGCCGTGCTTGTCGGGTATGCCGCCGAGGCGCGCGTAGAAGCCGATCGCCGCTTCGTTGACGTCATAGACCCAGAGGCAGGCCGAGGGCACGCCGGCTGCCATAAGGCGGGCCACCGCTTCGCCGAGCAGCCGCCGGCCCAGGCCCCGGCCGCAGAGTTGCGGCCGCACGTGCAGGTTCTCGATCACCGCGCCGAAGCCCGGCTCGCCGTCGCGCACGACCGAGACGAAGCCGGTGAGCCCGGTCGCTTCGGCCGAGACGATCGTCAGGTCGTCGACCCTGGGATTCCGCAGCGCGTCCTGCCAGAAGGCGCGCCGCTCCTGGAAGACCTGGCCGTCCAGATAGGCATCGGGCAGGATGCCCCGGTAGTGGGCCCGCCAGCTCTCCGCGTGTAGTGCAGCAACGGCGTCGGCGTCCACCAGTCCGGCGTCGCGAAACTCGGTCATGGCGGGCGTCTCACATGGATAGCCGTGGTGGGGCTAGTCGACAGGAAAGAGCAGACCATAGCTGGTCCCATATGGTATTGCAGCAGCTGCCCTCAAACCACCTCAAGCACCGTATGCTCTCGACACGCGGTTAAGAAGTCCATATCCTGTTTGTGCCTTTCCAGCAGGCCGTTTGGAACGAGAGGCCAGGGACGATGAGGTCTGTGAAGCGCCTTGTTTTTGGTCTACTGATCCTCAGTTTGGGGTCGTGCGCACGGCCAGTTGAGACATATCTGTCCAACTATTCTGAAGCGTCATCCTGTTGTATCTCACCCAGCCAATTCGAATACACGCCTCTCAAGCCGTTATCACCCGAATTGGTGGCGATCAGCACTGAAAATCCTCTGTACGAATTTCAAGAAGGGAGGAGCTATTTCGCTGGCTTTCAGCTTCCGGGCACAGTGAATGAATTTACAATAGATGTATTATCAAGTGCGATCGATAATTTTTGGGGCCCAAGTTCGAGCTGGTTTTATCCGATAATTACGGTATACGATTCAGAATACAGAAAAATCCATACTTATAACGATGTCAGTTTAATCTTCCGAAGCGAAGAAGGTTTTTGGGGCGATAGAGAGATAATGCTTGAGGCGAGCTACCACGTTCGCGGGATAGATAGAGCTGCAGCTTATGTTGTGGTTCACACGGATGCCAAGATGCTCGAGTACGCGGTCGAGATAACCACACCCTCCAGCGGTTACGCTTACATGGTGGGATCGCAGGTGGTCTATGTTCCGGGTTCCGGCGCGAATACATAGTATAGGCCGGTTTCGCCGGTGGGCAAACTGCTGGTGACGCTTGTTCCGGCGGGAGCGGATAATCCAAACCAAGCAATACGGAACTACTTGCCAATGACTCTGGTGCCTGCGGGAAAAGCGGACCCGTGCGACAAGGAGTTCCATGATGCTTGGAATCGGCCGCTATACTGCTAAGCGACCGCGTCAACAGTAACGTCTTGAAAGTTGTCGCTGCAATCTCGGAGACGGCAGTTGGAATGAGGTTCCCTCACCCGACCGTATCCGGCAGCACGGCCTCCCGTTCCCTGATGAACGCCCGCAGGGCCTCGTCGACCGCCGGGTCGAGGGCCGGGGCGTGGTCGTTCCAGCGGGCGAGCTGCTCGCGCGCCTTGGCCGTGGCGCGGGCGGCGGTGTCCTGGGCGCCCTCGGCGGCCCACTGCTCGTAGCTGTTGTTGTCGAGCAATTCCGGCATGTAGAAGGCGCTCTGGAACTTCGCCCGGGTGTGGGCGGTGCCCAGGTAGTGGCCGCCGGGGCCGACTTCGGCGAGCGCCGCCATGGCGTCGCCCAGGTCCTCGAAAGCGACGCCTTGGGCGAAGCGGTAGTACATCTCCATCTGCTCGGCATCGAGCATGAACTTGGCGAAGCTGGCCGTGAGGCCGGCTTCCAGCCAGCCGGCCGAATGGAACACGTAGTTGGCGCCGGCCAGCAGCACAGACTGCATGGTCATGCCGGATTCATAGGCCGCCTGGGCGTCGGGCAGCTTGGCGCCGTTGACCATGCCGCTGGAGCGCCAGGGCACCTTGTAGCGCCGGGCCAGCTGGCCGACCATGAAGTTCATCAGGCTGATCTCGGGCGTGCCGGCCATGGGCGCGCCGGACTTCATCGAGACCGTGGCCAGGTAGTGGCCGTAGATCATCGGCGCGCCGGGTTGCACGAGCTGCGCGAAGGCGAGGCCGGCCAGCGCCTCGGCGTTCAGCTGCGCGACCGCGCCGACGCTCGACGCCGGCGTGTTGGCCCCGGCCATGACGAAGGGCGAGAGGAGGACCGCCTGGTTGTGCCGGGCGTAGACCTTGACCGCGTCCAGCATGGTCGCGTCCCAGACCAGCGGCGAGTTGCAGTTGCAGACCGAGACCATGACCGTGTTGGCCTCGACGAAGGCCTCGCCGAAGACGAGCTTGGCCATGGCCACCGTGTCCTCGGCCCGCTCGCGCGCCGTCGTCGCGCCCATGAAGGGCTTGTCGGAGTGCCTGAGCGCGCTATAGGCGATGTGCAGGTGGCGCTTGGCGACCGGGACGTCGACCGGCTCGCAGGTGATGCCGCCGGTCAGGTGCAGCGCCGGGGCCAGGTAGGCCAGCTTGTGGAAGGCCTCGAGGTCGGCCAGCGTGGAGTAGCGCCGCTGGCCCTCCAGGTCGAGCACGTAGGGCGAGCCATAGGTCGGCGCGAAGACCGTGTTGCGGCCGCCCAGCCTGACCGTGCGCGCCGGGTTGCGGCCGGCGAGCGTGATCTCCTCGGGCGTGGTCGCGACCAGGGCCATCACCAGGTTCCGGTCGATGCGCACGCGCTCGTCGGCGACCTGGGCGCCGGCCTCCTTCCAGAGCGCCAGCGCCTCGGCGTCGCGGAAGTCGATGCCGACCTCCTCGAGAATCCCCATCGAGGCCTCGTGGATCAGCTCGACGCCCTCGTGGTCCAGCACCTCGTAGACCGGGATGTTGCGGGTCAGCGTGGGCAGCGAGACGAGTGGGGCTGCCAGCCGCTGCTCACGCCGCGCCCGGCGCCCGCCGCGGCGCCCTGCTTCGCCCGATCGCGCCGCGTCCATGGCCGTTGTCTCCCCTGCCGCGCCGTCCGGGGAGCGAGCATAGCCCTCCGCAGAGGGTTTGTCGCTTGTTTGGCGTGCACCCAACCGAAACCCCCGCCCGCCTGGAGGAGGGCGGACCCCGGCACAACGCTGAAGAAAAGTGTCACGCTGAAGAAAAGATGTCAGGAACTTTTTTCGCAGAATCCTCTTCGTTATATAATTTCTTGAAAATACTAATTAACTCACGGGGAAAAGGTTGCTGACACCTTTATTCTTGACACCTTCGTTCCTGGACGGGCGAACGAAACCCTCGCCGGGGCAAGGCCGGTCATTTGGCGGGCGGCGCTGCGTCCTGCGGCGGTGGGGCCGTGGCGGGCTGTTCCGAAGTGGTCCGGGCCGGCTCGGCGGACGGGCCGCCGGGGCCGCCGCCGAGGGAGCCGGGCGGGACGACAGTCACCCTGACCGAGAGCTCGGTCGAGGTCGAAGCGGCCCGGACGGATCCCGCGGCGAAGGCCGCGATCACCGCGCCGGCCAAGGCGTAGGCCACCTTCTTCATACCCGTTTCCCCATATCTGCGCGCCGGTTCGAACCGCGCCCCGTGATTTAACCACAAGTTAACCGACAGTTAACCACGAAGGGCGTGATCGCAGCGTCATCCGTCGCTCAGGCCGCGAACTCCGCGGAGGTCGAAATAGGCGTTCCCCGCCTTTTCGGCATTGACCTGGGGCCCCCAAGGCGGTTCGACTACGAGGAGGCGAAACGGGCCGGAGGCGGGGGGGCCCAGGGAATCCGGGGAGAGAGACCATGGCCGAGACCGATCCGCTCTTGCAGCCCTATCGGCTCAAGCACCTGACGCTCAAGAACCGGATCATGTCTACGGCGCACGAGCCGGCCTACTCCGAAGACGGCCTGCCCAAGGAGCGCTACCGGCTCTACCACCTCGAGAAGGCGAAGGGCGGCATCGCGCTCACCATGACGGCCGGCTCGGCGCTGGTCGCCGAGGATTCGCCGGCGGCCTTCGGTAACCTCCACGCCTACAAGGACGAGATCGTCCCGTGGCTTCGGCGCCTGACCGACGACTGCCACGCGCACGGCGCCGCGGTCATGATCCAGCTCACCCACCTCGGCCGGCGCACCAACTGGAACAA
The DNA here is from genome assembly GCA_029859805.1 of Rhodospirillales bacterium. Classification (GTDB taxonomy): domain Bacteria; phylum Pseudomonadota; class Alphaproteobacteria; order Kiloniellales; family JAKSDN01; genus CAMYKD01. The sequence continues at coordinate 37,412 of JAOUCL010000002.1, read as the reverse complement.
GGCCGACTGGCTGCCGGTGCTCTCCGCCTCGCCGGTGCGCGAGCCGGCGCACCGGGCCTTTCCCAAGGAGGCCGAGGACTGGGACATCGAGCGCATCGTCAAGGGCTATGCGGCGGCCGCCCAGCGTATGGCGGCGGCGGGGCTCGACGGCATCGAGCTCGAGTGCTACGGCCACCTCATCGACAGCTTCTGGTCGCCCGCGACGAACCGGCGCGGCGACGACTACGGCGGCAGCCTCGACAACCGTCTGCGCTTCACCTACCGGGTGCTCGACGCGATCCGCGCGGCGGTCGGCCCGGAGCTCATCATGGGCCTGCGCCTGGTCGTGGACGAGGACTGGGACAAGGGGCTGTCGCGCGAGGAGGGGGTCGAGATCGCCCGGCGTCTGGTCGCCACGGGCCAGATCGACTTCCTCAACGTCATCCGCGGCCACATCGAGACCGACGCCGCGCTCTCCAAGGTCATCCCGATCCACGGCACGCCCGCCGCGCCGCACCTCGACTTCACCGGCGAGGTCCGCGCCGAGACCGGCTTCCCGGTGTTCCACGCCGCGCGCATCGCCGACGTGGCGACGGCCCGCTACGCGATCGCCGAGGGCAAGCTCGACATGGTCGGCATGACCCGCGCCCACATCGCCGACCCGCATATCGCGCTGAAGGTGGCCGAGGGGCGCGAGCAGGAGATCCGCCCCTGCGTCGGCGCGACCTACTGCCTGGACCGCATCTACGAGGGCCACGAGACCCTGTGCATCCACAACCCGGCGACCGGCCGCGAGGCGACCATGCCGCATATGATCGCCCGCGCCGAGGGCCCGGCCCGCAAGGTCGTCGTCGTTGGCGCCGGCCCGGCCGGCCTCGAGGCCGCGCGGGTCTCGGCCGAGCGCGGCCACGAGGTGGTGCTGTTCGAGGCGGCCGACCAGCCCGGCGGGCAGGTGCGCCTGGCCGCCCGCCTGCGCCGGCGCAGCGAGTTCATCGGCATCGCGGACTGGCGCGCCGAGCGCTGCCAGGCGCTGGGGGTTTCCCTGCGCTTCAACACCTGGGCCGAGGCCGAGGACGTGCTGGCCGAGGACCCGGACATCGTGGCGGTCGCGACCGGCGGCCTGCCCAACACGGGCTTCCTGGAGGCCGGCGCGGACCTGGTGGCGAGCAGTTGGGACATCCTCTCGGGCGACGCGAAGCCGGCCGCCGAGGTGCTGCTCTACGACGACAACGGCGCCCATCCCGCGATGCAGGCGGCCGAGGTCCTGGCCGAGGCGGGGGCCAGGCTCGAGATCGTCACCCCCGAGCGCTTCTTCGCGCCCGAGATCGGCGGCCTCAACCACGTCGCCTACGCCCAGTGCTTTCAGGAGCATGGCGTCACGATCACCATCAACACGCGGCTGGTCTCGGTGCGGCGCGAGGGCAACAAGCTGGCGGCGGTCCTGGGCAGCGACTACACGGAGACGGGCGCCGAGCGGCTGGTCGACCAGGTCGTGGTCGAGCACGGCACCTTGCCCCTGGACGAGCTCTACTTCGCGCTCAAGGAGGGCTCGGTCAACCGCGGCGAGGTCGACTACCAGGCGCTGATCGCCGGCCGGCCGCAGGCGATCGCGAGCAACCCCGAGGGCCGCTACCGGCTCTACCGCATCGGCGACGCGGTCGCCTCGCGCAACATCCATGCCGCGATCTACGACGCGCTCCGGCTGTGCAAGGATTTCTAGGGGGTAGGCTGACCTTGGGAGCCGCGGTCGAACCGGCCTCGTCAAACATGTAGGAGTGGAAAAAGGTGTCAGGAACCTTTTTCGCAGGTTCTTTTTGTGGATACATCATATTGAAAATAATATCTTATTAATTGATAAAGGGTTCCTGAAACCTTTTTTTTCGCTAGGCACTAGGCGGATCTGACGGTCGCGCTCGGGCCGGCCTGGTCAGACGTCGAGTATCCCTTTGTCTTGCAGCACAAGGTTCCATTGACAGAAAGTCAAATGTGTAGTATATACGATACATGACACATTTCGGCGACCACCTGCGGCAGCGTCGCGAGGCGCTCCGCAAGACGGATCGCAGGTATTCCCTGCGTCAGGTGGCGCAGAGGGTCGGGATCGAGCCCGCGTATCTGAGCAAGATCGAGCGGGGCGATCTTCAGCCGCCGTCCGAGGCCACGACGCTCCGGCTGGCGGGCGAACTGGGCGAGGATCCCGATGTCCTGCTGGCCATGGCAGGGAAGGTGTCGAGCGACCTGCAGGCGATCATCCGCAAGCGGCCGAAGCTGTTTGCCGATCTGCTCCGGCAGCTCAAGCAGGCGCCCGACCACGCGATTCTCACGGTGGTGCGCGAAGTGAGGGACGGCGACTGGTAAGGAGGATGCCTAGGAATGATTACACTGGCAAGAAACCGGCTGGATTTTCGATTTGCCGAGGTTCACGGGGACGCAGGTTGCGGGATCAGCTTCCAACGGACCCTGCGCATTCCCGACGACGAAAACGACTACCCCTTGCCGCCGGGGCTGGGGCGTTTCCCGCTGCGACATCTGGACGACTTCGCAGGGCGGGTCCCGGAGACCTGGGTCAAGCGGGGCGGCGTGATCATGCCCATGCACCAAGCCGAGGCCATGTGGTTGTCGTTCGGCGGGGGGTACGGGCACTATCCCTGCGCCGTGAAAGTCGCCACCGGCAAGATCGATGCTGTCACGGGAAAATCGTGGGTCGAGCAGCTGAACGGCGATCCGCAGGACTATCTCGTGCTCCCGGAGCAGCCGTGGTTGGACGGCTATTGCGTAGAGGAGGGCGTGATCCGGCAGTTCATTGCCATGCCGCTGGGCGAGGGCTATTCGGCCGAGGAGCAGATCACGGGGAAGGCGGAGCACGGTGGCCTTCAGATCATCGTCTACCCGATGAAGGCAGAGCGCTACGAGGAGATGCGGAAGAGGTTTCGCACTATAAGCTCTGCATTCGATATGGCCGGGGCATTCGAGGGCACGAGAATCTCCCAAGGATCCGAAGACATGGGCCTCGCGCCGGGCGGCAGAATGAGGCAGCAAATCTATGACGACCCTTTCGGGCTGGATGCCTGGGATCAGGATCATTTCAGCCGCTGCTTCGTGACGATCGCCAATTCGACCGTCTGGGCGGCCATCACCGGCGAGCGGCCGCCGACCACGCCGCCGACGGCGGCCGATTACACGAGGGCCGGGTTGCCTTGGTTCGACTATTACGGCGGGGATGCCAAGGCGCTACGAGGCGCCGAGGTCTTGGCCAAGCTGAAGACGGTGTCCGAAACCGGCGCCCGGAAAGGAGACATGCCGCTGCCCGAGAACGAGCCGGTCGATGTAGAGCGTATCGTGTCGCTGCGAGGGAGGCGGTCTCAAGTGGTGAGGGAGACGGAATTCTAAGCCGGCCAGTCGCGCCAGCCGGTTTTCGACCCGCTCCGGCTTTGCAAGGATTTCTGGGAGGGCCGGGGCGGGTTTGACCTGTCGAAGCGTTTCGGGGCATGCTCCCGCAGGCGCGGCCGGCGGCGGCGCGGAGACAGGGGTCTTCGGCCGGAACGACGGCCGCGGACCAGAAACCAAGAAACCATCGAACAGGAAGAGAGGACTGCCCGACATGGCTCACACGAGAAAGCGCTATCCGCATCCCTACATTCCCGAGCTCGCCGAGGAGCTCAGGCGGGAGAACGTTACCCGCCGCGAGTTCCTGCACACGGCTACGATGCTCGGCCTCTCCGCCGGGGCGGCCTATGCCATGGCCGGCAAGATCACCGGCAAACCCTTCGCGCCGGCCGCGCAGGCGGCGACCGGCAAGGGTGGCGTGCTCAAGGTCGCCACGCGGGTCCAGGAGATGACGGATCCGTCGACCTTCGACTGGATTCCGAAGTCCAACGTCTCCCGGCAGGTCGTCGAGTACCTGACCATCACCGGTCCCGACAACATCACCCGGCCCTATCTGGCCGAGAGCTGGGAGGCCTCGGACGACCTCAAGACCTGGACCTTGAACCTGCGCAAGGGCGTCAAGTGGAACAACGGCGACGACTTCGGCGCCGACGACGTGGTCTTCAACTTCGAACGCTGGCTGAACCCGGCCACGGGCTCGTCAAACATCGGCCTGTTCGCCGCCATGACCGATGAAGGCGCGGACGGCAAGAAGAGCATGACGGCCGGTGCCGTCGAGAAGGTCGACGATCATACCGTCCGGCTGAACTTGAACCGACCGGAGCTGTCGATCCCGGAGAACCTGTACAACTACCCGACCGCCATCGTTCACCGGCGCTTCTCCGAGGAGGGCGGCGACCTGTCCAAGAACCCGATCGGCACCGGCCCTTACGAGCTGACCAAGTTTGGGGTCGGCGACATCGCGGTTCTGAGCAAGCGCAAGGGCTACTGGGGCGGCGACGTGAGCCTCGACCAGATCCAGTACATCGAGATGGGTGACGAGCGCGCCGCGCACGTGGCGGCCTTGGCTTCCGGGCAGGTCGATCTGATCTACGAGCTCTACGTCGACCAGCTCGACGTGATCAAGAAACTGCCGAACGCACAGCTCTTCGAGGCGGTCACGGCCCAGACCGCCGTGGCGCGCATGCGGGTCAGCGAGAAGCCCTACGACAACAAGCAGCTCAGGCAGGCGCTGCAGGCCTGCATCGACCACGAAAGGGTGCTCGAGCTGGCCTACCGGGGCAGGGGCGTGGTGGCGGAGGACCATCACGTCTCGCCGATCCACCCCGAGTTCTTCCAGCTGCCGAAAATGAAGCCGGAAATCGAGAAGGCCAGGGCGCTCTACAAGGCGGCCGGCAGTCCCACGGGCCTCTCCATCGACACCAACAACGACCAGAAGTGGGAGGTCGACGCGGTTCAGGCCATGGTGCAGATGTGGAAGCAGGCCGGCATCGACGTCACCATCAACGTGATGCCGGGCAGTCGCTACTGGGAAGTCTGGGACAAAACGCCCTTCGGCATGACCGGCTGGACCCACCGGCCGCTGGGCGTCATGGTGCTGAACCTCGGCTACCGTTCGGGCGTGCCCTGGAACGAGAGCAACTACGCCAATCCGGACTTCGACAAGGCGCTGGACGACGCGGGCGGCACGCTCGACGTCGCCGAGCGGCGCAAGAAGATGGAGAAGGTCGAGAAGATCCTGCAGGACGACGCCGTCATCAGCCAGCCGCTGTGGCGCTCGGTCTTCACGGCGGGCAGCAAGAAGGTGCACGGCTTCCAGATGCACCCGACCATCTACCACCAACTCAACAAGGTGTGGGTCGGCTGACCGCACGACACTCGCGCGGCGAGGAGAGACGGGGGGCCGGCGCCCCCCGTTTTTTCGTGGGCCGCCCGGCCATCCAACGGACTCCGGCCGGGGCGCGAGTGCCGATCTGTCAGCCGAAGGCGGCGCTCGCACGATTGTGGCTGCTGCCTTGCCGGTCTAACCTGCCCTTCCGGTCGAAGGGAGACGCGGGGGCCATGTCCGAGCTCTTTCCACATCTGTTCCAGCCGCTGCGGCTGCGGCACAAGACGCTGAAGCATCGGCTCAACTTCGGCGCCCACACCGCCAACATGGCCGAGGCCGGCCTGCCCGGCGCGCGGCACCTGGGCTACTATCTCGAGCGCGCGCGGGGCGGGGCGGCCATGATCGTGGTCGAGCCGGTGCCGGCGCACCGCACCGGCGTGCTGACCCGCGGCAATTTCCGTCACGAGGACGATTCGATCATTCCCCATTTCCGGGCCATCACCGACGCCTGCCACGAGCACGGCACGGTAATGATCCAGCAGATCTACCACGTCGGCCAGCACGGCGACTGGGACAACTCCTTCGAGCCCAGCTGGTCGCCCTCGGGCCTGCCGTCCTACCACGACTGCGACGGCAGCCACGCCATGACCGAGGCCGAGATCGCCGAGGTCATCGAGGCCTTCGCCCAGGCCGCCCGGCGCGCCAAGGAGTCCGGCTTCGACGGGGTGGAGCTGTTCGCCGCCTACAACGCCCTGATCGACCAGTTCTGGACGCCCTGGTCGAACCGGCGCGAGGACCGCTGGGGCGGCAGCTTCGAGAACCGCATGCGCTTTTCCAGCGAGATCATCGGGCGCATCCGGGCGCTCGTCGGCGAGGATTTCATCATCGGCCTCGCGGTCTCCATGGACCCGGGCACCGAGGTCATGCTGTCGCTCGACGCGCTTTCGGAGGTCGTCGCCTGGCACGACGCGCGCGGGCTGATGGACTACGTCACCTGCGGCACCGGAAGCTACTTCGACTTCTCGCCGCTGATGCCGACCGTGCTCTATGCCGACAAGCTGGGCGCGCCCTTCGCCGAGGGCCTGAAGCAGGCGGTCACGCACGCCAAGGTCCAGGCCGAGAGCCACATCCGCACGCCGGAGAACGCGGAGGTCGTGATCGCTTCGGGCCAGGCCGACATGGTGAGCCTGGTGCGCGGCCAGATCGCCGACCCGCACCTGGCCGCCAAGGCCGGCGCGGACCGCCCCGAGGACATCCGGCCCTGCATCTCCTGCAACCAGATGTGCTGGGGCCGGCGCTTCCGGGACTACTGGATCTCCTGCCTGGTCAATCCCTCCAGCGGCCGGGAGTTCGAGTGGGGCGGCGACCGCTTCCAGCCGGCCGGGACACCGCGCGACGTCCTGGTGGTGGGCGGCGGGCCGGCCGGGCTCGAGGCCGCGCGGGTTGCCGCCGAGCGCGGCCACCGGGTGACCCTGGCCGAGGCCTCGGGCGAGCTGGGCGGGCAGTTCCGCCTAGCTGGCCTGCAGCCGCGCCGCGCCCAGATCCTCGACCTGATCGAGTGGTATCGCGGACAGCTGGAGCGCCTCCAGGTCCAGGTCCGCTTCAATTCGCCCCTGGAGGCCGAGGAGGTCAGGGCCCTCGGGGCCGACGCCGTGGTGCTCGCCACCGGTTCGCAGCCGTCGGGCACGGGCTTCCAGCGGGCGCTGCCCCAGAACGACCGGCTGCCGGGCGCCGAACGGCCCAACGTCTGGTCGGTCGAGGAGGTCATGTCCCGCGCGGCCCGGCCCGGCAAGCGGGTGGTCCTGCTCGACGATACCGGCCACTGGGCCGGCTGCGGCACCGCCTGGCACTTGGCCGAGCAGGGCCACGAGGTCACCCTGGTGACGCCCCACGCCATGGCCGGCAGGGAGCTGGAGCGCACCGCCGCCGACATCCCGCTGCGCGCCAAGCTGAAGCAGCTGGGCGTGACCATGCGGACCGAGTCCGCGGTCACCGAATGGCACGGCGACGGCGCCACGGTCCGCAGCCTGCTCGACGGCGGCGAAGAGCGGGTTGCGGCCGACGCCCTGGTGCTCGCCACCGCAAACGTCGCCGAGACCACGCTGGCCGAGGAGCTCGCGGACTCGGGCCTGGAGCTGCACATTATCGGCGACGCCCTCGCCCCGCGCCGTGCCCACACCGCGACCTACGAGGGCCGGAAGCTGGGCTTGGACCTTTAGGGAAGTCCTGCGGCGGTGGCTTGATCTCGAAGGAGCGCCGGACGGGACGGTATCTACATCCGCTCGGCGGCAGGCCGCTCAAATGCCCAAATGACCGACCGCCTCTCTCAACCCGCTTGCGGCGAGCTCTTCAAAGGCTGCGCGTATCTCGGCCCTTTCCTGCTCGGAATAGCCGTCGAGCGAGGCCGCCCACCTCTTGAAACTCAAGGGCCAATGCTGGTTGGCTGGGACGTTTGCCATTATCTTCAAGTCCTTCGCGGACACGAGGGAAACCATCACCGAGATGTACGCGTTGTGCTGTATTCCGAGCCGGTTGTGGACTCCATACCCGCGATCTCCGTAGCCAATGCATGGCTCACCGCCCGAGCAGTGCCGCCCCTCATGGCCGGGGGTCAATACGAGGAAGGCGTCGAGATCGGTGGACTGAGAGAGCCGGACAAGTTCCGGCTCTATCAAGCCGAACGTCGAAGAGAATTCAGTCAACCTGAAACCGTAGGAGCCCTGGCCCTCCAAATACTCCTTCCACATCGACGCTCGGTCGTAGGAAAGAGGTATGACGGTGAAGCCTTGTCCCGCGAGGTACTTCTCGACAGTGGCGACGCTCATGGCGTTCAAGTTCCACCCAAGCTTGCCGCTTTCCCAGTATTCGTTGCCGAATGCCCAAACGCCGACGTAATTCGCCTCCAGAGTTTCCCCGAGCAGGCTCACGATGCCGACGGACCGGACGCTGGAGACGTCATAGTCGGACAGCTGCCAGGTCGGTCCGGTGCAGGCGGTTGCGATCAAGAGCACGAGAAAGACGGCGCAAGCCTTGAGATAATGCCTCATGAATCGGTTTCCCTTTCCTCTTGGTGTCCAACCTGAGATCTACCGTTCAAGATCGACAGTGTGAAAGACGACCGTGCACTGGAAGGTGATCGGATCTTATAGATTGTCATATCGGTGGGCTAGCCGATGGATGCGGTCGCTTTGCGACCCGGCAGCTATTTCCGTAAGGATCGGAAGGATCTATTCGCGGCCCTGCAGAAGCCGGTCCGTTCCCGGGACTTGTACAGCGAGCCCACACCGCGATCTGCCGGGGCCGCAAGCTTGGGCTGGATCTGTGATCCCTTATAATACTGTCACGGAGGAGGAGCGATGATATGCACGTAGAGCCCCGTTCGCCCAAGGCCTATCCCTGGTACCTGAGGCCGTTCTTCTGGAACCAGCGCCGCAAGTACGGTCAGGAGCTGGAGGCCGCGCGGCTCTGGGCCCGGGTGCCCAAGCTCTTCGCGACGGTCGCGCTCCTGTATGGCGCGCTCGACCGCAAGGGCTCGCCGCTCGAGCCGGCGCTGCGCTCGCTGTTGACCGTGCGCATCTCGCAGCTCAACTGGTGCCCCTTCTGCGTCGACATCAACTCGGCCACCCTGATGAAGCGCGGCGCCTCCGTCGAGAAGGTCGAGGCGCTGTCCCACTGGCGCGACAGCGATCTGTTCGACGCGCGCGAGCGGACCGCGCTCGACTATGCCGAAGCCGTCACCTTGAGCGACCGGCAGGTCGACGACGCCCTGATGGCGGCCGTCAAGGCGCGGCTCGACGACGACGCGGTCCTCGAATTGACCGCCTTGATCGCGTTTCAGAACCTCTCCAGCAAGTTCAACGCCGCGCTGGGCGTGCCCGCGCAGGGGTTCTGCCGGCTGCCGGATCCGACGCGGGCCGGTGTGAACACCGTTTCGTAAGTGGCGCGGCGGCCTGGGAAATCGCCCTTGATCGACCGATCGCGCTGCGCCACCCTAGTCGCGGAGGGCGGGGAGAGCAGCGATGGTTGGTGGCGGAGCTACTGAACGCCGGCGCGGGGCGGTTGCGGTCAGAATCGCCGGAGTCGCGCTACTGGGGCTCGGCGTGGTTGCCGTCGCCACCGCCTTGTGGCTCGGTTGGGGCCGGGGCCTCACGATCCAGACCATCCAAGAGACCATCCAGTCTTGGGGCGCCTGGGGCGTCTTCGCCTCGATGGGGCTGATGGTGATCCACTCCTTCGTGCCCTTTCCGGCCGAGTTCGTCACCTTCGCCAACGGCATGGTCTACGGCCCGCTCTGGGGCACGGTGATCACCTGGAGCGGGGCGATGCTGGGGGCTTTCGCGGCCTTCGGCGTGGCCCGCGTGCTCGGCCGGCCCTTCGTCGAGGGCCTCGTCGCCAAGCGCGACTGGCACGCGCTGGACGACTGGGCCGCCCGGGAGGGCTGGCAGGTGCTCCTGGTCAGCCGCTTCATACCGGTCATCGCTTTCAACCTGATCAATTACGCGGCCGGGCTGACGCGCGTGACCTGGTGGACCTTCGCCTGGACCACCGGCCTCGGCATCCTGCCGCTCACCGTCCTCTTCGTGGTGATGGGCGACAACATCGAGAGCCTGGGTTGGAGGGCCTGGGCCCTGCTCTTGGGCGGCGGCCTGGTGCTCTGGCTCCTGCTGCGCCGCCGCCTGCGCCCGGCCCCGGCCAGGAAGGAAGGCAGCAAGTAGCGCTGCAGAGCGGCCGCCAATCGGGTGCGGAAAAAAGGTGTCAGCAACCTTTTAGACCCGATTATACTATATAGGTCAATTGCTTATTTGTACGTGAAATTTCCAGAAAAAGGTTCCTGACACCTTTATTGCCCATGACACCTTTATTGCCCACCGGACCTTGGGTGTCGGCTGTTCTTGTGATCGACCTGCTTCTTGGGTCGGCCGCGCGGCCGCAGCGTGCCTTCCAGTCCAAATCGACGGGCGGTGCGCTTGATCCAGGGATCGGCTCCGAAAGGCCGGCCGCGTGCCACGCAGGACCGCAGCGCCTCGAGCTCGGTCCCCGTCTGGGGCTGGTTGACCCAGGCGAGCCAATCGGCCGGCCGCTCGACCGGCCAGGGGCCGAGCCAGGCCTCCTGCGGCGCGCCGCCGAGGGTGTGCCGCCGTAAGCTGCACCAGGGCCAGTCCTCGGCCCGCTCGACCAGCCCGGCCCGGAGCGCGTTGCGCTCGACATAGCGGCATAGGGTGAGGAAGTGCCCGTCGGCCTGCACGGGAAAGGCCTTGAACCGGCCCTGGTAGAGAGGACCCGTTCCCGCGGTGCCATGCTGGGCGTGCCAGCGCTGAGTGTGGGTCAAGGTGAGCCAAGACACGAACCTGGACAGATCGCCGTCTTTGCGCGGCCACAGAACCAGGTGCCAATGGTTGGGCATGAGGCAGTAGGCCAGCATCCGCATGGCCGTCCGCTGGTGGGCTTCGGCGAGCACCGCTTCGAAGGCGGCATAGTCCCCCGGCTGTTCGAAGATCCGGCGCTGCCCGGCAGCGCGATTGAGCACGTGATAAACCACGCCGCCGGCCGCCGAACGCAAGGGTCGTCCCATCTGTCGCTCCAATAAAGGTGTCAGAAACCTTTTTCAGAAATGTGCGTAGCATGAAATATCTTTTGATTTCAATGAAATATATTGGAAAAAGGTTCCTGACACCTTTTTCAGTCCGGGAGCAGGCGCCAGTCGGTGATGACCTCGACCTCGGCCGAACGGTACAGGTTCATCACCGGGCAGCGGTACTCGACGTTCTTGATCAGCTTGGCGAAACGCTCGGGGCTCTCGTTGCTGTGGACGCGGATCTCGAGCCGCACCCAGTTGAAATAGGGACGCACCCCGGGCACGCCGCGCGAGCCGCGCCGGTCGACCTCGCCCTCGCCGTCGATCTCGACCGCGCTGTAGGCAAAGCGCATGACCTTCGCGCAGCGGTTGATGATCACGCCCTCGCAGCCGATCAGCGCGGCCAGCGCCATCTCCAAAGGCGTCGGCCCGGTGTCGGACTCCGGCTCGTCGGTGATCAGCTCGTGGCCGCGCACCGTCATGACCGAGCGCGTCGTGGCCTGGTTCAGCAGGGCGACCCGGCGGATGCCGATCGCCGCCTTCGTCGGATCGATGCTCGGCGGCAGCAGGTCCTTGTCGGTCATGGTTTCCTCCGTGATGCAGCGCCCCTGGCGGTGCCTGCGCAGTTTGCCCGGGCTGCCCGGACATGATAGGCGTTTTGCGAAACCCCCGTCCGGCAGGGAGCCTGGAGAGGAGAGACCCGCCATGGCCGTTTCGGCCGAGCGCAAACGATACGCCGCGATCATGGGCATGATCGGCTCTGGCCATGCCGTCAGCCACTTCTACCTGCTCGCCCTGCCGCCGCTCTTTCCGCTCCTGAAGGCGGAGTTCGGCGTCGGCTACGCGGCGCTCGGCCTCCTGGTGACGGCGTTCAACGTCGCCACCGGCCTGGTCCAGGTGCCGGCCGGAATTCTGGTCGACCGGATCGGCGCCCGCCCCGTACTGCTCGCGGGTCTTCTGTTGAGCGGCCTGGGCATCGGCCTGATCGGTCTCGCCGGCCAGTACTGGATGGTGCTCGGCCTGGTCGCCCTCGCCGGCATCGGCAACAGCGTCTTTCATCCGGCCGACTATGCGATTCTCAACGCCTCGGTCGACCCGAAGCGGATCGGCCGCGCCTTCGCCCTGCACACCTTCACCGGCAACGTCGGCTTCACCCTGGCGCCGGCGACCATGATCCTGCTGTCCTCGCTCTGGGGCTGGCGTTGGGCGCTCGGCCTGGCCGGCCTGGCGGCCCTGGCGGTGGTCGCCGGCCTGCTCGCCTACGGCCATCTGCTGAAGGACGATGCGCCGGCGCCGGGCGGCGCAGCCGGCAGGCAGAGCGAAGCCCCGGCCGGCCTCCGTCCGCTGCTGACGCCGGGGGTGCTGACGATGTTCGCGTTCTTCGTCTGCATGGCCATGGTGACGGCCGGCGTGCAGAGCTTCTCGGTGACCGCCCTGGTCGCCTTCCAGGGCACCGGCCTCGGCCCGGCCAACACGGTGCTGACCGCCTTCCTGATGGCGAGCGCGGCCGGCGTTCTGCTGGGCGGCCCGATCGCGGACCGGACCGCCCGCCACGGCCTGCTCGCTGCGGCGGCCATGGCGGGCTCGGCGGTGCTGTTCTTCCTGGTCGGCAACGCGCAGCTGCCGGTGTTGGCGCTGATCGCCGTCTTCGCCGCGGTCGGGCTGCTGCAGGGCTCGGTCCGCCCGTCGCGCGACATGATGGTGCGGGCGGTCACGCCCAAGGGCGCCACGGGCCGGGTCTTCGCCTTCGTCAGCGCCGGGCTCAACCTCGGCGCCGCAGTCACGCCGGTGCTGTTCGGGCTGCTGATCGACCTGGGTCATGCAGACTGGGTCTTCTTTCTGCTGGCCGCGATCCTGCTCTTGGCGATCGCCACGGTCGGCGTTGCCCGCACTGGGCACAGGCCGGCGCCGGCACCCGCGGAATGACCGTCAGGCCGTGAATTCCAGGACATCGAATCCGGCGTCGCGGTCGATCAGGTAGATCAGGCCGTTGTCGTCGACGTCGACGTCGTTGCTCTGCGGGCTCGGCGCGCCCATCACCGGCTCGGGAATGAAGTGGCCGACTTCCTTCGGGCGGAACGGGTCGGCCACGTCGACGATCCTGAGGCCGCCCGAGAACCAAGTCAGATAGACCAGGGTGCCGTCCAGCTTCTCGCGGAACTGATGGGCGCCGAAGCGGCCGGGCGCGCGGCTCCAGGGGCTCTCCAGCTCGCTGAGATCGAAGGCCGAGAGCGCCTGGATCCGCTCGAAGTCCGTGACGTCGAAGACCCACATGAAGCCGTGCAGGCGGCCCTGGCCGCGCTCGTGCTCGTGCTCCTCGTCCACGACGACCGCGATGCGCCGGCCGTCGATCCGCTGTTCGAGCGGCAGGACCGTATGGGTCGGCTCGGGGAAGGGCGGGTGATAGTCGTGCGCGGCCAGGGTCCGTGGTCGGGCGATGTCGCTGACATCGATCACCCGGAATCCGGCGTGCCAGACCGAGGCCCAGAGCTCGTCGCCGACCCGCAGGGCGTGGTGCAGGCGGTTCTTGTAGCCCTGCCAGCTCGGCGTCTCGCCGCCGGCCAGGTGTTGACCCGGCATCCACCAGCGCGAGACCTCGGCGGGCTTGGCCGGATTGCGAATGTCATAGATCACCAGGATGTTGCCGATGTAACCCTCCATCTCGGTCGAGATGTAGGCGTAGTTCTCGTCCACGTCGAAGCGGTGTACGCCGAAGCCGAAGGTCTTGTGGTCGGCGATCAGCTTCGGCCTGGCCTTGTCGGAGACGTCGTAGATCCGGAAGCCGCCGTCGGCGTAGCCGCGCTCGCGCGCGGCGTCCAAGACGGGCAGGTCGTCGGTCTCCACGCCCAGCTCGGCGGCCAGCTCGGCGTCGCTCGGCGGGCGTCCGAGTCCGCCCGCGAGCCGCGCCCGGAGCTCCGGCAGCCGCGCGCCCTTGCGCAGGAAGTGCCGGTTGTTCTGCTCCACGTTCGTGAACATCAGGTCGCCGACGATGCGGACCTTGTGGGTGTGGGAATAGCCGTCGGCCAGTTCGACCGCCCCGGCCAGTTTGGGCTGCGCCGGGTCGGAGACGTCGATGATCGAAGTGCCGTGCGGCGGTTTCATGTGGCCGACGTAGGCATAAGAGCCCTGGACCACGACCTGGCCGCCGCCGGGGATGTCCAGGTGGCCGACTCGCCTGACGTTCCGCGCCAGCTGGAATTCGCCGTTCTGGGTCATGTCCTTCTCTCCTTCGCAACGGTGTCTCACATGCCCTAGAGGTTCAGGCGCTTGAGGCCGCCGGGGGGATAGCGCTCTCCGGCGGCCGCGCCCGGCGGAAACGCCGCGTCCAGGCGGGCGATCTCCTCGTCGCTCAGCACGAGGTCGACGGCGGCGGCATTCTGCTCCAAGTGGACGCGGTACTTGGCGCCCGGGATCGGCACGATATCGTCGCCCTTGGCGAGCAGCCAGGCAAGCGCGACCTGGGCGGGCGCGCAGCCCTTGGCCGCCGCAAGCTCGCGCAGCGGCGCCAGCAGGGCCTTGTTGCGCGCCAGGTTGTCGGCCTGGAAGCGCGGGTGGTCGCGCCGCCGGTCCTTTTCCTCGAGCCGGTCGAGGCTGTCGATCGCCGCGGTCAGGAACCCGCGGCCCAGGGGCGAATAGGCCAGGTAGCCGACGCCGAGTTCGCGGCAGGCCGGCAGGATCTCCGCCTCCGCGTCGCGGCTCCACAGCGAATATTCGGTCTGCAGGGCCGCGATCGGGTGCACCGCGTGGGCCCGGCGCAGGGTGTCGGGGGCGGCCTCGGAAAGCCCGAGGAAGCGCACCTTACCCTGCTCGACCAGGCGGGCCATCGCGCCCACGGTCTCTTCGATCGGAGTCTCGGGGTCGACGCGATGCTGGAAATAGAAGTCTATTGTGTCGATGCCCAACCGCTTTAGGTTCGCCTCGCAAGCCTCGACCACGTAGTCCGGCTTGCTGTTGACGCCCTGGCGGCCGTCCGGATGGCGTATGTTGCCGAACTTGGTGAGCACGAGGTACCGGTCGCGCCGGTCGCCGATGGCGCGGCCGACGAGTTCCTCGTTCTTGCCCCGGCCATAGGCGTCGGAAGTGTCGAGCAGGTTGATGCCCAGCTCCGCGGCGCGGTGGATCGTGGCGGTCGCCTCCGCGTCGTCGCTGGCCCCGTAGAGGCCGGTCATGGTCATGCAGCCCAGGCCGATGGCCGAGACCTCGAGCGGGCAGCTTCCCAAGCGGCGGTGTTTCATGGTTCCCTCCTAATCGCGTTGGTTCCTAGAGCTGGGCGCCGGTCGCGGCGGCCCATACCCTGCCCAGGGCGGGGAGAAAGCGGTATGGTTGACCCCTGGCCGGCGGTTCGGTGACGGCGATGTCGCAAGAGTCCACAGACGGCGCGAACGTGCCGCTCAAAGTCCTCAGCGCCGGGGCGCCCAAGACCGGCGTGTCCCGCTGCGCGGAGGCGTTTTTCCGGCAGACCGGACGGCGGGTCGAGATCGACTTCGCGACGGCGCCGGTGCTGCGCGGCCGCGTCGCGCGGGGCCAGGTCGACGCGGACGTCGTCGTCGCTCCGCTCCCGGTCCTGCGGGAGTTCTTGGCGAGCGGCCGCGCGCTGCCCGACCGCAGCACCGTGCTCGGCTCGATCAGGGCCGGCGTGGTCGTGCGCGCGGGCGCGCCTGTGCCGGACCTGTCCTCGGTCGAGGCGTTCAAGCAAGCCCTGCTCGCCGCCGACTCGCTGGTCTACAACCAGGCCTCGAGCGGCCTGTACATCGCCCAGCTGATGGAGCGCCTGGGAATTGCCGAGGCGGCCGAGGCCAAGACGACGCGGGTGCCGACCGGCGCCGCCGTCATGCGGCATCTGGCGCGGAGCCGCGCGGCGCGGGAGATCGGCTTCGGCCAGATCACCGAAATCCGCCTGCACCTCGACCAGGGCCTCGAGCTGGCCGGGCCCCTGCCCGCGGAGATCGGCAAGGTGACGACCTACGCCGCCGGGATCTTGGCCGAGGCGCGCGCGCCGGACGTAGCTGTGAACTTCACCCGGTTTCTGGGTTCGCCCTGGGCCACGGAAACCTTCGCCGCGACAGGCGTCGAGTAGATCCGAAACGTCGGCGTTGTTCATGTGGGAAGCCAACATGGGTGCTCGCCTCAGGCCGTGGCTTGCCGGCGACGCTTGCGCCGATACTGGAGATAGTACGGCAGGCCGATCGAGAAGGCTAAGAGCACCCAGAGGATATTGCCGAGCGTAGAGGAGAACAGCACCATGATATCGCCCTGGGACATCCTCAGGGCGCGGAGGAAGTAGTTCTCGAGCATCGGCCCCAGGATCACGCCGATCAGAATAGCCGCCACGTGATAGCCTGTCTTCCGAGCGATATAGCCGATCACGCCAAACACCAGTGCCAAGTACATATCGAAAACATACTCGCGTGAAACGAAGGCGCCGACCAGCGTGAAGGAAATGATGACGGGCGTCATGTAGACGGTCGAAACCACCGTCACCTTGGACATGTAACGCGCCAGCGGCATGATCGTCAGGATCATGAGGGCGTAGGTCACCGCCATGGCCGTGAACGGGCCATAGGCCAGATTGGGATTGCTCAGGAACAGATCCGGGCCGATCGCCACGCCGTGATACTGCAGGACGACGAGCATGATCGCCGCCGTGGCGCCGCCGGGTATGCCGATCACCAGCAAAGGAATCAGCGTTCCCGAGGTGACGCCGTTGTTGGCCGATTCCGGCGCGACCAATCCTTCCACATGGCCGGTACCGTAAAGCTCCGGCGTCTTCGAATAGGTTCGCGATTGCTGGTAGGCGACGAAAGAGGCAATCGAGGCGCCGGCGCCGGGCACCACTCCGATCACGAGGCCGATGATGCTGGTCCAGGTGATGTGCCACCATTTCGAGCAGGCAATGCGAACTCCTTCCCAGGTTTCGGCCCAGCCGGCCTTGGCCATCAGCGCCTGTCCCTCCTTCGTGATGATCGAGCGCTGTTCAATGACGAGGAAGGCTTCCGATATGGCGAACAGGCCGACCAGTGCAGGGATCAGCGGCACCTTGTCATAGAGCTCGAGGAAACCGAAGGTGCCGCGCGGTGTTGCATAGACCACATCGGCACCGATCGCGCCGATCATCAGACCGAAGAAACCGGCAATGAGGCCTTTCAGCGTGTCTCGCGCGGCAACCGAGGCGATCAGCGAGATGCCGAACAGCATCACCACGATCATCTCGACGCTATGCAGATAGTAGGCGACCTGAGAGAGCCACGGCATCGCGAGCAGTGCCAGGATGGTCGTCAACAGCCCGCCGGCCGTGGACGACACGAAGGAAATGGCCAAGGCCTGATGGCCTCGTCCCGCCTTGGTCATGGGATAGCCGTCCAGGGGGGTGGCGGCGGCGCCCGCGGTGCCCGGGATGTTGACCAGAATGGCCGGTATGCCGGCGCCCATGCGCGACGACGCATAGAGCGCGACCATGAAGATCAGCCCGATCTCCGGATCCATCGCCAGTGTCAGGGGCAGTAGGATGATGATCGTGTTGGCAGCGCTGAAACCGGGAATGGCGCCAACCACGAGGCCCAGGAAGATGGCCGGGATGATGACCCACCAGAACGACAGGGTGCGGGCGAAAAGCTCGACGAACAGGCCCGGATCGAACTCCATCTCACAACACCTGCTTCATGAGGTTCTCGAAGGGGCCGGCCGGAAATCGGGTCTCAAACGCCAGGATAAAGAGGAGATAGCCGGCGAGCGCGAGCATTGCCGACAGAAAGAGGATGAAACGCCGGTTGCGCCCTTCCGAGAGCAAGAGCATCGCCGTGGCAAGAAAGACAAAGGTGGTCAGCGTGAAGCCGGCCCAATCGACGACGAAGATGAAGCCGACAGTCAGCGCCAGAAGACCAAGCCGTCTCGAGAGATACGCCCGTGAGGCCAAGAGGGTCTCCATCCCGAGGTCCGCCTCGCCTTTCTTGAGTGCAATGACGGACCTCACGCCGAGAATGCCGATCAGCACGATTAGAATGGTGCCGACGAAAAAGGCGCTGACCTGCGCGGTCCAGGGGGAGTCGATGATCGTGGAGAAATAATAGATCGTGAACGCCACGGCGGCGAGCGGTATGACCAGATCACCCCCGATGCGCTTCCGTTTCGACTCGAGGGGCGTTGATTCCTGAGCCATTTTTCACCCTCTACTCGATTGCGGCCGACTCGTGGCCGCGGCGCATAGACGACTACCGTCTCAGTCGGGTAACGGTTGCCAGCCGGGCGGCAGAACGCCCGGCTGGCGTGCCGGCAGCAGTCTTTTCGTGATCAGCTCTGACCGGTTAAGAGGGCCTTGTATTCCTCGCCGAGCACCATGAGGTCCTTGGCCTGCTGGGCGCACGCTTCCGGCGAGCCATACTTGATGAGTTCCCAGGGAGCCTTCGTTTTCTCAACCGCGACCTTGTATTCGGGGTCGGTGAAGACTTCCTTCAAGGTGTCGGTCAGGATCTTGTAACGGTCCGGGTGGTTCTGCACGGCCTCGCGCTTGATGGCGAAGGCCCGCGAGCCAGCGACAAGCGACGGCAAATTCGTGCCGAAATGGGCGTTGATCGTTGGCGCGTTATCGGTCCGGTCGGGCACCGGATTGTCGTGCGTGAACATCAGCGCGATGCGAAAGTTCTTACCCCTACTGATGACGCCGCCCGACGGAAGTGCGCCAAGATCGGCTTCTTTCGTCGCGACCCCGGCCATCGTGTTCCTGCCGCCGCTAAGCGGGATCAGGTTGAACTGTGCGCCCGTGTGTTTGGCGAGAGCAAGCGCGCCGAGCGAGGCCGGATGGGCCAGCCGGCTCACGGCGACATTCAAGGTGCGCTTCTTGCCTTCGGCGACGATGTCGTCGATGGTCTTGAACGGGCCATCCCTGTTGACGAATAGGACCCCGGGATCCTCGTCTACCCGCGCGAAGTAGAAGTAGTCATTCAGATCGAAGCTCGGCTGCTTGACCACCCAGTTGAGCACCTCGGGACCCATGTTGCCGAACAGCAAATCATAGCAGTCCGGTTTCGCCAGGCCCATGTACTTCTCGTAGCCGACCCGTCCGGCCGCGCCGGGGAAGTAGGCGTTCTCGAAGTTGACCTTGAGGTACTTCTTCCAGACGCTGGTGAAGGCACGTAGATTGCGGTCCGCCCCGCCACCTTCCCTGGTGGGTACGTAGACGTTGATGTTGCGCGACGGGAACGTCTCCGCGAGGGCGAAGGCCAGCGGGTGTGATGCCAAACCGACAGCGCCAGCGGCCGCCGCCGAGCCCTTCAGAAACGCGCGGCGGGTCGGTGTTCCAGGAATTGCCATGCTATTCCTCCCCATGGTACGGCGCTTTGCAAAGAGCGCCCGAATTGTTCGACGGGCACTGGCCCGCCGTAATTTTCGCGGGCATGTTAGCCACGCGGATGATTTAGTGTCAATTGGGCCAATTCAGCCACGAGTTCCGGACAGTACGAAAATCGTCAAATATCTCTGCGCGTTTCCTGCGGGTTCTCTTTGTTGCGGCTAATAATATCTGGGAACAATCTCTGGTGTATCTTCGAAGGACCGACCAGCCGACTGCCCGTCGCCACCGGCACCGGTAGCCCCGGCCGAGCAGGCCGAAGCGGGTCAGGAAGTAGAGCGTGATCGGTACGGCGGACGGGGGTGCTGGCGATCGAGGCACGCGGGCCTCGCGGTGTGGCGCTGCACCCTAGCCCGCTCGCTCGGCGATGAGGCGCGCGGTCATCAGGTCGAGGTGCGCGCCGCCGGCATTCTTGTAGAGCGTGATCTCCTCGGGATTCCGCCGGCCCGGGCATTCGCCGCGGCAGAGCTCGAACAGGTCGCCCAGAACGTCTTGTTCCGTGATCGCGCCGCTCGCGATCGGCGCCGTCAGGTCGCCGACGCAGCCGAGCGTGAACCAGCGCGAGTCGACATGGATCCGGGCGCGGCGGCAGGCCTCGTCGTCGGCCTCGCGCATCTCCGGCGTGAAGCCGCCGACCAAATCCAGATGCGTGCCCGGCTGGAGCCAAACGCCCTGGATCAGCGGGGCCGTGGCCCCGGTGGCGCAGGAGATCACCTCGGCGCTCCGGACCGCCGTCTCGAGGTCCTCGCCGAGCGCGATCTCGACGCCCTCCAGGGCGAGCGTTTCCGCCAGGCGCGCGGCCTTTTCGCGCGTGCGGTTCCAGAGCGTGACCCGGCGGAGCGAGGGCCGCGCCGTCAGGTGCGCGCGGATCAGGTGCGGCGCCATGACCCCGGCGCCGACCATGAGCAGGTGGCCCGCGTCCTCGCGCGCCAGGTACCTCGCGCCCAGGGCCGAATCCGCCGCCGTCTTCCAGGGCGTCATGGCGGTGCCGTCGATCAGAGCGGAGGCTGTGCCGTTCCCGCCGTCGAACAGCACGTAGACCGCCTGCACCGTGGGCAGCCCCTTGTCCGGGTTGTCCGGAAAGCTGGTCACCAGCTTGACGCCGAGCGCCTCGCCGCGCTGCCAGGCGGGCCAGATGAGGAAATGGTTGGCGCTGCCGCCCGAACTTCGCTGCTCCAGAAGCAGCCGCTCGGCCTCGTCCACGCCGGCCTGGTGCCCGGCCTCGAGCGCGGCGAGCAGGGCAGGGTAGTCGAGCAGGGCGTCGACCTGGGCCGCGTCGATGAAGTTCATCGCCGTCTCCGCCGGACCCCCGGTCACGGCCGCCGGGCCTTCAGGCGCTTGTAGACGACCGGCAGCAGGGCCAGGACCGCCAGGCCGAACAGGGCCAGCTTGATCTCGAGGGTGAGCACGCTCGCCACGGTAAAGTCCTCGCCCGAGTCGAGGATGCTGCCCAGGCCGGCGCCGGCCAGATTGTACACGAAGGTGCCCGGGATGATGCCGAAGAACGTCGCGAGCACGTAGTCGCGGAGGCGCACGCCGAGAAAGGCCGGCACCAGGTTGACCACGAAGAAGGGGAACAGCGGCACCAGGCGCAGGACCAGCAGATAGCTCAGCTCGTTCTCCTGGAAGCCCTTGGCCAGCTTCTCCATCCAAGGTCCCGCCCGGGCGCGGAGCGCATCGCCCAGGGCCGACTTGGCGATGACGAAGAGAATGGTCGCCCCGAGGGTGGCCGAAACGACGACCAGGCCGGTGCTGAGCACGGCGCCGAACAGGAACCCGCCGATCAGGCTGAGCACTGTGCCGCCGGGCAGGGACATCGCGACCGCCACGACGTAGACGGCCATGAACAGCAGCGCGGCCCAGATACTGTGCTCGTCGACGAAGGCCAGCAGGTCCTCCCGGTGCTGGCGCAGCGCGTCGAATGTGACGTACTGGTCCAGATCGAAAGCGAAAAACCCCGCCAATCCCCCCAAAAGGACCACGAGCGGCAGCAGGCGCTTCAACGAGAACCCCGGGACGTCCGTCCGGCCCCTGGTCCCCTCGACGCCGGGCCGGGCGTCCTTGTCCGAATCGTTCATTCAGGTCTCCAAGGCGGTCGTGATGCCTGTCGTGGTCCGTCGACAAGCTAGCATAAGCCCGACGGGCGTGTTCTGTCGCGTCCCCAAATGCGCGACACCAGCACTCGATCCTCCCGGCCTTGCTCCGGGCGTATGGGAGGCCAATACAGCCCCATTAACCATACTATATGGATTTTTACTTTATTGCATATGAATTATTATTGTATAACATCAATTTTTCATTGAAAAATCATCAAAAATACGGCAATATTCGATTTCCGGTGCGCATTTATTCAGATAATTGAATTAACCATGGTGATTTTGTGTCGAATTTCAGGCAACAGTATTTTAACAATGCATTTTTTATTTGACAACTTGGGAAATAGTTTATAAAGTGTTAACTCAATCGCTGCGTCGGGATGGGCCAAGGATCCGGCCGGGGGAAGGGCGCAGGCTTAGCGGAAACGACCCAGACACCGAAACATCAGTCAGGTAGACAGATGATAGAAAACGTCGCAAAGCAGCTGATCATTTCCAAGAAGGCGATTGCGCGAAGCGCCTCGGCGCTGGGCGGGGGGCGAATGGTCCTGCCGGCCGGCCTCTTGGCCTGCGCCACCGCCTTGGGCTTGCTTGTCGAAGCGGGGTCGGGGCCCGCCGAGGCACATTACAGCGAAGGGGTTTGGGCCACGGCGGACATCCGTCCGATCAGCGCGGCGCTATATTGGGACGAGCCGAGCTATCCCCGGACGAGCGCGACCCAAAGCATGAACCGGGTCGAGCTGGACTTGGCCGAAGTCGACCTGGGAGTCGGGGAAAAGCTGGGTCGAAGCGACATCGACGGAACCCTCGCGCACTTGCCCGGACCGGCCGTGACCGCGCTCGGGCTCGAGGAGGCCAAGCTGGCGCCGGTTCGGCAGTTGCAGGAGGAGCTCAACTGCCTCGCGCTCAATATCTACTTCGAGGCGCGAAACGAGCCGAGCAAGGGTCAGGCGGCGGTTGCCCACGTTGTCCTGAACCGCGTCTCGGACCCGCGCTTTCCCGATACCGTTTGCAAGGTGGTTCGCCAGGGCGGCGAGCGGGTCAGGCACCGGTGCCAGTTCTCCTGGTGGTGCGACGGCCTCAGCGACCGCCCGAGGAACCGGAAGGTCTGGGAAGCGTCCAAGGCGATGGCCGGGGACGTCTATTGGGGTCGGTCCGAGGATCCGACCAACGGTGCCATGTGGTACCACGCGGATTACGTTATGCCTTACTGGGGGCGGGTGTTCAAGAGAGGTCCGAAAATCGGCCGGCACATCTTCTATCACGGCCGCAAGCAACGGACCCAGGTCGCCGCCAACCAGGAGGCCGAGTAGCCGGAGCCCCAGTCTAGGGGAGTCGAGGCGCTTAGCCCCCCGCTTGACCGCGCCTCGCTAAGGGGCTCCGGCGCCGCTCGGCCAGAAGACGGACGAGCGGCGTCCCCGAATCTTCAACGCGCGACAGCCTAAACGGCCGCAAGGCGGCCGGTCAATCCGAACCTCGGGTATCGAACGTCTGGTATCAAAGTTCCTTGCCCTCGAAGGGGTGCCAGCCGTCGCGGTGCTCGATCTCGATGACCCAGAGATCCGGGTCGCGCTGGACCGCCCGCGCGATGTAGCCGTCGGCCGCGTCCTCCGCGACCAGTTTGCCTTCGAGCGCCGGCAGCCAGGCGATCCGGCCGTCCATGTCCCGGCTCTGGTTGAGCACCCGGCAGCCCTTTTCGAGCTGGTTGAGCTTGAGGACCACGATGCCGCCGCTTCGCTCGCCCCGGCGCGCCACGGTCGCCGGCACGCCCTCCGCAGAGCAGCGCCGAATGTGCGCCTTGACCCAGATTTCCGTCGGCAGACGCCCGTCGCTCATGGCTCGTTCCTTACAGGCCCGGTGTCCGGTGGCGGTGGACATCCATCCTTGCATAACCCGGAGGCGGTAGCGATATATCAACCGATTATTGCTATTGGATTTGTGCCCGGCGGCCGTTCTGCCGCCTGTTACAGGGCAGCACACAGGGGATAACCCACTTGACGACGACCCTCTTGGACCCCGCGGCCGGCGCGGCGGGGGAGGCGGCGGCCAAGCGCCGCACCTTCGCCATCATCTCGCATCCCGACGCCGGCAAGACGACGCTGACCGAGAAGCTGCTGCTGCTCGGCGGCGCGATCCATCTGGCGGGCGCCGTCAAGGCGCGCGGCGAGGGCCGGCGCGCGCGCTCCGACTGGATGAAGATCGAGCAGGCGCGCGGCATCTCCGTGACCACCTCGGTGATGACTTTCGAATACCGCGGCATCACCTTCAACCTGCTCGACACGCCGGGCCACGAGGACTTCAGCGAGGATACCTACAGGACCCTGACCGCCGTCGATTCCGCGGTCATGGTGATCGACGCGGCCAAGGGCATCGAGGCCCAGACCCGCAAGCTGTTCGAGGTCTGCCGTCTGCGCGACGTGCCGATCATCACCTTCGTCAACAAGATCGACCGCGAGGGCCGCGACCCCTTCGAGCTGCTCGACGAGATCGGCGAGCTGCTGGCCCTCGACACGGCGCCCTTGAGCTGGCCCGCCGGAATGGGTGGGCTGTTCCACGGCTGCTATGACCTGTCGCACCGGCGGTTCCTGCCGTTCGGCGGCCGCGACGGGGCGGCCGGCCCGGCGGTCGAGGCCGCTATCGACGACGAAGGCCTGGCCGCTTGCCTGCCGGCCGAACGGCTGGCCGCGCTCCGCGAGGAGGTGGGGCTGGTGACGGAGGCCTGCCCGGCCTTCGACCTCGAGTCCTATCGGGAAGGCCACCTGAGCCCGGTCTATTTCGGTAGCGCGCTGAAGAGCTTCGGCGTGCGCGAGTTGCTCGACGGCCTGGCCGATTTCGCGCCGCCGCCGCGCCCGCAGCCCGCCGAGCCGCGCCCGGTTTCGCCCGCCGAGGCCAAGGTGACGGGCTTCGTGTTCAAGGTGCAGGCGAACATGGACCCCAATCACCGCGACCGGATCGCCTTCCTGCGCCTGTGTTCCGGGCGCTTCCGGCGCGGCATGAAGCTGCGCCACGCCCGCAGCGGCAAGACCATGGCTATTCACAACCCGATCCTGTTCTTCGCCCAGGACCGGGAATTGGCCGAGGAGGCCTGGCCCGGCGACATCATCGGCGTGCCCAACCACGGCACGCTCAGGGTCGGCGACACGCTGAGCGAGGACGACGGCCTGCGCTTCACCGGGATCCCGAATTTTGCCCCGGAGATCCTGCGCCGCGTGCGCCTCGACGAACCGATGCGCGCCAAGCAGCTGCGCCGCGCGCTCGAGGATCTGGCCGAAGAGGGGGTGACCCAGGTGTTCCGGCCGGTTCAGGGCAGCAGCTGGATCGTCGGCGTGGTCGGGCAGTTGCAGCTCGACGTCCTGGCGACGCGCATCGACGGCGAGTACAACATCAGGGTCGGCTTCGAGGCCGCGCCCTTCGAGACCGCGCGCTGGGTCGAGGCCGACGACGAGGCGGAGCTGAAGCGCTTCCGCGAGGCCAACGGCGCCGCCCTGGCCGAGGACCGCGACGGCGCCCCGGTGTTCCTTGCCCGCAATGCCTGGGAGCTCAACTACACCCAGGAGAAATGGCCGGACATCCGTTTCGTCGCGACCCGCGAACGGGCCTGAGGGGGCGGCGAGTCCGGTCGCCGTCTCTCGATCTTGTCATTGGAACTGATCTACCGGCCTCTCGAGTATTGCTCTACGAATTTGCAGGGTGGTTTATAGTTTAGCGCTGTTAGGACATTTGTGGTATTTTGTGATCAAACCGGCGCGGCATTCACGAACTCGGGTCAAGGCCCTTTGCCGGAAAAACAACGTTGGCGGCGAACAGACGAGGCGGGGCCGGCTTCTGTTGCCACACCCCGGCTTTAGCTGGTGTTTTCGACCGAAGGGGAAGTGTTATGGAATCGACAATGAATGAAATTCAGGCGCTCGTCGCGACCTATGGCGTGAGCGTCATCGGGGCGATCGCCGTCCTCGTCGTCGGCTGGATCCTGGCCGGCTGGGCGTCGCGGGCCGTGAGCACGGGGCTCGGCAAGGTCGAGAAGGTGGATGAGACCTTGCGCGGCTTCCTGGCAAGCCTGACTCGCTATATCGTGCTGATCTTTACGGTGGTGGCGGTGCTCAACCGTTTCGGCGTGCAGACCACCAGCATCATCGCGGTCCTCGGCGCCGCCAGCTTGGCTATCGGCTTGGCCTTGCAGGGTACGCTGAGCAACGTGGCCGCCGGCGTGATGCTGTTGTTCTTCCGGCCCTTCAAGGTCGGCGACTACGTGGAGGCGGGCGGCTTGGCGGGCACCGTCAAGGACATCGGCCTCTTCGTCACCGAACTGAGCACGCCGGACAACGTTCAGATCCTGGCACCGAACAGCCAAATCTGGGGCTCGGCGGTCAAGAACTACAGCTTCCACGAGACGCGACGCGTCGATCTCGTGCTGGGCATTGCCTACGAGGACGACCTCGACAAGGCGATCGGCTTGGTCGAGGCCATGGCCCGGGCCGACGGCCGCGTGCTCGACGATCCGGCGCCGATGGTCGTGGTCGGCGAGCTGGCGGACAGTTCGGTCAACCTTGTGATCCGCCTGTGGTGCAACTCCGCGGATTATTGGCCGCTCAAGTTCGACATGATGAAAGCGCTGAAGCAGCGCATGGATACCGAGGGCATTTCCATTCCCTATCCGCAGCGCACGCTCCACGTCGTGGGTCCGGCCGCGGCATCGGCGGTGGCGGCAGAGTAGGGATCGAATGGCTTTGGCGTATGCGGGATGAGACGGTCGGCAGTCCGTCCCGCAACGCCGGAGATGGGCTGAGTCCTCCAACCTTGAAGCGGAATTGAGCGGCGGAGACGGCGCGTTCGTCCGTGCAGGGAAATGATCAGTAATCCCACTTGAATTTGATGCCGACGTTGCTCTCGCCGGTCTGCCCGATGTCGCTCTCGATCGAGATGTTGGGGGTCACCTCGATCTCGATGCCGACCGAACCCGAATCGGCTTCGAGGCCCTGCTTGAGATCGATGAAGACCTCGTCGGTGACGTACTTGCCGGCGCTGAGGCCGGGCTGTTCGTCGTCGCCGACCCCGATCGTCTCGACCCGCAGCACGTCGATGCCCAGCGCGCCGCGCGTGATATCCAGGACGTTCCCGCCGCCGGCGCCGGACAGCTCGGAGAGCGCGGCGGCAAGCTGAACGGCCTCGACCGCGCTCAACTGACCGGCCTGCTTGCCGAACAGCAGACGCGAAACGATCTCGTCCTCGGGCAGCTCCGGAATCGAGCTGATCTCCATGCTCGGGTCCGTCGCCTGGCCCCAGACGCGCGCGGTGACCGTGAGGTCGTCGTCCGTGTTGACCGCCTTGACGTCGATCTGCGGATCGATTGTTTCCTTGTCGGCGAAGTGCACGCTGCCGTCCGAAAGCTTGAAAGGCTGTCCGACGACCGACAGCTGCCCGCGTACAAGATTGAGCTGCCCGCCAATCTTGGGCGCGTCCAGCGTTCCCTGCACGTCCAGCTTGCCCGACCATTCGGAATCCAGGCCGCGACCGCGCAGGAAGACTCGCCGTGGCATGTCGACCGCGAGATCCAGTTGGAGCGTGAAGGCACCCGTCCTGCCGGTGCCCGAATCGCTCTGTTGCGCGAACCCGGCGGCGGAGTCGATCTCCACGACCTCGAGGTCGACGACGTCGAGCGGCAATTGATCGAGAATCCGGATCTCCGCGGACTCGGTCTTCAATTGGCCGGTCAGGGCGGCGGCGGCCAAGGATCCCTGCAGCGACAGCCGGCCGTTCGACGCCGCCGTGACGTCGTCCCGGCGGACCAGGGTGAACTTATCCAGCTCGGCCTCCAGTATGAAGGGGAAGGCCTGTTCGGGAAGCAGGTCCAGAGTTCCCTTGCCGGTCAGCCGGCCGTCGCCACCGTCCTTGGCGCTCAGGCTCGAGATCGCGAATCGCCGGCCCTCCAAGGCGACGGTCAGCTGAAGGTCGTCGAGCAAGGTGCCGGTCCTGAGGTTCTCGTATTCGCCCTCGACCAGCGTCAGCCGGCCGCTTGTTTTCGGCTCGGCGAGGGTGCCGGCAAGCTCGAGTCGCAGCTCGCTCGCGCCCTTCAGACGATGCGTCGGGAACGGTAGAAACGGCCAGATGTCGCCGATCTGTCCGGCCCAGGACAGGTTGCCGTCTATCTCCTGGTCGGAGGCCAACGCGAACGCCAGGGTCTTGGGATCGAGGTGCAGGGGAAGATCGGCCGAGAGAGCCACCGGGCGCTGCTTCCCGTCCGCCAGAGTCCCGGTCATGGCGAGCCGGCCGTCCCGCCAATCGCCGTCGATCGAGAAGACCAGCGGCGGGCTGGCTACGATCGTGCCGATCCGCAGATCGGGGAGGATCGCCGCAACGCCGCCCACCGGGTCATCCAAAGGACCCGCCAGCCAAACCTGTCCTGAAAGGCTACCGGTCATGCCAACAGTGGGCCAGATCGGCTTGAACAGGCCCATCGGTACCTCGTCTGCCTCCACCAAGGCGGCGACTTGATCGGTATCCAGCTGTGCCTCGGCCGTCAAGCGGGCGCCGCCGAAATCGAGTTCCAGCTCCGTCAGCTCGAGGATTTCCCGGCCCCGGGCGAGTCGTGCACTGTGCGCCAGTTTGAAGGTTTGACCGAAGCCGTGCCCTTCCAGGCTGGCCAGGTCGAGGGAGAAACCCCCGTTCTCGAGAGCGACCTGTCCGGCCGCGTCGAGCGAGAGAGCTTCGAACCAGTGGCCCGCCATCGCCAAATGCAGCGTGCCACTGGATGTGTTGCCCGTGCCGTCCAGCGAAAATTCGCTCAGTCGGAGATCGCCCCGCCTAATACTCTTGGCCGTTAGCCCCGCGCTGCCGTCCCGGCCCCCGGCCAGGTCGTCGCTGTCGAGGTCCGCCCGGACCTCCTTGATCCGGAGTGGCGCGCCGCTCCCCAGATCTACCGAGAGGTCCTTGACGGTGGCGCTCCCATGGGCGGCTTGGCGGCCCTTGCGCCCCGAGAGGCTGAGCCGGGCTTCGCCGCCGCCGCCGCCGGCGACGCCGGCCAGGGCGAGCCAGGGCGCGAGGTCCGCCGCCTCTCCGGTCAATTCCGCCACGATCGGAGCGCCCCTGAGAGAGAACGCGGCGGTGCCCTGCACCGCGGTGCCCTCGGCGCCCAGGCTCAGGTCGTTCAGACGCAACAGCGGGCCGTCGAACTGATAGTCCGTGCGGCCGGTCAGGCCTTCCACCGGGGCGGTGGCCCGGGCCTCGAGGTGGCCGCCCGGCTTGCGCGGCAGGTCTTGGATGCTGTAGCCGATCCGCAGTTGGCCGAACTCCAGGCCCGCGATCGCGGCGTCCGCGACCGAAAGCGTGCCGGCCAGCCGGGGGTCGACGGTACGGCCCTCGACGCGCCCCTCGAACAGGCCGGAACCGGCGAGCTCGGCACCCAGAGCGGAGGACAGAACGCCGACATTGATCGCCGTCAGACGATAGTCGGCCGCGATCTGGTCGAACCGCTCGGTGAAGCCCACCTTCCCGGTGAGCTTGGCGGACGTGGAGTCGACCGCGACATTGGTGATCCAGAAGTTGCCGTCGGGATCGACGGAGAGGGCCGCCTCGACGCTGGAATCGCCATTGAGGAGCGCATGAGAGATCGTTTCCCCGAGCGCCACGTTCTCGAGCCGCCCGGCCAGCGGCGCATGGAGCGTCCGGCCGAAATCGCGCAGCTCCAGAGTGCCGGCCAGACGGGCGTTCGCCTGCACGTCGATGCCGAGCAGCGGTGCGAGACCGCCGAGGTCGTGAACCGAGATCTCGAGGTCGGCAAGAGCCGTGCCCTCGGTGAAGTCGAAGGTGCTGGAGCCGGACAACTCGGCCAGGTCCGATCGGATCGAAAGCTGATCCGCCCAGAGGTCGTTCCGCGCGAGGTCGAGCTGCCCTTCGATCTGCCAGGCGAAACTTCGGCCAAAGATCGGTCCGAGCTCGGGAACATCGTCGAAGGTCAGGGTCCCGACACGGCCCGCGCCGGACAGGGCGCCCCGAGGCGCTCCCTGACCGAACGGAAGATCCGGCAGGAAGGTAAATCGGGCCAGGGCCATCTCGGTCGTCAGGCCGGGCAGCTTGAAACGCTGGGCGGTGGCCTCGAGGCCAATCTCTGGTCGAAGGAGATGTCCCCGGAGTCCCGCGCGGAACGAGAGGCCCTGGCCTTCGGCGCCCGGTATCAGATCGGCAACGATCGCATCATCCTCGACGACGGCACTGGCGCGGGCGTCGATTTGAAGCAGGGCAGGCTCGAACTCGCCACTGAGCTCCAGATCCGCCACGGCGCCGTCCAGCCGGACGCGGTCGAGCACCAGGCGCCTTGGTTGGGAATGGCGCCACTCGCCCGCCGCCTGGAACTGGGTCCGTCCTGCGAGCAGGCGCCAAGGCAGCTGTTCGGTCGGGCTCTTGTTGTCGGCCCAGCCGGAGATCCGGAACACCAGCGGCGAGTCGCCGCGCAGCTCGATGTCCGCTTCCAGCTGTGCGAGATCGGCAAGAGAACCTCTCAGCCGGCCGCGCCAACCGTCCAGCGGGCCATCGCCACTCAGGTTCACGACGACCGGCGGGAGATCGGGGATTTCCAACAGCCGGGCAATCAGGCCGCCCGCCGGCTCGTCCACGTAGGAGTCCAGCGTCAAGCGGCGACCGGAAAGATCGTAGAGGGCCTTTAGCGCTGCGCTGCCGACAATGCCGTCGGTGCGCTCGAAGATAAACGAGAGCAGCAGTCTGTCGACGCCCTCGGCCGCCGCCACACCGGCAATCCGAAATGTCGCGGGAATGCCCAGCACCTCCGGTGCGAGCGCGACGTCCTCGACCGACAGACGTTCGACCACCGTGTCGAACGGCAGGTAATCGAATCCGGCCTTGTCCGAAACCACGTTCCTTGCGGTGGCGAAAGTGGGAATACGTCGGACCTCGAGGTCCTCGACCTTCAGGGCGCTTACCCTGAAGGTTCCCGTGAATAGGTCGAGGGGCCGCCAGTCGAGCGTGACTTTCCTGGCGCTCAGCCAGGTTCCGGCCGAATCGCTGGCGGAGACATCGATAAGCCGGAGGGCGTCCGGCAGCACGCCCTCCAGCTTGCCAACCGCAATCACGCTCTCGCCTGGTAGGCTGAGGGCCTCAGCGACACTGCCCGCGATCCAAGCACGCCCGGATTCGCTGTGGGCCCAGCCATAGACCACGACAAACGCAAGCGCGGCGGTGCCGAGTACGACCCCGAGAGCCTCCGCCAACCACCGGCCTATGCGCTTGAATCTAATCATAAATCTCTTTCAGAACGCCTGCCAAGATCAGAACGCCTGGCCAAAACTTACGTAGAGCTGGAAATCGTCATCCACGCCCTTCCGCTTATCGAGCGGCAGGGCGATGTCGAGGCGGAGCGGCCCGAATCCGGCAAAATAACGAATTCCAAGGCCGGCGGCCCACCGAAAGGCCTCCTCGAAATCAGGATATGAGGAGTCGTAGACCGCACCGCCATCGACGAAAGGCACTAGGCCGATGCTCTCCGTGGCCCGAATGCGCAGCTCGGCGCCCACCTCGAGAAGGGACCGGCCGCCCAGCGGGTCGTCGCTGGCATCGAGCGGGCCGACGCTCTGGAATTCGTAACCCCGGATCGATCCGCCCCCGCCGGCGTAAAAGCGCTTGTTGGCGGGTATCTTGTCGGTCAGTTCCCCTAGAGCCGAGCCGACCCTGGTGCGGCCGGCCAGGACGAACCGGCTATCGGAATCCAGGGAGATGTAGGCCGACCCACCCGCCACGGTAGTAACGAAAGTCGGACTTTCGTCTCCGACGCCGAAATAGGGCGTCAGGGAGAGGCTCAGCCGGGTGCCGCGGGTCGGGTTCAGCCGGTTGTCGGTCGTGCTGCGTTCGCCGGTCAGGGGAAGGCCAAGCAGCAGCAATCGCTGCGTGCCGTCGTCGTCCTTGAGGACATCGTAACTGGTCGAGAGTCCCGCTGCCGTCAACCAGTGTGGGCCCAGAGGTATTTCCAGGCCGAGGTAGCCGGTCGCGCTCTGTTCCTCGAAGGCGTCGGTGTTCCGCCTGACGATCGCGCCGTCGCTCAACAGGGCCTGGCCCGGCCGCCAGAAGTCCGGTTTGCGGAAGCCGGCCTGCGCGCTTTGCTCGATCTCGGCCGCGGTCCCGGACAGCCGCAGCTGTTCGGCCCGGCCGAGCAGATTGCGGTGCTCCCAGAAGATCTCGCCCCTTACTCCCACGTCGGTGGAGTAGCTGGCGCCCAATCCGAAAGAGCGGTGGACGCTCTCCGTCACTTCAAGCATGATCGGCAGGCGGCCCTCGGCGTCGAGCTCGGTCCCCGGCTCGATAACCACCGAAGAGAACAGGCCGGTGCCCGTGAGGTTCGCGCGCGCGGCAGCCACTTTGCCGATATCGTAGGTTTCGCCTTCCCGCCAGGTCAGGAGATTCAGCACGTAGTCCTGCTCAACGCGATCCAGCCCCTCGATGGTCACCGGCCCGAAGCGCCCCCGGGGCCCGCTGTCGACCTCGAGGGCCACCGCCATGCTGCTGGTTGCGCGGTCGACCACGGCCTTGCGGTCCAGGACCTTGGCGAAAGGATAGCCGTGCTCCGCCAGGTACCTTAGCAACTTGCGCTGCGACTCCTGGATCCTCGGAGCACGGGCGGGCATGCCGATCTCATAGCCCAGATCGGTCGGGGTGGGTCGCTCGGCCTGCTCGGGAACCGTCTTCCCCTGGTAGATGACGTCATACTGGGCCAGACGGTATTGCGTCCCTGTGGCGACCGAAAGTCGTACGATGATCGGCCGGCCGCTACTGTCTATTTCGTGGTCGATACTGGACGCGTAGTAGCCTTCGGAGCGCAAGGTCGCCCTCAGCCGTTCCTGGTCCTCCTGGGTGCGCCGCTGCAGGCCGGCCAGCGTCTGGGGCGGGCGTGGGCGCAAGGCGATCAGTTGTGACGATCCTTCGAGCATGTCCATCAGTGCGCTGTCCTTCACGCCGGTGATCCGGACGTCGTACCAGAATTCGGAGCCGGCACCAGGCGAGGGTGGGCGCCAATCCTGGAGTTCGTCGCTACGTTCGTCGGCCTGGGCCGTCGGCAAGATGGCAGCGCCCCAGACCAGCAGTGCCGTGGCAATCCGGCAAAACACGCCGATCCGGCGCCCAACCCTGCCCGGCCATGGCGCGCGGGCCGCCGGCTTGCGCAAACTGGTCGCCGAGACGCCCTGCACGATCCTGTTCTCTACCCCCTCAAGACGTGCCACGCCGCCGTGCCAACCGCCCGACCTTGGTTACCGTCCGGCGAGATCCGGCTTGGCCCGATGTACCTCCACCAGCCGGCGCGGCATCGCGTCAGACGACTGCCGCAAGGGCTCGGCTGTCTCAGTATCCGCCCGGGCCGTGAAGAAACCGCGAACATCCGGCCAAGTTTTATGCGCTTTCACGCAGTCTCGCCGGCTCGGAAGGGATGTCATGGCCGGCTTGTCCAGGCGCCAGCCACAAACCCATCAAATTTGTCTCGAATTTTAGCTAAAAATAAAAATAGAATAATAAAGCGTTAACCATAAATAACGGCAGATTTTTCTTGCATTTATTTAAATCATCATTAATATATCGTTAAGTTTACGAAGTGTTAACCAAATAAGACGACATGGCATCCGAAAATCGGCAACAAGCGTTCGATAAGAGCTCCGATCAGGGCCTTCGCAATGCCCGGATGCCGGACGGCCGGGGACCGTCATGCGTCACAGGGAAGGTCGAGGGACATGTTGGGTCGACGCAGAAGTCGGAGCGCGCCGGACGCAGTTGACATCACCGAGCGGATCCGCCGGCGCGCGCTTGATCTCAAGCCCGTCGGGGCCGGCGTGCCCGCAAACAGCGGCAACCGGTTCCCCCCGCCGCGGCCCGCCGAGGCGGACCCGCCCGGGCCCGGGGGCCGGTCGGCAAAGCTCCTGTCCTTTGCGCAGACACCGGTCTATCGCCTGCACGACGCTGCTCCGGTCGAGCGAGCGGAACTCCACCAGGTACTTGCCGTTCTGAGCGACCGGCTGGAGGCTCAAGGGCCCTTGGGCGATTCGCGTTGGGACCTGGAAGGTCGGGTCGGCGGGTTGATCGAGGAGGTCCTCGACGATTTGAACCTGCGGCTCAACAGCCGCGAGCAAGTGGACTTGGTCGACCTGCTGGTCGGCGAGTTGATCGGCCTTGGACCGATCGAAAGGCTTCTCGCCGACGAAACGGTCAGCGAAATCATGGTCAACGGGCCCGACGCGATCTTCGTGGAGCGGCGCGGCCGGGTTCAGGCCACGGATGAGGCATTCCGCGGCGCCATCCACCTGATGAGCGTCGTGGAACGGATCGCCGAGCGCGCCGGCCGCCGGATTCACGAGCTGCAGCCCATCATGGACGCCCGGATCGACGAGGGCGTCTGGGCCAACATCGTGGTGCCGCCGCTGGCGGTCGACGGGCCTACGATGACCATCCGCAAGGTCGCGCGCGAAGCGATCTCCCTCGATCGCATGGTCAGGCAGGGCAACCTTTCAGCGGACATGGCCGCGGTCTTGAAGGTCGCGGTGCGCTGCCGCCTGAATGTCGTGATCTCCGGCGCTTCGGGGAGCGGCAAGACCACGCTTCTGGGCGCCCTGTCGGAGACGATCGCGCCGGACGAACGCATCGTGACCGTCGAGGATACCGCCGAGCTGCGGCTGTGCCAAACCCACGTGGTGCCGCTCGAGACCCGACGCTTGAACGGGATCGGCCGGGGCGAGGTCACCCAGCGTCAGCTCTTGAGAAACGCCCTGCGCATGCGCCCGGACCGGATCATCGTCGGCGAGTTGCGCGGCAGCGAGGCGATCGACTTGGTCACGGCCATGAGCAGCGGCCACGACGGCGTGCTCACCACGCTCCACGCCGGGCGGCCGCGCGAGGCGCTGGGCCGGCTCGAAATCCTGGTTTCGGCGGCCGCGCCCGACGTGTCGGCGCGAAGCTACCGGGCGCAGGTGGCCCAGGCTGTCAATCTGATCGTTCATGTCGAGCGGATGGACGACGGCCAGCGGCGCGTGACCCGCGTCACCGAGGTGGTTGGCCTGGAGGACGACACGATCGTCACCCAGGACCTCTTCGCCTTCGCGTATACCGGCGTGGACGACCTGGGCCGCGTGCAGGGCGCCTTCAAGACAACGGGCCTGAAGCCGCGGTTCATGGAACGCGTCGGCCCGTTCGGTCTCGAGGATACGCTGCGGCACGCCTTGGCATCGGGGAGGGAGTCGTGACGATGGAACCGAGCCGGATGTCCCTTGCCCGGTCCGCGGGCCCGGCGTCGGCCCGCCGGTTTGGCCGGGGCAGGGTCCCGCTCCGCGCCGGTTCCTGGACGTGAGGCGGGCCATGGTCAGCCCCTATCTGCTCCGCCCGGTTCGATCGCTCAAGGATGTCGAAGGCACGCGGCCGAAGGCCCATCCGCTCGAGGCCGTGATAAAGCGTGCCCTGCGCGAGGCCAAGGCGGCCGGAAAGGGGCCGCACGACCAGATCGACCGCGCCGCCATGGCGGTGCTCAAGCGACACCCGGATATGAGCGCCCTGGACGCGCTGGCGGCGGTCCAACAGGTGCGCAGGAGCCTCCGCGCGCCACGGCCGCGATAGCGGCAGAGGCCCGGCGAACGATAACGCCATCCGGCCAGGGTGCGCTGTGCGAAATACCACAGCGGCAATCGCGAACATCGCAAAGACTGCAGGCCGAAGCGGGGCGACCCCATTGGTGCCCCCAGTCAAGCGACGTCAAGGCGATGATGGTCAGCCCCTACCTGCAACGTCCCGTTCGATCGCTCGATGAGGTCCAAGGCGCCAGTCCGGCCGAGGAGCGGGTCGAAGAGGTGGTCAGGCGGACCCTGGCCAAGGCCGAATCGGCCGGCCAGGCACCGGGCGATCAAATCAGCCGCGCCGTCGCGGTCGTGCTGAGACTGCGCCCCGAGATGACGACCCGCGATGTCCTCGCTCTGGTCAGGCGCCTCCGGGGCGCGGGAGATCAAACCGAAAGCTAATGGACTACGGGACCGGCCGGCGGGACCGCCGAGATCTCGATGCGGGATACGCGGCCGTCGAGGCCATTGCGGCGGACGTAGGTGACCCTGGCATCGGCGGTGTCGATGTTGATTTCGAAGGACTCGAAGCGCCGCGAGGCAAGGAAGCGCTTGGGGAGGATCTCCGTCCAGTCGGTGTCGCGGCTTTCGCGCGGCCCGTTATAGAAGCGGATCACCCGCCCCGCCGGGACGTCGCGCAGTCTGAATGAGTGGGCCCGGGAGCCGCCGCAGTCCGGGTGGGTCCCGAGGTCGACCTGACGGGCCTCTTCGAGCGACACGTTGCAGACGAAGTCGCGCCGCGCGTCGTCGCCGTCGAAGAATTCGACGAAGGGGAAGGTTCCGGGGCCGGGCGGCCGGGCGGCGGCGGCGAAGACAAAGTGCCCGTGCACCGCGAAGTGGTCCGAAAGCGGCTGGCCCCGGGCGGCGACCGGACGCACCCTATTGGACGCGCGGGTCGGCCGCAGGTGCGCACGGGAGTAGAGCACATAGTCGAGATACTGCGGGCGCTTGTCGTCGGCCAGACGGTTCAGCGCCGGATCGATGGTCGGCTGGTAGGCGCCCGCCGCGGCCGGCGGCGGATGGCCGGCGTCCAGGATGCGAATCATCGCGCCGAACGCGCCGGTCCTCGCGTCGGCTAGGCGGTCGACGTTGAGGTCGCCGCCGATCAAGACCGGTTCGTCGGCCGGCAGCCGCATCCGGTCGATCAACGCCTTGATGGCGGCGAGCTGCCGGGCGCGCAGCTCTGCGTTGTCGGCCCCCGACTGCAGGTGGGTGGCGAAGAGGTGGAAGCGCCGCCCCTGCTTGTTGATCCGGGCGTAGAGCACGCCCTTTTCGGCGAAGCAGTCCTTGCCCGCGCAGAGCGTGCCGAAGGTCCGTTGGAATTCCAGCTCGATCGGCCATTTGCTGGCGATGACGACGCCGCCGTCCTGGCCGAGGCCGCGGTCGTGCCCCAGCACGCGCGACTGATGGGGGTAGTCGTCCTCGAGCGCCTTCAGCAGCTTCCCGCGGTGCCAGTCGCTGAACAGCTCCTGCAGCAGCAGCACGTCGTAGCCCCCGAGCTCGCCCGCCATGAGCGGCATGCGCTTGTCCTGGTTCTCGGGCAGAACGGGGCGCAGGTAGGCGTTGAAGGTGAGCACGTCCAGCGTGGTCCCGGGAGCGCCGAGGTCGCGGGAAGCCGGCTTCGCGGAGAGCTCGGCCGGCCCCAAAGTCACGAGCGCGGCGATGACCGCTGCGATTAGGGCTCTTGGCATAGGACCTCGCATGTCGTGACTGGCCCCACGAGAGGAGGCGCATGCCCGGTCCATGGATTGTCGCCTTGCGGACTTAAGACCGACTTAACGCTTGCCGGAGACCGCCTAGGACCATCGTCTCTCGGAGGCAGGCGTCTGCGCACCCGCTGGGGCCATTGAATTGCCGGGCCGCTGCGGCCACCATGGCGCGCAGTCCCCCTGTCCCGGAAAGCCCGCCCGTGCCCGCTGCCCCGTCGCCCGCGTTGATCGATCGCTCGGAGCGCATCTGCATCGTCGGAGCCGGTCCCGCGGGCCTCGCCCAGGCCCGGGCCTTCAAGCGGGCCGGCGTGCCCTTCGACGTGATCGAACGGCACCGGGACCTGGGCGGCCTCTGGGACATCGAGAACCCCGGCACGCCGATGTACGAATCGGCCCATTTCATCTCGTCCAAGGGCCTCTCGGCCTTTTTCGACTTCCCCATGCCCGGGGACACTCCGGACTATCCCGGCCATGCGCAGGTCCTCGCCTACCTGCGCGCCTTCGCCCGGGCCTACGGCCTCACCGAGCACATCGCCTTTGGCGTTGCAGTAGAAAGGGCGGAGCCCGAGGGCCACTTCTGGAGGGTCGTGCTCGGCAACGGCGAGGTGCGGCGCTACCGCGGCCTCGTCTGCGCCAACGGCATGAACTGGGACCCGGCAATGCCGGACATCCCGGGGCATTTCGAGGGCGAGCTGCGCCACGCGGTGACCTACCGCGGCACGGCCGAGCTCGAGGGCCGGCGCGTACTGATCGTCGGGGGCGGCAACTCGGGCTGCGACATCGCCTGCGATGCGGCGCAGAGCGCCCGGGCCGCGTTCCTCAGTCTGCGCCGGGGCTACACCTTCATTCCCAAGCACGTCTTCGGCCTGCCGGCCGACGTCTTCGGGGCGCGGGCCGGGCGCTCT
>JAOUCL010000486.1 GCA_029859805.1 Rhodospirillales bacterium | reverse complement strand
CGTCGGGCTGCTTCACGGCGTCGTCTTCCGGCTCCAGGACATCCGCGAGAAGCAGCCCGACGGCCCCTTCGATCTGATCCTCTGCCGCAACCTGGTCTTCACCTATTTCCAAGAGCCGCTCCAGCGGGCGGTTCTGGAGCGCATCGACTGCCGCCTGCGCGGCGGCGGGGTTCTGGTGATCGGGTCCCACGAGCGCCTTCCGGACGGCGCGCCCGGCTACGCGCGTCTGGACGGCCTGCCGGTCTATCGCAAGGGCGCGAAAGGGGAGCAGTGAAGGGCGCGATCTTCCGATCCCGGGACGGGACCTTGCGCCCCTTACCTCCTGTTGTGATCCGCGCCGCTTTGGCGTCAGCTGCCTTGGCGTCAGCCGTCTTGCGGCAGCCGGATTTTGCCGCGGCATGACGAGCAGCGGGATCCTGTCTGGAACTGGAACACTTAAAGATCGAAATATTGACTTATATCAACGACACCCCCGGTAAGGATCTGTTTACCCTCTCCGCGAATGTGGC
Organism: Rhodospirillales bacterium; assembly: GCA_029859805.1. Classification (GTDB taxonomy): domain Bacteria; phylum Pseudomonadota; class Alphaproteobacteria; order Kiloniellales; family JAKSDN01; genus CAMYKD01. The sequence goes on along the minus strand of JAOUCL010000486.1, from coordinate 2,092 downwards.
TTCGATGTTCCGGTCGCCCGGGCCGTTCCAAGCCCCGCCGGACCGAATCCGGAACCACTGACATAGCGACGTAGTGGATGCGCGCGATGCGCGTCGGCGTGATACCTGCGGCCCGACCTTAGGGGGCAGCGACACATTGTCACAGGGAGTGAGAATCATGATGGGCGGATTGTTCCCGAAGTCTTCGACCGTATCTTCGCAGACTGTTCCGAGCAAGCGGGGATGGAGCTGGGCCGGCGCCCTGGCCATGCTCGTCATGATCGCGGCCCTGGCCGGCTGGGCTCCCGAGGCGGAGGCGTTCGACAACTGGACGGACACCGCAACCGGAAACTTTGACACGAACTGCGCCCAATGCCACGGCAATTTCCGCGCGAATGGCTACGTTTCGTTGAAGGACGGTACCGGGTGGAGCACGTCCCTCATGAACGGGCACCGCGACTTTGTCAGCGGCGAGTGCGACGTTTGCCACAACTCAGGCGGGCGGTTCCCCGCATACACGCTGTGGTCCGCCGGCGGCACCGGCTTCGAAAATATAAGCTGCGCCGGCTGCCACGGCCGCGGCGACAACGCCTCGCCTACTCCCGCCCCCGGCGACAACAATCAGGCCTGTGTGGAGGACCCGACGGCCTACGGCGGCGACGCCGCCATTTGCGGCGCGGGCGCCGGCCTGCGCCGGCAGCACTGGACCGCCAATCGCACGATTGACACCGCCAATGGTCCAGTCAGCACGCAGATCTGCGCTACCTGCCATGCCGACGCCGATCCAGCCAACTTCACCCCGGTCGATGAGGACGTGCCGCCGTCGTACTACTTCACGCCCGACCCCGTCCATGCGAGCAAACCCACAGACCCCTGCAACGCCGACCCGGCCGCCGCCGGGGCGGAGAGCAAGTTCGGCCCGACCGGCCTGGACAACGACGGCGACGGCCTGGTCGACGGCGCCGACCTCGCCGATTGCGGGGTCGTCAACCTGCCGCCGGTGGCGGTCGACGACGCCTACACGACCGACGAGGACACGCCGCTCAACGTGGCGGCGGCGGGCGTGCTGGCCAACGACAGCGATCCGAACGGCGATTCCATCACCGCCGTGCTGGTCGCCGGCCCGGCGAGGGGCAGTGTGACGCTGAACACCGATGGCTCCTTCGAGTACATCCCCGATGCGAACTTGAACGGCCCCGACAGCTTCACCTATGTCGCCAACGACGGGGCGCTGGACTCCAACATCGCCACGGTGGCCATCACCGTCACCCCGGTCAACGACGCGCCGGTGGCGGTGGACGACGCCTATGCGACCGACGAGGACGTGGTGCTGAACGTGGCGGCGCCGGGCGTGCTGGGCAACGACACGGACGCCGACGGCGATCCTCTGAGCGCGGTGCTCGACGTCGGCCCGGCCAACGGGACGCTGGCCCTCAACGGCGACGGCTCGTTCACCTACACGCCGAACGCCAATTTCAACGGCCCCGACAGCTTCACCTACCACGCCAACGACGGGGCGGCGGACTCCAACATCGCCACGGTGGCCATCACGGTCAACGCGGTGAACGATGCGCCGGTGGCGGTGGACGACAGCTACACGACCACCGAGGACACGGCGCTGTCGATTGCGGCGCCGGGTGTGCTGGGTAACGACAGCGACGTGGACGGCGATCCTCTGACCGCCGTGCTGAACACCGGTCCGGGGAATGGGACCCTGGCGTTGAATGCCGACGGCTCGTTCGACTACACGCCGAACGCCGGCTTCAACGGCACCGACAGCTTCACCTACGTCGCCAACGACGGCACCGTTGACTCCAACATCGCGACGGTGAGCATCGCGGTCGAGGCGGTCAACGATCCGCCGGTGGCGGTCGACGACGCCTACGCGACCGACGAGGACGTGGCGCTGAACGTGACGGCGCCAGGCGTGCTGGCCAACGATACCGACGCGGACGGCGATCCGATCACCGCCGCGCTGGTCACCGACGTGTCGAACGGGACCCTGGCGCTCGCCGCCGACGGCTCGTTCAGCTACAGCCCCAACCCCGACTTCAACGGCACCGACAGCTTCACCTACGTTGCCAACGACGGGGCGGCGGACTCCAACATCGCC
>JAOUCL010000203.1 GCA_029859805.1 Rhodospirillales bacterium | reverse complement strand
GGCCGGCGACGACCCGCTGTCCGAGGCCGTGGAACGGCTAATCTCGCGCTGTGCGCAGGACGTCACGTCATCCTTGGACAACGCCGTCGCTCAGTCGGTGGGCGCCAACGAGACGGCCATCTCGAGCGGCCACATGCTGAGCGCCGCTCGAGATGTGGACGCTCAAGCGCAATCGATGGCCGCGGCCGTCGAGGAGCTGGTGGCCGGGATCAGGGAGATAGGGCACAGCAGCGCCAATGCCCTTGGATATGTGGAGGGTGTGGAGAAGGCGACCGCCGAGGGGGCCAGGGCCTCCTCGGAGGCGATCGCCGCCACGGAGGCGATCGATGTCGCGGTCACCGAGGCGACCCAGAAGGCGGGCGGCTTGGCGGAGGCATCGAGGCAGATCGGCGAGATTGTCACGTCGATCGAAAAGATCGCCGCCCAGACGAACCTGCTCGCCCTGAACGCCACGATCGAAGCAGCGCGGGCCGGGGATGCCGGAAAGGGCTTTGCGGTGGTGGCCTCCGAGGTCAAGGGCCTCTCGAAGCAGACCGCCGATGCGACCAACGACATTCGCGACCGGATCGAGGCCCTTCGAACCGAGATGTCGTCCATAGTCGAGTCGATGGACAAGGGCGCCCGGGCCGTTGAAGCGGGGCGGCGGGTCATCGAGTCCGTGGGCGACGGGATGCGCGAGATCAATCAGCAGGTGGACAAGGTGAAGGACGGCATGTCCGAGATCGACTCCGTTCTCTCGCAACAGTCGGAGGCCTCCGGCGAGGTGGCCAGCGGCGTGAGCAGCGTCGCCCAAATGACGAAATCCACGGTCGAGCAGATCGAGAAGGCAGCGGACGCCATGGATAGCACGGTCCAGCGCATCGGCGAGCAGCTGGCCGAACTGAGCACCTATGAGCTCCCGGGCAAGATCATTCGCCTCGCCAAGGCCGACCACGTCATCTGGAAGAAGCGCTTGGCCGACATGCTGGTCGGGCGCTGCCATTTGGCGGAGAGCGAGCTGAGCGACCATCATTCGTGCCGCCTGGGCACGTGGTACTACGGTTCCTCGGCGGCGGACTATCGCGAGAATCGGGCCTTCAGGAGTCTGGAGGAGCCCCACGTCCGGGTTCACAGGCACGGCATCGAAGCCACACGGCGGTACAACGCCGGTGACCTGTCCGGCGCCTTGTCCGAGATCGCCGAGGTGGAAGACGCCTCGAAGGACGTGCTTCGGCTGCTGGAGGAGCTTCAAGAGGCATCGACCGGCTGACCTTCCGGTTCATTCGGCGCCGCCGACAGGTTCCACGACCGGGGCCGCTTCGCGTGCACCCGAGGCAAATGCTACGGGGAGGGCCAGGGCGGCGGCCAATACCGCCAGGCCGGCTGCCAGGAGAAAGGCATAGTGCAGGTCGAAGCTGCCGACCGCGCCGGCCAGGAGGGCGCCCAGCGCGCCGACCCCGTCCAGGACCGCAAAGGCGAGCCCGAGCGTGGTGGCCTCGCGCCCGCCGGCGAACTCCACCGCCGCGGCCAGGACCGCCGAGCGAATGCCCACCAAGAGTGCGGCGGTCGCGATCAGGGCGGCGATCAGGCTCACCGGGCCGGGGCCGAGGGCGACTGCCAGGGCAGCGCCCGCGGCCGCGAGGTTGCCGACGATCACGACCCGTTTGCGCCCGGTCAGATCGGATAGGTGACCGACGAAAGGCTGGACCGCGGCGCCGACCAGCAGCATCAAGGAAAACACCAGGCCGGTTTCGGCAGGCGAGAAGCCGTGCACCCGCTGCAGGAACAACGGCGTCATGCTGAGAAGGGCCAGGAAGGCCATGTTGTAGGCGCTGATCGTCCCAATCATGCCGAGCCCCGCCGGCCGGCGCCACGCGTTCCACAGGGTCCGAAAATCGGCGCGCGAAATCGCCGCGTGCGGCGAGGCGGGCACCCGGGCGGCGATGCGGAAGAACGCCAAGCCCATGAGGGCGGCCGGGACGGCCGAGAGCTGCAGCGTCGTACGCCAGTCGAAAAATCCAATCAGGAAGCCGACGCTCAAGGGCGCCAGGACTTCCGCCAGGGTGCCGCCCACGGCGTGAAGGCCGAGCGCCCGGGCGCGCCGCCCGGGCATGCCTTCGACGGGCACACCGGTTGCAATGGGGTGCCAGGCCGCATCGCCCATGCCCGCCACAGCAAGCAGCAGGGCAAGTGTCCAGAACCCCGGTGCGAAAGACGCGGCGAAATAGCCGATCGCGACCCACCAGAAAGTCGCGAGCAAGAGCCGGCCCCGGTTGGTCACCCGGTCCGCCAGCACGCCGGCGGGCAGGAAGGCCAGCGCCGCGCCGACGCTGTGGATCGTGATGAGCAGGCCGAGCTCGGCCGGGCTGAGCGCCAGGGACGCGGCGATGGCCGGCGTGAGCAGCCAGACCGCGGCCGGCGCCCAGTCGTTGGACAGATGGCCCAAGGAGAACCAGGCGAGCAAGGAACCGGAGGTGCGTCTTTCGGTCATCGGATCGGAACAGTCGCCTCCGGTGGGATCGAAAAAGCTTGGCCGGGCCGATAGCCGATCTTACGTTCACCGAGGCTCGCTGACCAGCCGTTCCCGGACGATGGTCACGGCGAGTGCGCTGGCAAAGCCCCTGTCTTCACGGTTAAGCTCTAAAGTCATCTCTCCGACCGGAGCCCGGCATGACCGATACCGCGACCCTCGACCTGGACTTCGTGCGCCGGCAGTTCCCGAATCTCGGCAACGGCTGGGCCTATTTCGAAAACGCCGGCGGCTCGTACCTGCCGCAGAGCGTCATCAAGCGCATGACGGACTTCATGAGCGAGAGCCAGGTGCAGCCGGCGGCGCTCAACCCGCTCTCGGCGCTGTCCACCGAACGGCTCGACACGGCCCGCGGGCTCATGGCCCGGATGATCAATGCGGAAACGGACGAGATCGTCATCGGCCCTTCGACCACGCTCAACGTCTACGTGCTCGCCCAGGCGCTGCGACCGCTGTTCCGGCCGGGCGACGAGATCATCGTCACCAACCAGGACCACGAGGCCAACAGCGGCGCCTGGAGGCGGCTCGCCGAGTTCGGGATCGAGGTTAGGGAATGGCGGATCGACCCGGTAACCGGCGAGCTCGACCCGGCGGACCTCGACCGGCTGCTCTCCGAACGCACTCGGCTCGTCTGCTTTCCCCAGGTGTCCAACATCGTCGGTACGGTCAACCCCGTGGCGGAGATCACCGCCAAGGCTCATGCCGCCGGCGCCATGGTCTGCGTCGACGCCGTGGCCTACGCGGCGCACCGCCTGATGGACGTCAAGGCGCTCGACGTCGATTTCTACCTGTTCAGCCTCTACAAGCTCTACGGCCCCCACGTCGCGCTGCTCTACGGCAAGCGGGAGCGCATCCTGGAGGCGGCCAACCAGAACCACTTTTTTCACGAAGACAACATCTCCGCCAAGCTCAATCCCGGCGGCTTGAACTACGAAGCGGTGGCCTCGCTCAGCGGCATCGTCGAGTACTTCGAGGCGGTCTACCAACACCACTTCGAGCAGCCGGAGAATGATCTGCACGCGCGGCTCGGCCGGGTCTTCGGCCTCTTCGCGGAGCAGGAACAACGGCTGTCGGAACCCTTCCTCGCTTACCTCGCGGACAAGCCCGGGGTGCGCCTGATCGGCGGCGGGACACCCGGCGACCGTCGACTGCCGACCTTCTCCTTCGCCGTCGAGGGCCGCCGGCCGGCCGAGGTGGTCGAGGCACTGGGTCGCGAGCGCATCGCCATCAACCATGGCCACTTCTACGCCCACCGCTGCGTCGAGGGCCTGGGCGTAGACCCGGAGGAAGGCCTCGTCCGCGCCTCCATGGTCCACTACAACACCGGCCACGAGGTCGACCGCCTGATCCAGGCCCTCGATGCGGTGGTGTAATACCTTTGGTATAAGCCGCGGTGTGCGACGGGCCCGGGGCTTTGCCTGGCTCCGCTGCCGACTACAGCCGTGCCACTTAAAGATCCGGCGCGGGGGCACAGCGGTCAGAGATGAACGGCGGAACAGGATGTAATGCCGGAAACCCTCCCGTATTAATTGTGATCGGCTGGAGTCCCTGATCCTGACAGGCGCAGGATCGGCTCGACATTTAAGCCAAATTGCCCTAAAATTGCCTTCACCAGGTAGGCGTAAGAAAAGTAAAAAGGGACATGACAAGGTCATCGATGGGAATCGCCGTGCTTTGCGCGGTGCTGACGGTCGTGACGGGCGCGAGGGCACAGGAGGTGCAGTGCGGCGCTCAGACCGCAGGACAGCTTCTCTGCCAGCAGTCGAGGCTCTGCCAGTGCGAGTACTTCGCCGGCGGCGCCCTCGACGACGGGTCCGCCGGGTACCGCTGGGACTGCGGCCTTTTTCGGCCGCGTTGCGAGTCCGAGACGGCGTCGTCGGCCGGGGCGGTGACCCAGCCGGCCCTTGAGATCGAGGGCGAGCCTCCTCGGATCTACGGCCGGGAAACCGCCGAGTCGACCAAGGCGGCGCTCGAAACCCTCCGTCGGGACATCATCGATTTCGTGCGCGGGGAAGGCCAGAGCCCGTGGGCCGGGCGGGCCATTGCCCTGGATCTGGTGGCGGCGGAAGGTTTGGACGCCGATCCGGACGATCCCGGCGCCGCCGGACCCCTGGGCCCGAACGACCCGTCGGCGGTGGTCACGGCGGATCCTGGGCCGGCCGCCGCCTTCGATCTCGTGGCGGCGGAGGGATTGGATGTGGATCCCGGGATCACCGTGCGGCCGGAGCCGAACGAAACGCCCGTCGTCGTTGCGGCGGTGTCACGGTGGGGGCAGGCGCTCGTGGACGTGCCGCGGCCCGAACGCCGGATCAGCAAGGTCCCCGTGCCTCGACTCGGCGACCGATTCGCGCAGCAGGTCGCGCTGGCCAAGGAAACGCGGATCAGGCTCGAGATGGAGATCGCCGCGTTGCAGGCCTCGTTGGGAGGCGAGCGGCAGCGCATTGCGGCCCTCGAGGACGAGCGCGACGATCTCGAGGTCCGCGGGGCTCACCTGTCACGGCAGTTGGAGGAGATGGGCGAGATCCAGAAAGCCGGCCTCGACCGTCTGACCGACCACACCCTGCTCGACATCGCGCTCTTCGAAGAGACCGTGGCCATGGCCGGTCTCAACGTCGCCGCGCTGCTGCCGGGGGACGGGACCGACGGCCCGAAAGTCGGGCAGGGCGGCCCCTTCATCCCAGGGGAGTTCCTGACCGAATCCGACCCGGTCCAGGCCGCCGAGACCTCCTTGTCCCTGCTCGACGATCAGGTCGCACGTTGGGAAGGCCTTCAAGAGCTGCTGCGCAGTCTGCCGCTGGCCGCGCCGCTGGAGCAATACCGTATCAGCAGTGGTTTCGGCAACCGGCGGGACCCGGTCAACGGGCGGGTGTCCAGGCACCTCGGCCTCGACTTCAAGGCGCCGCTCCTGACCCCGGTGCTCAGCACGGCGCCCGGAGAGGTGGTATTTGCCGGTTGGAAGGGGCGCTACGGCCGTTTGATCGAAATCGACCACGGCTATGGCATCCGGACCCGCTATGCTCACCTGCGCAAGATCCTTTTCACGGTGGGCCAGCAAGTCGGCCACCGCGAGATGATCGCCCTGGTCGGCAGCTCGGGGCGCAGCACCGGCCCCCACGTCCATTACGAGGTGCTGGTCGGCGGCAAGCCCCACGATCCGATGAATTTTCTCAAGGCGGGTATCCACGTTTTCAAGGTAGCCGACCGGGAAGACGCCCTGTCCGGCCTGACGCTCTATCCCTGACGGAATAATGGCCGTCCGCGCTTAGAACGCGTTGGACAGGGTGAGCGCCGCGCCTGAGGCGAAGAGCAGCCACAACACGATGATACGGAACTGCCGGTCGTTGACGCGCCCGTAGCTCCTGACGCCCAGCCGGGCGCCCAGGAGCGTGCCCGGCAGGCAGACGAGCGTCAGCCATCCCACCTCCTCCGTCAGCACGCCCAGCGCCCAGTAAGCGACCAGGGCCCAAAGCAGTATGGCGAGATTGAAGGGTTGAAAGACCGCCCGCTGCTCGTCCTTGGCCCAGCCCCTGAGTCCGCACCAGATGGTCGGTAGGGGCCCCGACAGGCCGGCGGTCCCGCCCAGCACGCCGCCGCCGAAGCCGACGACGGCGTCCGCGGTCCGGCCGCCCCAGGCGATCATCGGGAAGCTGCGGTTCCACAGCATGAAGCTCGTGTAGAGCACCAGGAAAACGCCCAGGATGGCACGGAAGGTGCCGGCCTCCATGTAGTCGAGCACCAAGGCGCCGAACGGGACGCCGGGCAGGCCGCCCAGGATGAAGGGCCAAAGGCGCGGGATGTTCACGGCGTGGCGAACCGTGAATAACGACTGCGTCTGCGCGATCAGCGAACAGATCACCACGAGCGGCGCCGCCAAGAGCGGATCGATGACGTGCAGCCAGAAGCCGAGCGCGATGAGCCCGGTCCCGAAACCTGCGAGCCCGGTCACGTAGCCGGCCGCGAGCGCCCCCAGGCCGACGGTCAGGACGAGGGTCAGGGTCACCGATATTGCGGCCGGTTTCGGATAGAATGCGTGTCAGCGCTCACCGTGCTCGCTTTCCCCCGCCGCTTCATAGATTCGACTGCCCGCCGAATAGCACACGATCATGGTCGCTTCGCCGCGGCCGACGTTCCTCGACCGATGCAGGCTGCCCCGCGGAATGAAGGCGGTATCGCCTGCTTGCATGACGAATCGCTCTGCCCCGACCGACTGCTCCACCGTCCCTTGGATCAGATGGACCACCTCGTTGCAGTTCGGGTGGCCGTGGCTCTCCGAACAGGCGTCTTCCTTCAGAGTCATCCGGGCGACGCTGAGTTCGGCTCCGTCGATGAGCGCATCGTCGACCAACCAGTGCATCGCACCCCACCGGGCTTCTTGAAGACGGCTTTTCCGAGACGCGCACGCACCGAAGACTTTGCTCACGGGTTTACTCCTAATGGGCAAATCTAGTCGAGCAGGCAGAGAATGGCATAGCAGGTATCGAAGACCCGCGTGAAGACCAGATAGAGCAGGACGTCCAAGGCCGCGGCAAAGCCCAGCACTGGTAGGCAGAAGAACAGCAGGAAGTAGAGCGCCGCCCAGCGGGTGAAGCGCCGGGGCGGGATGTCGATGCCGTGGATCGGCGCTGGCTTCTTGAACAAGGCGCGCATCGCCGCGAGACTACCGAAGGTCGATTTCGAATGACAAGCGCAATGAGAGATTTCACGACCGGGACCTCCGATGCTCTCGAACTGACCTGGGACGCCTGGACCGGGAGCGCCTGGGACCGGCATCTTGCCGTTGCCGGGCTGTCCGCCCTGGAGCAGTCCTGGGCCTACGGCGAAGCCCTGGCGGCGGTCGAAGGCTGCCAGGTGCGCCGGGCCTTGGTCACCCGTGCAGACCGGCCGCTCGCCATGGTCCAGGCCTTCGAGAAGCACCGCTTCCTGCCGCTCGCCGTCCTGCGCATCCTGCGCGGACCGCTGTGGCTGGAACCGGGGCTGGCACCCGAGGGGCGACAGGACGTCCTGCGCCTCGTCAAGCGCGCATTCAGGCTCGCACGCCGCGAGCTCCTGATCTGGTCGCCGGAGCTCGCCGAGGAACCCGAAAGCCACGACCTGATGAGCGGTTGCGGCACCCGGCAGATGGTCACCGGCTATTCCACGCTCGTCCTCGACCTCCAGCGTCCGGCCGTGGAGCTGCGCGCCGGCCTGCACGGCAAGTGGCGCAACATGCTGGTCGCTGCCGAGGCGTCCGGCCTTTCCGTGCGGCTCGCGGCCAGCGGCCGGAGCTTCGACTGGCTGGTCGAGCGGGCCGAGGCGTTTCGCCGCCGGCGCGGGTTCATCGGCATGCCTAGCGTCCTGGCTCAGGCCGTCGCCCGGGCCGTGCCGGACAAGGCGGATGTCATGGTGCTGACCGCCCATGCCGGGCGGGACCGGGTGGCTGGGATCCTGCTCTTCGCCCACGGCCGGACCGCGACCTATGCGCTGGCCTGGACCGGGGCGGAGGGCCGGCGGCTGCGCGCCCACAACCTGCTGCTCTGGCGGGCCGTCCTGGAGCTGCGCGAAAGGGGCCTCGGGTGGCTGGATCTGGGGGGCGTCAACGCCGCCGCGGCCCCGGGCGTGGCGCGCTTCAAGCTCGGCCTGGGCGGCCGGCTCCACACGCTTGCCGGTACCTTCATTTGAGCGCCGTCTGGTTTGCGGCGGCGAGCCTGCTATGATCGGCCGCCCACGGACTTTACACGCCGAGCAAGGAGACGCGCCCGATGATCGAACTCTATACCTGGCCCACGCCCAACGGGCACAAGGTCCACATCATGCTGGAGGAGACGGGCTTGGCCTACAACGTCCACCCGATCGACATCTCGGCCGGGGACCAGTTCGATCCGGAATTCCTGAAGATCAGCCCGAACAACAAGATGCCGGCGATCGTCGACCCGGAGGGCCCCGACGGCGAGCCGATCAGCCTGTTCGAAAGCGGCGCGATCCTGATCTATCTCGCCGAGAAGACCGGCCGCTTCCTGCCGGAGGCGCCGCGGGCGCGATACGAGACCTTGCAGTGGCTCATGTGGCAGATGGGCGGGCTCGGCCCCATGCTCGGCCAGACCCACCACTTCCGCCAGTACGCCCCGGAACAGATCCCCTACGCGGTCGATCGCTATACCAACGAGGCCCGCCGCCTCTACAACGTGGCCGACCGGCGGCTCGGCGAGACGCGCTTCCTGGCCGGCGACGACTACACGATCGCGGACATCGCCAGCTTCCCCTGGACCCGCTCGTACGAGCGCCAGGGCATCGACCTGGAGGATTACTCCAACGTCAAGCGCTGGTTCGACGAGATCGCCGCGCGCCCGGCAGTCGAGCGCGGCGTCAAGGTCCTGGCCGAGCACCGCTCGACCGGCGCCATGGACGAGAAGGCCCGCG
>JAOUCL010000485.1 GCA_029859805.1 Rhodospirillales bacterium | reverse complement strand
CGATCTTTTGAAATCTCAAATTGACGGCTGCAGAAATCAAGATTGCGATTTTATCAAAGCGTCGTTGCATTGGGGACGGTAACGTGGGGGTTCAATGCGCCCTGTATCGCCTTGAGCATCATTTTAAGTCTTGCACTCGCCAAAGGCGATTTCGACGGCTCGCAGAAAACATTCATCGAAAAGGCAGATGTGACGCCGGTTTTCCGCAGCTGTGTCAGTAATGATGGAGTGTTGGAGACGCGGATCGAAAAGCCTGCCGACCACTTAGACGGCCGTAGCTCACTCCATCTTTCTGAATTTATTGTCGAAATAGAACGCTATGCAGCGTTGGTATTGGGCAAAAGGTCCGGTGCGGCCGAAACGGCCACATAATTACTTTTTGAAAAAGTGGTTTTGGGAAAGCCGATTGGTTTTTGGTGCCCCAGGCCGGACTCGAACCAGCACGCCCTTGCGGACAACAGATTTTGAGTCTGTCGCGTCTACCATTCCGCCACTGGGGCCAAGGCGCGCGAACATGGGGGAAGTGCCGCGTCTGGTCAACACTTCGAAGCGGCTCTCTGCCGTGATTGCCGGTATCGCCAGGTCCGGGCTGGTGGCGCAGCGATAGACAGGCGGTGCGTACCCCGCTAAAGGATGCGCCATGTTCCGGCGCGCCTACGACAAAATGATGGACCTTGCCACGCACCGCAACGCGCCCTGGGCGCTTGCGGGGGTGTCGTTCATCGAAAGCTCGGTCTTTCCCATTCCCCCCGATGTGATGCTGATCCCCATGGTGCTGGCAGATCGGCGCAAGGCATGGCTGTACGCGGCGATCGCCACCATTGCCTCGGTGCTGGGCGGCATCTTCGGCTACATCATCGGCTATTTCCTGTTCGACACGATCGGCCAGCCGATCCTGAACTTCTATGGCTATGGCGAGAAGTTCGAGGACTTCGCCGCACGCTATAATGACTACGGCGCGTGGATCGTGTTCATCGCGGGCGTGACGCCGTTCCCGTACAAGGTCATCACCATCGCCAGCGGCGTGACCCAACTGAACTTTTTCGTGTTCATGCTTGCGAGCATCGCGGCGCGCGGCATTCGCTTTTTTGTGCTGGCCGGGCTGCTCTATTGGTTTGGTCCGCCGATCAAGTCCTTCATCGACAAATATTTCGGCCCGTTGTCGGTGCTGTTCGTGGTGCTGCTGATCGGCGGCTTCGTGCTCATCAAGTATGTGATGTGACCATGGACGATACGCGCGACACGCGCGACACGCTGGCGGGACAGCTGATGACGGTGAGTGCCGTTCTCTTCGGCGGTGCCCTGCTGATCATTCTGACGGCGCATGCCTTCGAGCAGATCGGCGGCTATGCGCCTTGCCCGCTCTGTCTGCAGGAGCGCTATGCCTATTATTTTGGAGTGCCTGCGGCAGTGATCGCGTTCCTCGCGGCGCGCGCTGAGAGCTTCGGCTTTGCCCGTCTGGTGCTGCTGCTGATCGCGATTGGGTTTCTTCTTAACACCGCGCTCGGCATCTATCACGCCGGCGCGGAGTGGAAGTTTTGGCCGGGCCCCGAGACCTGCTCCGGCGGCTTCAATCTGGAATGGGGCGAGGAGGGCATTGTGGATACGCCCGTGATCCGCTGCGACGAGGCCGCCTGGCGCTTCTTGAGCCTCTCCTTCGCGGGCTGGAATGCGGTGGTTTCGGCCATTCTTGGCGGTCTTGCGCTCTTCGGCCTCTCGCGGCGCGGCTGATCCGCGGTTTCCCGAAGCACCGCTTGAGATAAGAAGTGCCGCTCACGACAAGTTCAAGCACCTTGATTGGCGGGCTTGTCGCGCGCGCTGGTACCAACATAGGGAGAGAAACCCCGTTGGAGGTTGTGATGACCCAGATTCGCGCATTTTTTGCTGGCCTTGTGGCCGCTTTGCTTGTGGCGTCCATGCCTGCGTCGGCAGCGGAAACCCAGCCCTACAGCCCCGAGGCGCTGGCCGAGGCTCAAACCGCCGGCAAGCCCATCCTCGTGGATGTCTATGCCGCATGGTGCTCGACGTGCCGGACCCAGAAGCCGATCCTCGCGGCGCTCACGGCGCAGCCGAAATACAAAAACCTCTTGTTGCTAAGAGCCGACTTTGACAAGGACAAAGAGGTCTTGAAGGAGCTCGGTGTGCGCTCCCAGAGCACCCTCATCGTGTTCAAGGGCGATCAGGAGCTTGTCCGCTCGGTCGGGTCCACGAACGCGGTGGCCATCGAGGGGTTGCTCGACCTGACGCTCTAATCCTTCGGTTGGAGCCGCACCATGCTTGCAACGCTCGGGCTCGCGCTTATCGCCGGAGTCTTGTCGGTGCTCTCCCCTTGCGTCCTGCCGCTCCTGCCCATCGTGTTTGGCACGGCGCAGAGCGAGCACCGGCTGGGGCCGGCAGCGCTCGCCTGCGGTGTCGCCCTGTCCTTCACCCTGATCGGTCTGTTTGTGGCCACGATCGGCTTTGCGATCGGCCTCGACACGGACGTCTTCCGTGTAGTGGCGGCTGTGCTCTTGATCGCGGTTGGGACGGTGCTGCTTGTCCCGCGTCTGCAAGCGCAGGTCGCTGTGGCGGCCGGCCCGGTCGGCAATTGGGTCGAAGATCACTTCG
>JAOUCL010000031.1 GCA_029859805.1 Rhodospirillales bacterium | reverse complement strand
GCGGCGTGGGCCGAGACGAACTGGGCGGCCTGGATCCGCGCCTCGATCCCCGTGCCCCCGGCGTCCCACACTTCGCCGGCGAGGCCCGCCGCCGCCGAGCGCGCGCCGTCGCGCTCCCGGGCGGCCTGGTCCACGGTCAAGCCCTCCGGCAGGCAGAGCCCGCGGAACTGCAGGCCGTCCAGCCAGTTCGCGACGCGCGCGCCCTCCTCGGCCAGAAACTCGTCGGATTCCATGGCCTTCTCCCCGTACCTTTTCCGATGTTAGGATATATACCCTATTATAACGCCATTGTCAAGAACAAAGCGGAACCGCGTCGCCTAGGCAGGAAACCAACAAGGTTCACCACAGCCTCCGTTCGCCCGCCGAAGCGGGCGAACGGAGGCTGTGGTAAATTTCTTTTGTTTTTCAATGGCTTACGCCACGCCCCTGCCCGCCGGCGCCCCATAAGCTATTGAAATCAAACGACTTTTTACCGTGCATGGGCTCGTTTGCTTTTTCCGGCGGGCCCTGGCGGCCCCGCGAATCTACCATAGCCCTCAGACGCCGGGCGCGCCCATCCGGGCGCTTGGCTTCGCTCGCACGCGCTCGCGCGGCCGCGGTCGCGGCCCTGGGCGGGCCCTCCCGCCCTAGGCGGCGCCCGCCACCACGCGCCGCGCCAGGATGCCGACCGTGGCGCCCTGGACGACGACGGAGAAGACGACGACCACGTAGGTGGCCGTGAGCACGGTCGCCTTGATCGGGCCCTCGGGCAGCGAGAGGGCGAGGGCGATCGAGATGCCGCCGCGCAGGCCGCCCCAGACCAGGATCGGATAGGCGCCCCTGGTGAAGGGGGTGAGGCGCGACAGCACGGCGAGCGGCAGGCCGACGGCGGCGGCCCGCGCTGCCAGCACGATGGCGATGGCCAGGGCGCCGAGCAGCAGGTGCCCGGCGTCGAGCGCGATGGCGATGACCTCGAGGCCGATCAGCAGGAACAGCACGGCGTTCAGGATCTCGTCGAGCAGCGACCAGAAGCGCGTGACGTGCTCGCGGGTCCGCTCGCTCATGGCAAAGCGCGTGCCGTGGTTGCCGATCAAAAGGCCCGCGACCGCCATGGCGACCGGGCCGCTCACGTGCAGGCTCTGGGCCAGGGAATAGCCGCCCATGACCAGCGCCAGGGTCAGAAGGACCTCCAGATTGTGCTCGTCGATCGCCTTCATGGCCCGGTAGACGATCCAGCCGAGGACCAGGCCCAGAAGCGCGCCGCCCAGGGCCTCGACGGCGAAGAGCTCGGCGGCGTGGGCCAGCGAGAATTCCTCGGCGCCCAGCGCCGCGGCCAGCAGGATCGAGAAGACGACGACCCCGACGCCGTCGTTGAACAGACTCTCGCCGGCCACCTTGGCCTCGAGCGACGGCGGCACCTTGGCGGTCTTGAGGATGCCGAGCACGGCGACCGGGTCGGTCGGGCTGATCAGCGCGCCGAACACCAGGCACCAGATGAAGGGCAGCTCGAGTCCGAGGGCCGCAGAGGCGAGCTTGAAGCCGGCGGCGACGATCACGGTCGAGAGCAGCACGCCGGCGGTGGCCATGACGAAGACCGCCACCTTGCGCTTGAGCAGGCTGCCCAGGTCGACGTGCAGCGCGCCGGCGAACAGCAGGAAGGACAGCATGCCGTTCAGCAGTGCGTCGTGGAAGTCGATGCCGGCCAGGAAGCCGCGCACCGCCCGGCCGAGCCCGGCCGCCGGCACCAGCGCGTCGGCGCCGACCACGGCGAGCGAGGCCAAGGCGCCCATGACCGTCAGCCCGATGGTCTGCTGCAGCCCGATGAAGCGGTGGTTCAGATAGCCGAGCAGGGCCGCCAGGACGACCAGGGCGGCGGCGGCATCGAAGGAGCTCATCGGAAGAGGTCTCCCTTGAAGAGGATCACGGTTGCGACTCGGCCGGGAGCCTAGCGGAATCCGTCCCTGGCGGCCACCGCGCCGGGCTGGCCGGCAAGGGAAATCGGGTGAAAGGCAAGAAAACCTTCCCCCTCGACGGGGGAAGGTTCGGATGGGGGTGGACAAGGCTGCTCGCACCAGCCTCGGAGGCGTCATTCAGATCGAATGAGCCAGCCCCCCTCCTCGGTCCTCCCCCGCGAGGGGGGAGGAAGATTCGGGCTTCGTGCGATTGCTTGCCTACTCCGCCCCGCGGCCGTAGCGCGCCAGGAGGTCGCGCAGCCGGTCGTGGGGGAGCGCAAGCGCCGTGTTGCCGTCGCGCCCGACCATGGTCTCGTTCGCCACCATGGCGTCGATCACCGCCTCGTCGGTCGCCTGGACCACCGCCTCGAACAGCGGGTCGAGCCGGTCGTTCGCCAGGAAGGCCGCGGACTGGGGGCCGCCCCCGGTGCCCCAGGCCGCCGGGTTGGCGGTCGAGACCGCGAGGAAGATGTCGCCCGAGCCGTTGTGGGCGGTGCCGCCTGAGCGCGCGATGCCCAGGCCGACCCGGCGCGCCAGGCGCTTCAGCTGGTGCGGCAGGAGCGGCGCGTCGGTGGCGATCACGGCGATGATCGAGCCGGCCGGCTTGCTCCGCAGCTCGCCGCCCGGCAGGTGCCGGCCAACCGGCACGCCGGCGACGGTCAGCTCGCGCCGGCGGCCGAAGTTGGCCTGGACAAAGGCGCCGAGCAGATAGGACTCGCCGTCGATCGGGACCGCCCGCGAGGCGCTGCCCGAGCCGCCCTTGAAGTCGTAGCAGATCATGCCGGTGCCGCCGCCGACGCTGCCCAGCTCGAGCGGCCCGCCCCGCGCGCTCTCGAGCGCCTCGAAGACGTGCTCGGCCGTCACGTGGAAGCCGTTGATGTCGTTCAGCTCGCCGTCGTAGGTCTCGCCGGCGACCGGCAGGCCCCAGTCGCCGATAGCCTCTGGGTGGCGCTCGACCAGCCAACGCGCCGTGGCGTCGCGCGCCACGCCGCAGGCATGCGTATTGGTGATCGTGACCGGCCCTTCGCACTGGCCGGACTCCTCGATCCACAAGGTGCCGGTCAGCTCGCCGTTGCCGTTGAGCGCGTGGCTGCCGGCGAAGACCGGCAGGCCGAGGCCGGCCTGCCCGCGCGGCAGGATCGCGGTCACGCCCGTGCGCACCGGTCCCCGGCCGACGACCAGCGGCCCCTCGCCGCGCACGAGGGTGCAGTAGCCGACCTCGACGCCGGGCACGTCGGTGATCGCGTTCAAGGGTCCGGGCGTACCGTCGAAGGGCACCGGCAGCGCCCGCGCGCGGGGCCGGCCCGAGGGGGTGGCAAGCAGGGGATCGGTCATGGCGGCTCCTCGATCATTCGCATGGACGGGGCTGGGCGCCCCGCCTATTGTCGACGGGTCCGGACAGCCTATAGCAACCGCGACCCGGAACGCCTAGCCGTCTGCCCTCCGACACCGCGCCGCCTGCCATGCACACCCTCTTCCACAGCTCGGTCTACGACGATACGCGGCCGGTCGAAAGCTATTGGGAGGCCGGCGCGCCGCCACCGCCCGACGGCCTGCGGCCGCTCGAGGCCGAGGAGAGCTGCGACGTCGCGGTGATCGGCGGCGGCTACACCGGCCTCTCGGCCGCCCTGCATCTGGCGCGCGACCACGGCATCGACGTCCGGGTGCTCGAGGCCGGCCACATCGGCTGGGGCGCCTCGGGGCGCAACGGCGGGTTCTGCTGCCTGCCGGCCAGTAAGCTCTCGATCCAGGCGATGATCGCGCGCTACGGCCTGGACGAGACCAAGCGCTTCTACGCCGCCCAGCTCGACGGCATCGAGCTGGTCCGCGCGCTCGGCGAAGACGAGGGCATCGACTACGAGCGCCGCGGCGAGGGCAACCTGACCGTCGCGCACGGCCCGGGGCGGTTCCGGGAGCTGGAGGAGGAGGCCGAGGCGCTCACCCGCCTGTTCGGCATCGAGACGAGGCTCTATGGGCGCGAGGAGTTCGCCGAGGTCGGCTACGACTCGAGCGAGCAGTTCGGCGCCCTCCACATGGCCGCGGGCTTTGCGCTCGACCCGCTCAAGTTCGCCATCGGCCTGGGCCGCGCCGCCCAACGCCGGGGCGCCCAACTCCATCCGCACAGTCGGGTGCTCGACTGGCAGCGCGCGCAGGGCCGGCACCGGCTGGTCACGGCCGGCGGAAGCCTCGCCGCGCGCCGCGTCATCGTCGCGACCAACGGCTTCACCCGCGAGGGGCTGCATCCGGCCTTCGACGGGCGCGTTCTGCCGGCCCTCTCCAACATCGTGACCACGCGCCCGCTGA
This sequence comes from Rhodospirillales bacterium, assembly GCA_029859805.1. GTDB lineage: Bacteria > Pseudomonadota > Alphaproteobacteria > Kiloniellales > JAKSDN01 > CAMYKD01. Next base: position 22,144 of record JAOUCL010000031.1, on the reverse strand, counting down.
CCGAGGACGAGCTGGCCGCCCAGAAGTGGCGGACCGAGAACCCGATCTGCAATACGCGCCAGCTGCTGTTCTACTACCGCCTGCTGCCCGACCGCAGCTTCCTGTTCGGCGCCCGGGGCGACACCACCGGGCGGCCGGAGGACGGCGCGCGGATGAAGGCCTGGATCGTGCGCCGGCTGGGCGCGGTCTTCCCGCACTGGCGGGACGTGACGATCCGCCACTTCTGGCGCGGGCTGGTCTGCTTCACCCGCGACCTGACGCCGGCGGTCGGCCGCCTCGAGGACGACCCCGGCGTCTGGTACGCCTACGGCTATCACGCCAACGGGGTGAACACCGCGCCCTGGACCGGCCGGGCCCTGGCGCGCCTGGTCGCCGGTGCGGAGAGCGAAGAACGCGCGCTGCCCGCGGTCATGGCGGGACCGGCCCGGCGCTTCCCCTTCGCCGCGCTCCGGCCGTGGTACCTGCGCGGCGCCTGGCTCTACTACCGGATGACCGACGATCTCAGGTGAATGCCATGGCCCGATCCGAACACCCCGACTCCTACTACGCCGCCACGGCGCGCGGCCTGAGCGACCATCCCCGGCTCGAAGGCGAGCTTTCCTGCGACGTCTGCGTGGTGGGCGGCGGCTACACCGGCCTCTCGGCCGCGCTGCACCTGGCCGAGCGCGACTACGACGTGGTGCTGCTCGAGGCCGAGCGCATCGGCTGGGGCGCCTCGGGGCGCAACGGCGGCCAGCTCAACACGGGCCAGCGCAAGTCGCAATGCGAGCTCGAACGCCGGCTCGGCCAGGCGGCCGCGCGGCAGCTCTGGGAGCTGGCCGAGGAGGCCAAGGCGACCGTGCGCGAGCGCATCGAGCGCCACGCGATCGACTGCGACTACAGGGCGGGCGGGCTGAACGCCGCCTACAAGCCGGGCGACGTCCGGCACTTGGTGGAGAGCGCGGAGCACTTGGAACGCGACTATGGCTATCGGGAGCTGCGCGCCGTTTCGCGCGCGGAGATGGCCGAGATGCTGGGCACCACGATCTACCATGGCGGCACGTTGGACCAGGGGGCCGGGCACCTGCATCCGCTCAACTATGCCCTCGGGCTGGCGCGGGCCGCGGCCGAGGCCGGCGCAAGACTGTTCGAGAACAGCCGGGTGACCGGCACCGGTGGGGGCGGGCCGAGCGTGATCGCCACAGCCAACGGGCGCGTCAAGGCCCGCTACCTGGTGCTGGCCTGCAACGGCTATCTCGGCGGGCTGGAGCCGCGCATCGCCGGCAAGATCATGCCGATCAACAACTTCGTGCTGGCCACCGCGCCGCTGGGTGAAGCGGGCGCCCGCGCGCTGATCCGCGACGACGTGGCGGTCTCGGACACCAAGTTCGTGGTCGACTACTACCGGCTCTCGGCGGACACGCGCCTGCTGTTCGGCGGCGGCGAGACCTACTCCAGCCGCTTCCCGCGTGACCTCAAGGGCTTCGTGCGCAAATACATGCTGCGCGTCTATCCCCAGCTGGCCGAGACGGCGATCGACTACGCCTGGGGCGGCACGCTGGCGATCACGCTCAATCGCCTGCCCTGCTTCGGGCGGCTCGCGCCCGACACCTTCTACGCCCAGGGCTATTCGGGACAGGGCGTGGCGCTCACCTCCTTGGCCGGCAAGCTGATCGCCGAGGCGGTGGCCGGCACCGCCGAGCGCTTCGACGTCTTCGAGCGGGTCCCCAAGCCGGGCTTCCCCGGCGGCACCTTGCTGCGTTGGCCTGGCCTGGTCGCCGGCATGCTCTACTACAGTCTGCGCGACAAGCTCTGAGGAGCGGCACCCGCCCGCCGGGCGAAAACAGAAACCCCGCCGAATCCGGGAGGATCAGGCGGGGCCAAGTTCGAACCGCCAGGCTGCAGGCCACGTGGCGGTCCGGAAGCGGAGAGAGGCACATCGCTTCCTGTACGATCGGGATAGCGCGATCCGCGGGGAAAGAATGTGATGTTTGTCACAATTGCCGTGGAATTCGACCGGCGCGGCGGCTCCAAATAACCCAGGGTCGGCGGCCTACCGTGTGCACACATCTTTTGCAGCGATATCAGGGCCATGGTGTCGATCGAGGCAATGTCGGTGGTGTGCGGGTCGCGAAGATGGTCACCGGGGGCCGAGGAACTGCCCGCCGCGCCAGATTTCACCCCCCACCCTGGCCCTCCCCCGCAAGGGGGGAGGGGACGAAAAGCGAGAGGCTTCAATGCTCTGCTCCCTCCCCCTTGACGGGGGAGGGCTGGGGTGGGGGTGACAAACCCATTCAAACCCCGAGCCAGGAGATGTGTGAATCTGCTAGGGTCGGCGGGTCAGGTCTTCCCGCCGGTCTTCGTCCGGCTCGTCGTTTCGCGCAGCTTCTCCAGCAGGCTCTCCACTCGTCCCCCCGCGTTGGTGATCACCGTGGAGAACTCGGCCCGGTATGTCACCGCCAGGCTGACCCCCTCGACCTCGATGTCGAGGATGCGCCAGGCCCCGGCCTTGTTCCGCAGCCGCCAATCGACCTTGACCGCGGGCGCCTCGGGACGCTGGATCTGGCTGCTCACCATGACGCCCGTCTTGCCCAGCGGGCGCACGGCGCCGACCGCCAAGGTCTCGCCCGAATAGCCGTTGAGCCGTCGCGAGTAGCTCTCGATGATGAAGTCTTCGAAAAGCCCACGATATTCGCGTTTTTCCGGCTTTGTTGCCACACGCCAATAACGGCCCAGCACGAAACGGCTGATCGCGTCGACGTCGAACCCGGTCGTGAACAGCCGCCTGAACTCGACCTCGCGCTGATTCTCGGTCAGGCCGGTGTCGGCCAGCACGCCGACCGCCTCGCTGCTGAATTCGCGCAGGAAGGCGGCCGGGTCGTCCTTCGAGGCGCTGGACTCCGCGCGAAGCTCGCCGGCTGCGAGAAGAAAGACAGCCATGAATGCCGCAAGCGACGCCCGACGGCGGACCACGGCGCTCACGGCCAAGCAGCTATCGACCATTCGGTTTCCCCTCCACTGCGCTCCCGGCGCCCGATTTCGGCACCGCTTGATTTTGGCGGTATTCCTATGCCCCGGCCGCGCAAGGGATCCGAACCCAAATGCCAATAGCGGCCCGGATCGCGCAACCCGCTCAAGAACCACCTATTACTACGATCATAAAGGAATGCCAGAGCAAATTCACCCCCTCGCGGCGGGTGCGGGCGGCGTCAGCGCCCCGGCGTTTCGTCCCGGGCGACGGCGATCACGAACAGACGCGCGAAGGGAAAGAGGGTGCGCCCGTCCTCCGGCCGTCGGGGATAGGCGGCGCGCAGCCGTTCGGCGTAGCGCGCTTCGAAGGCGCCGAGCGCTTCGGCGTCCACCGTCTCGATCACCGGCCGGAGGGCGGTGCCCCTGACCCAGTTCAGCACCGCGTCTTCGCCCTCCAGGACCTGAAGATACTCGGTCTCCCAGATATCGATGGACGATGCGGATCCGCTCAGCAGGCCATAGTAGAAGGCGGGCTCGCCGACCGGATCTTCCTGCAGCACGTTCGCCAGCTGCGCCGCCCAGGGGCCGGAGGCCGCCGTATCCCGCAACAGCACGTGGGACGGCGCCGCGAAGTTTCTGGGCATTTGAACGGCGAGCACGCCGCCCGGCCGCAAGAAGGTCATCAGTCGCGGGAAGAGGACGTCGTGGTGATCGAGCCAGTGCAGCGTCGCGTTCGAGTAGACAAGGTCGCAACGCCGGTCCGGCGTCCAGTCCGCCAGGTCCGCCTCGACCCAGCCGGCATCGGGTCCGTCCCGGCGCGCCTTGGCAAGCATCTCCGATGAACGATCGACCCCGGTAAGTTCCGCCAGGGGCCAGCGGTCGGCGAGCAGCCGGGTGGCATTGCCGGGTCCGCAGCCGAGGTCGACGATCGAGTCCGGAGCGGTGAGCGGCACGCGCGCCAGAAGCTCTGCCGCCGGCCGCAGCCGCTGAGCGCCGAAGCGCAGATAGCATGACGGATCCCAAGCCATGGCGGCAATGGTGCCACACTCCACGGCCGGATGTCCCGCAACTTGGGCTTTCGCGGTGACGCGGGGGCCTCCCGCGGCACCTGGTTTACGCTGCGACGTTTACGCTGTGACCGGGGCCTCGTGGGCCGCGGTCTTCGGCGGCAGGTCGCACAGCATGTGGCCGTGGCCCCAATCCGTCTGGAGGTACTGCTCGCCCCCGGTCGCGGCCTTCAGCCTCTTGCGCAGCTTGCAGATGAACACGTCGATGATCTTGAGATCGGGCTCGTCCATCCCGCCATAGAGGTGGTCGAGAAAGGTCGTCTTGTCGAGCGTCCGTCCCTTGTGCAGCGAGAGGAGCTCGAGTATCGCGTACTCCTTGGGCGGCAGCGGCAGCGGCCGGTCGTCCACCTTGGCGACGCGCGCCGTCAAATCCACCGACAGTCTGCCGGTGCGGATGACCGGGTCGCTATGGCCCCTGGCGCGCCGAACGATGGCCTGAATCCGGGCGATCAGCTCCCGCATTTGGAAGGGCTTCGTCAAGTAGTCGTCGGCCCCCATCGTCAGGGCCTTGATCTTGCCGTCTATCTCCGCGCAGCCCGAAACGATGACGACCGGTGTCTTGACCCCGCCGCGGCGAAGCCGGCGCAACACGTCGAAACCGTGGCTATCGGGCAGCGTGAGGTCGAGGAGGATGACGTCGTAGTCGTAGATCCGGGCGATCTCGGTTCCCTCCTCGCCCGTGTCGACCGTATCGCAGATGATGTGCGCCGAATTCAGCATCTTCTGGATGCTCGTTGCCAGCAGGGAATTGTCTTCGATGAGTAGAGTGCGCACGCCCGCCTCCTGGTCCGAGTTCAATGAGAGCTCCACGTCGTGAGGGCCTGCCTGACCCTTCTCCGCTCTCGTATCATCTTTTGAGCTTTGCTTTGTCGGGAACCGCAGCTCCCGATCGGATCGACAGACGGGAAGATCCATCGCCCGTTAACCATAGTAAATTCGGAAAACTACGTAAGGGATCGCGCATACGCGAGGTTACGTACGGCGGTCCTTGGCACGGAAAGTCCGGTTCTTCCTGTCAAGCGACTGAAGAAGAACGCTGAATCGTTCCATGCCCGTTCGGGACCGCCGCGCGACCGGGCACGGGTTGCGTGTTCGCGTCACCCGACGGCCCGGCCAAGGCGAAGCGTCATGTCGCTCGTCCCAAATCCTCGTGGTCGCCAAGAGGTAGTTAATACTTTTCAACTAGGCTTTGTCGGTGTGCCGCTCTGCCAGACAGCCAAGTTGTTCCTATGACCGCTAGACGAAATACGGCCCTGCCGCTGGAGGACGCGGTTTCAGATCGCCTGGAGGTCCTAGCTGCGTTCAGTCGGGATCTCACGGTATCGCGGGATCTGGAGGGCCCCCTATCGTCTCTGCTGGCGGGCATCCTTCGCGCCATGGACGCCAAGGCGGCCGGACTGTTTCTCACGGCGGACGACGGGACCCTGTTCTGCCGCGGCTCCATGGGGACTGTCGGCGGTCTCGTCCCTGAGGGCGACCCTCTATTCGCTCGCTGCCTGCAGCACGGCACCGTGGAGTGTGAATACCGGGACCCGCGGAGCCGCGGGGACACCGCTTTGCGCTCGCTCCTCTGCGCACCGCTCACCCTGAACGGTCGTCGCTTGGGGGTTCTGTCGGTGGCGAACAAGCGGATCGGAGCCTTCCTACCCAGCGAGTCCGGGCTCCTCGAGGCGGCGGCGGGCGCGGCCGCGCTCGCCATTTCGAACGATCGCTTGACGCGTGCGCTGGACAGCCAGAAAGGCGTCGGTCGCGAGCTGGAGCTCGCGGCCGAGATCCAGCGGAACCTTCTGCCGCATGGCGATCCCGCCGAATTCCCGGTGGTCGGCCTCAACCGGCCGGCCCGCCTTGTGTCCGGGGATTTCTTCGATTTCTTTCCTCTCGACGAGCGGCGCATCCCCTTCGCGCTGGCCGACGTGTCGGGCAAGGGCATGAACGCCGCCCTGCTGATGGCCAAATCGGCCGGCCTGTTCCGCTGCCTGGCCAAGACCTACGACGACCCGGCGGACCTCCTGGCGGCGATCAACCGGGAAATCTGCGAGACGGCGAGCCGCGGCATGTTCGTGACCATGGTGGCCGGCATCTACGACCATGAGACGGGCGCGCTTTGGTTTGCCAACGCCGGCCACGAGCCGCCCTTGCTGCGGGCGCCCGACCGAAGCTACAAGTCCTTCCCGGCCGAGGCGCCGCCGCTCGGGATCTTGCCGGACCTCACCTTCGAGACCCATGAGATCGAACTGGCCGGCGGCGAGTTCTACATCTTCACCGACGGCCTCACCGAGTACCGCTACGGCAAACAGGAGGCGCTTGGCGTCGAAGGCCTGATCCAGCTGGTCGAAAGCCACGCCGACCTGCCTCTCGCGGAACGATTGAACGTTCTGTTGTCGGAGCTGGATCACGAAGGCTGGGAAGCCCGCGACGACCTCACGGTGCTCGCCATCGACGATGCCTGGATAAGCCGCCATGACTAATGCAACGTCCTTTGACGACACTCCCGAACCCGCCCCGCTCGAGCTGCTGTTCGAGCAACGCTTTGCCGCCAGGCTCGAGGTGCTCAAGAAGGTTCGTGCCAGCGTGCTGGCCGGGGCCCGGCACTGCGGTTTCGGCGAGGCGGACGCCCGGGACATCGTCCTTGCGCTCGACGAGGCTTGCAAGAACATCCTTGTCCATGCCTATCGGAACGACGAGGACGGCGAGATTGTGCTCGCCGTCTTCCGCTGTCAGGCCGGCATGGTCCTGCTGTTGCGCGACTTCGCGCCGCCGATGGATCCCACGGGGATCAAGCCGCGCGATCTAAGCGACGTGAGGCCGGGCCAGCTCGGCACCCACTTCATCCACTCGATCATGGACAGCGTCGAATACGAGCCGGCCCCGGATGGCCAAGGCAACCTCTTGCGATTGATGAAACGGTTGGAGTGACCCGGAATGCGTGACGAAGTGAGCGAAATCGACGGCAAGGTCGTCGTCAAGCTGTCGGGCGACGTGGACCTGGAGCATTGCACTGTGGTGCGCGGTCTGCTGCTCGATGCCGTGTCCCACGGCAAGGACCTGCTGGTCGACCTCTCGGGCGTGTCTTACCTAGACAGCTCAGGTATCGCGAGCCTGGTCGAGGCCCTGCAGATCGCGGCGAGGAACGGGACCGCGCTCAAGCTGTTCTCGGCCAGCGCCCAGGCGATGCGCGTTTTCGAGCTGGCGCGGCTGGACAAGGTCTTCGCGATCCATCCCGATCTCGATGCGGCGCTGGCGTCCTAGGCCCGAAGGGGCGCCTCAGCGTGCTGCGAGGAATCGAGAATTTGGGCCGCGGCGCCGTGCGGAGCTTGGACGAGATCGGATATTCCGCCGCCCTGCTGGGCGAGTCGCTGCGCTGGGTCTTCGCCGGCCGGCGCTGGCGGCAGCCGGTGCGCCTGGCCGCCGTGGCGGCCCAGATGACGGAGATGGGTATTCTGGCGTTGCCGATCGCTACGCTGCTTTCGGCCACGGTAGGTCTCATGCTGGCTATTCAAAGCCTCTATTCGCTGGGCCTGTTCGGCGCGGAGTCCCTGGCCCACGTGGGGATCGCCCTGTCGGTCACGCGGGAGTTCTCGCCCCTGATCATGGGCATCCTGGTCGCCGGGCGCTCAGGTTCCGCTCTGGCGGCGCGCCTCGCCACGATGTCGATCAACCAGGAGCTCGATGCCCTCAAGGTGATCGGCGTCGATCCGGTGCGCTTCCTGGTCGCCCCTGCGCTGCTTGCCTTGGTGGTCATGCTTCCGGTGCTGACTATGTGGGCGAACCTCGTGGCCCTGGCAGCCGCCGGCCTCTACGTGTCGACGGCGCTCGACCTTTCCATGGCGGCCTATCTCTCGGGAACCATCGCAGTGCTCTCGCCCGGCGACCTCTGGCACGGTCTGGGCAAGAGCACCTTGTTCGCCGTTTTGATCGTGCTGGTCGGCGTGGTCAACGGCTCGCTGGTCGCGGGCGGCGCAGAAGGGGTCGGCAGGGCCACCACGCGGTCGGTGGTGCAGGGCATTTCGGCGATCGTCGTGACCGATATGATCTTCGCCTTCGTGGTGACCCAGTAGGATGGGCGCACCTGGATCCCGGCGTCCCGGCCCCCGTTCGCCAGCCGCGCCAGACGGCGCCGCGGTCCTTGAGGTGCACCATCTGGACGCGCACTACGGATCGGTGCAGGTCCTGTTCGACGTGAACCTGACCGTGCAGGCGGGCGAGGTCATGGTGATCATGGGCGGCAGCGGATCGGGCAAGAGTACGCTCCTGCGCCATCTGCTCGGGCTCGAGGTGCCGAGCGCCGGCAGCCTGACCGTACTCGGTCGGAATATGTCCCGGCTCGACCCCTTGGAGCTGACCGGCCTGCGCCGTCAGATGGGCGTGGCCTTCCAGGGCGGAGCCCTGTTCAGCTCGATGACCGTGGCCGAGAACGTGAAGTTGCCGTTGCGCGAACACGCCGAGCTGGACGAGACGACCATGGACATCATCGCGCGCTTGAAGCTGGAGGTGGTCGACCTGGCCGGCGTCGGCGATCTCATGCCGTCGGAACTGTCGGGCGGAATGCTGAAGCGCGCCGCGGTCGCGCGCGCCATAGTGCTGGATCCCAAGCTGTTGTTCTTCGATGAACCCTCGGCGGGACTCGACCCGGCTGTCGCTGCCGCGTTCGACGATCTCATCCTCCGCCTGCGCCAGGCCATGGACATGACCATCGTGGTGGTCACCCACGAGATGGAAAGCGCATTCAAGATCGCGGACCGGATCACGGTCCTGGACCGGGGCCGTGTGCTTGCCGTCGATTCGGCCGAGGGTCTGCGCGGAAACCCGAGCCGGCGCATCCAGAATCTGCTGAACCGCCGCCCGGAGGATCCCGAAGTCGATGCGGCCGGGTACCTGCGCCGGTTGGCGGGAGGGGCATAGTGGCGTCGGGGCGGAACGGGCCAGGAGCCAGGCATTGGTGAGGATATGCGGAAGCATGACCTGAACTACGTCGCCGTCGGCGGGTTCATCGCCGCCATGGTCTTGGCGGCGGTGATATCGGGCGCGCTGCTCGCCGGGCGGATGGGCGCGCGGGATGCCTATTTCACGGTTCTGGACAACGTGGCCGACGTGAGTTTCGGGACCCAGGTGCGCTACCACGGCTATCCCGTCGGCCAGGTCGAAGAGATCGCGCCACTTGCGGAGGGCGCGCGCATGCGCTTTCGCCTGAAGCTCAGCATCGACGAGGGCTGGCGGATCCCGGTCGACAGCATCGCACGCATCGGCAGCACGAACTTCCTGTCCGCCAAGACCGTGGATATAGAAGGCGGCCGCTCGGAGACGGCCGTCCCGAGCGGCGGCGAGATCCCGGCCGGGGCGCCGCGCGACGTCTTCGCCGCCATGGCCGGCGCCGCGGCAGAACTCGGCGATCTGAGCCGCGACGGCGTCAGGCCGCTGTTCGGCAGGATCGCGGACCTCGTGGAGCGCACCGGCCAGACGCTAAATGAAGACTTGCCGCGATTGCTCGGTACCGTGAATTCGCTTGCCCTGGTGATCGAGCGCCGCGTACCGGCGTTGCTCGACCAGGCCGCTGACTTGGTCGCGCGGCTGGATTCGAGCGCTGCAACGCTGCAGCAGGTCCTCTCCGGCAAGAACGCCGCCGCGGTCGAAAGCCTCATGGGGAACGCCGAGGAAACCTCGCGGAATTTCGCGACGGCCAGCCGGCAGCTGAGCAGGAGCGTGGCCGAGATCGAGCAACTGGTTGCCAACCTCGACGGGCTGGTGGCCGACAACCAGGACGATGTTCACCTGTCGTTCCAGGATGCCCGGTACACCCTGGGCGCCATAGCGCGGAACATCGATACGCTGGTTCACAATCTCGAAGGGGCGACGCGCAATATGAACGAGTTCAGCCGGCTCATCAGGCAGAACCCCGGCCTGTTGCTGAACGGCACGCCGCGCGAGGAGGTCTCGTCCCAGCCCGAAACCGGCAACGGCGTGGTCCAATGATGCGGCTAGTCCTCTTGACGCTCGCCGCCGCGGCGCTCGCCGGTTGCCTGGGCTCGGCCCCGCCGCTCCCGCGCGATCACTACTACAGGATCCTGATAACGGCCCCGCGGGCCGGGTCGGCGGATCGGCGTCTGCCCGGCGTCATTTCGGTGCCGCCCCTGGAGGCCGACGGGCTTCTGCGTGAACGGCCTCTACTGTTCAGTGCCTCGGGGCAACCCCACGAAATGCAGCAGCACGACTACCATTACTGGATCGATCCGCCGACCCGGTTGCTGCAGGGACAGCTGGTCGACTATCTCCGGCAGGGCAGGATCGCCCAATCGGTGGTCACGCCGGACATGCGGGTCCGGCCTGATTTCGAGGTCAGAGGTCGCATAAAGCGTCTCGAGCGGCTGCTTGGCGGCGGCGCGCCCCGCGTCGTTGTCGAGCTCGAGCTGGCCCTGATCGGCTTGGCCGGCGACCGCTTGTTGGTGCTCCAGAGCTACGCCGTCGAGCGGCCCAGCGGGGCGGACAGCGTCGACGCCTCGATCATGGCCCTGAACCTGGCCGTCGCCGAGATCTTCGACTGCTTCCTGGCCGATGCCCGGCGCACGGCCTTGGCCGTCAGACCGGTCGCACAGTGACCGGGTCCGCCGCTGCAAGGTCCTCGATGCTCAGCGAAGGCCGGGATTTCAGATCTTGACACACTCGGCGATAATCACAGGCGCCGGCACCAGGACCCTGCCGGTCGACTCCTCGACCGAGAAAATCCGTGCCCGGTCGTCGGCCCTGTGCGCACCCTTCACCATCTGCTGCGCTGCCTGCCGGCAGGATTCGATGGACGAGAACTCGATTTCGCGGATCTGGACCGTCTGATCGGGACCTAGGGAGGCACCCTGAACAGTCCCCGCCGTTACAATAAGAATTAGTAAAGCCTTCATAGCTCTTCCCCTTCACAGCCTTCCTAGCCATAGGAATAAATTAAGTATAACGCGTTCTTGCCGGCCGTGTCATCAGCTCATGCGGCCCCGAGCGGGTCGCGTTACTCGGCGGCCCCTGGTTGTCCCGGGGCTTCGCCCCTTCCCGCCGAGCCCTGCGGCAGTTCGATGACGCCGGGCAGACAGAGGTCGCGTTGCCTCTCCTGAAGAGCCTGCCGGGCGGATTCGTCGGTCATTCGGTCGCAGAAGACCGTCACCCGCGCCAGACGCTTCCAGCCGAGATTTCGCTAGGGTTTCCCCGGGTCCGGGTCGAGCGGCAATTGCAGCGTTACACGCGAGCCCTCGCCGGGCCGGCTTTCGATGGTGATGTCGCCGCGCATCGCGCGGGCCAGGTTGCGCGAGATCGACAGGCCGAGGCCGCTGCCCGGCCGCTCGAGGTTCTTTTGGGGTGCCCGGTAGGATCTCTCGAAGACCCGCTCCTGGTCCTTCGGGTCGATCCCGACACCGGTATCCCAGACGATAAGCTCAAGTGCTGCCATGTCGGGAGCCTGCCACTCGACACCGACCGTGCCCCCGGCCGGCGTGAACTTGATTGCATTGGTAAGCAGATTCAGCAGGATCTGCCGCAATGCGTGGCGCTCGCCGTTCACCCAGGGTGTGCCGGGCGCCAAACCGTTGACCAGAAGCACCTCTGCTTCCTGCGCCTTGTCTTCCAGCATGCGCAGCGCGCTGGCGACGATCGGCTCCACGTCCAGCCGCTCGGCTTGCAGGCTCTTGTGCTCGCTATCGATCCTGGCGAGGTCGATCAGGTCGTTGATCACCTCGAGCAGGTGCAGTCCGCTCTCGTGGATGTTGCGTGCATAGTCCTGGTAGCGTTTCCAGTCGTCACCCAGTTGGCGTTCCTTGATCACTTCGGCGAAGCCGATGATGGCATTGAGCGGCGTGCGCAGTTCGTGCGCGATTCCGGCCAGACGGATTTGAAGCGATTCGTCCCCGGCCTTGGAGATCTCCCATTCGAGCTGGTCCTTCTGCACCAGGGCGGCCTCGAGCATTTCCAAGAGCTGCCCGGCGGTCTCGGCGTCGTCTGTGGTGGCATCGAGCGACTCGGGAATCGCCGTGCCGGTTCCGCGATACCCGGCGAAGCGACCGGCGGTCTCGTTGTAATAGGGAACGCCGGTGACCCGGTAGCTCGTCCTGAGGCCTTCGCCCATATCGAGCACGAAGTGCTCGTCGCGAAACGAGCGGCGCGCGGCGATGGCCGCGGCCATGCGCCCACTGGCACGCTCGCCCTCCTCGAGGCCGAACAGGTGGAGCAGGTTGCGCCCGATAAGCATCTGCGCCGGAACGCCCAGGGTGGTCGCGATCGGCGGCGAAACATAGGTCAGGTTCAGCCGCGCGTCGGTTTCCCACAGCCAGCCGACGGCCGAGCGCAGCATGTCGTTGTAGCGCAGGCTCAAACGCGCCAGCCGCGCTTCCCGCTGGGCCGTGTCCCGCGCGCCCGAAGCGTGGCCGTCGATATCGCCGATGGTCTCCGAGCTCATGTCAAGACAGGATAGCCACCTCGTTCGAGCCATACCATAGATTTGGCCTGCTCCAGCACTTGTGGCGCTTCACCCGTCGTTTCAAGGATTGCCGCGGCACGGGCTTGCCGCCCCAAGGAAGCCGTGCGCGGCTGAAGGCCACGCACTCATGGGGCGCCGGAGGCGCCCTCGATCAGAACGACGTCACCCTTGGCCGCGGCGAGGCGGAGCGGCAGGATCTCCTGATATTCCGTCGAGTGGTAGAATTGCTTGGCCCGGTCCATGCTGTCGAAGGCCAGAATCACCAGGCGCGGCACCCGCCACTCCCCCTCCAGGACCTCCACGGCCCCGCCGCGCACAAGATACCGGCCGCCGAAACGCGCGATCACATCGGGAACCGCGGCCCGGTAGTCCTCGAAAGCTGTCGGGTCGGTAACGTTCAGATGAGCGATGAGGAAAGCGGACATTGCACCTCTCTCTTTCTGGATGCCGTCGATGTGGCGTTGCCAGTCTAGCTCAAATGGCACGATCTTGCCGCAGGGGGAGTCGAAATTTACCGTTCCTTTGCCTGCCACCGGTAGGATCGATTTTGCGCGAGCTTCGAACATCACGCCAGTGGGCCTAAAGTTGGTTGACCAGAACGGAGACGCCCGAAGGCCATCGCAGCGACAAGAGGAGCGCTTTCGGGATGAAACCAAACCTATCGCAATTCGACCCCTCTCGAGCCGTCGAGGGCTTGAGTGACGACGATCTCGTAACTGAAGCCAAGGCCGCCTTGGACATCCTTGACTTCGAATTGTTTCGGGTCGCCTGGCGAAACTGGCACGGCATGGAACCCGACGACCGGTGGCTCGAGCCGGCCTTCGTGACCTATCTCTTCAAACGGTTCGTACCCGGTTACGTGCGACATTTCACGCGCCAAGTCCTGGCCGAAGCGGCGGCCGGGCGGCTGGAGCCGGCGGATTTCGGCGTTGCGAGCGGCGCGCGGGAGGGGCCCGTACCCGACCTGCGCGACAGCTTTGCCGCCACGAGCATGGCCTGCGTCCTGGCCATCACCCTCGTGATCGTCCTGTAGCCGTTCCATCGGACCGCCGCCGGATCCCGTCACGCGCGGGGGACATGGCGCGACTGGTTATCCGTATCCGGCCGACCTATATCCTGTTCCTGTCGACAAGACCTGGAGGAGGCGACGCATGGTTCGGTCCCGTTCGCTGCAACGGCGCCGGCTGCTCGCGGCCGGTCTGGCCGCCGGCGCCGGCGCAGTGCTGCCGAAAAGTCTGTCGGCGGCCTTGATGCCGACACCCCGGCAGACCCCCGGGCCGTTCTATCCGCTCCGCCTGCCGCTCGACTCGGACACCGACCTGGTGCAGGTGGCCGGCCGCGGCCAAGCGGCATCGGGCGCCGTCACCCATGTCTTCGGCCGGGTGCTCGACGCCGCCGGCCGGCCGCTGGCCGGCGCCCGGGTCGAGATCTGGCAGTGCGACGCCTTCGGGCGCTATCACCATCCGGGCGACCGCGGCGGCCGGGCCGACCCGAACTTCCAGGGCTATGGCCGCATGGCAGTCGGCGAAGATGGCGCCTTTCGGTTTCGCACCATCAAGCCGGTTCCCTACCCCGGGCGGGCGCCGCACATCCATTTCGCGATCTCGGGACGGGGGATCGAAGGGCTGACCACGCAGATGTACGTGGCCGGCGAAGCGCTCAATGCCCGCGACGGCATCCTCAACCGGGTCCGCGACCCCTTGGCCCGGGCCCGCCTGATCGTCGCGCTGGAGCCGGCATCCGAGGTCGAGCCGGGCGCGCTCGCCGGACGCTTCGACATCGTGCTGGACGAGCGCTTCGTGCCCGGCTGACGCCCCCGCCGGGGCGCCGCTGTCGGAGCCCTTGTCAAGCAGTTCGAATTCGTGCGGATAATGCGGCGGCGGGCCGTCTCCCGGCCCCTCGTCCGATCAAGGTGAATCATGGCCTTCTTGACGCTCGGCCCCGGCGACGGCCTTCACTACAAATACGATCCGCCGGGCGAGGCCAGCCAAAGCTTCGTCTTCGTCAACGCGCTGACCGGCAACACCGGGATGTGGCAGGCCGAGATCGGTCCCGCCCTGCGGGCCCTCGGCTATGGCACCCTCGCCTACAACCTGCGCGGCCAGCAGGACAGCCCCTTCAGCCCCGGCGCCCGGCTCGATGACGGGCTCGTCGCCGGCGACCTGGTCCGTCTGTTGGATGCCGTCGCGCCGCCGCGGCCGATCCTGGTCGGCCTTTCGATCGGCGGCCTCTTCGCCGCCCGGGCCTGGCTCCAAGGGGCTGCGGCCGAGGGGCTGGTGCTGATCAACACGCTGCGGCGTCCGGGACCGCGGCTCGACTGGATCAACCAGGGCATGGCGCGGGCGGCGCGCACCGGGGGCCTTCAGCTCCTGATGGACCTCTATCTGCCGCTGCTGGTGAACGAGGAGAAGCTCACGGCATTGCGTTCGACTTGCCTCGGCGAGGCCCCCTACGAGCCGCTCGACCCCGCTCACGGCCACATGAACCTCCTGACCTGGGCCGCCGAGGCCGATTGGGACCTGCCTTACGAGCGGCTCGACTTGCCGGTGCTGGTCATGACCGGCCTGCAGGACCGCGTGTTCTACGAGGCCTCGGCGCTGGCGTCGCTGGGCGCCCGCTTGCCCAGGGCGCGCCAAATAACGCTGGACGATGCCGGCCACCTGATCCCGCTCGAGCGTCCGGCCGAGACCGTTCGGGCGCTGCTCGACTTCGCGAAGGGCCTGTGACTCCGATGCGCATGACCCCGACGCTGGCCTACTTCGCGGTCTTCATCGGCGTGACGGGCCACGCCTCCAGCGAGTTCTTCGCCGTGCTGTCCGGCGTCGCCGGGCCGGAGGTCTCGGTCTGGCGCTACGTCCTGGGCGGGGCCGGGCTGCTCGTGGTCGCGCTGTCCCGCAAGGCGACCCGCGACCTCCTGACGCCGCTCAGGCAGGACGGCCTGCGCTTGCTGCTCTTGTCGCTGGGCGGGGTCAGCGTGCCCTACCTGGCGTTCCACTGGGCGCTCGACTACGCCTCGATCGTCCAGGTCGGCACGCTGGTCACGACCATGCCGATCTTCGTCGGCCTGACCAACCTTGTGGTCTATCGCATGCCCATCGGCATCCCGAAGCTGATCAGCGGCGCCTGCGCGATTCTCGGGGTGGCGCTGCTGCTGACCGACGGCTACCTGGCGCAACTGGCGGGTGCCAACCGCTCGCTTGCCGGGCTCGGCCTGACCCTGATCTGCGCGGCCACCGGTTCGGCCTATGCGGTGCTGGCGAAGCCGCTCATCGTCAAGCATGGCGCGATCCGCATCACGACGGTCTCCATGTCGATCGGCGCCGTTGGCCTCTGGCTCATCGTCGGCGTGGCCTGGGGCGTCTGGGTCGACCCTGCGACGCTCTTCGACAAGCCGCCGGTCGCGGCCTGGTCGCTGCTCACGCTGGCCCTGTGGAACACCACCGTGACGCAGCTCTTCTGGCTCGCGGGGCTGGCCGCCGTGCCGGACATCACCCGCGGCAGCTACCTCTTCTTCCTCAAGCCGGTGATCACCGCGGTCCTGGCGCTGGCCATCCTGGGCCAGTCGATCACGTGGGTGCAGGTCGCGGCAATCGTCGTGGTCTGCGGCTCCGTCCTGGCCGAGCTGTCCTGGCCTCTGCTCGAGCGGCGGTGGCGGTCCCGCTGACAGTTCCGGCAAGGGTTTCTTAAGAGGCCACGCCACATAGTGGCAACCACACCCGATCGTACCAACCGTATTTCAGGGCACGAGACGGACACTTGTTCAGAGCAGCTGTCGGCGGCGCCGGGGCGGGAAAAAGCCGCCCCGGCGCCGTCATTACGTAAGCGTCTGATTCTGTTCCGCATATCAGACAGGCCAGACGTGCGGCAGTCCATGTGCCCGCACGCCCGGGCAACTGGATCTTAATGGATTTCGCGCGATAGTAGATGCCATTCCTGTTCATACGAATTTGCTGAAGGTCGAGCGACATGAACCATCTGCGCGACGTGGCCGGCAACATGATCGCAGGTTTCCGGCTCGCTCTGATGCTCCCGGTTCGGCGCGACTCCTTCAGACTCAGCATCGACCAGGCGGTCCTGCTGCTTCTTGCAAGCTTCGCCCTTTGGCTCGGCTACAGCTTCTTCATCACCGCCCCGGAACGTGAATTCAATTTCTACGGCCTCAGCCACACTGCGAGCGTCTATCTGCTCTTTCTGTTCAGCGTCTATCTAGTGGCGCGCATCCAAGGGGCTCCGTCGACCGCCGGCGCACTGTTGGTGCTCATGGCGTCGGTCGGCCCGCTCGTACTGTCCGTCGTCGCCCTCTTGCGTTGGTACAGCGACTTTGCAGCCGAACACCATTTACTACTTGTCCTACTTGGCCGCCGCGAACTTGTTTCTCGTCTGGGCCGTCTGGCTGCCAGCCGTGGTTTTTTCGCGTGGTTGGACTGCTCTACGGTTCAGGCATAGGTCGGGCCGTGGCGCTTGCCCTGGCTTTTGCCGTTTGTAACACCGGCCTACAATTCGTCTTGCCCGAAGAACGGCTCTGGTACAGCGCCGCAGCCGAGGACGAGTCACCGGATTACGCCCGGATAAACGTCGAGGACACCTACGATGCCCAGCGGGACCTGCTCGATCGCGTGACCGAGTCCCTGGCATCCCAGCGCGCTGGGGTCACTGACCTCTATTTCGTGGGTTTCGGCGGCTCCGCCTATCAGGATGTGTTCATGAAGGAGGTGCGGTTCGTCAGAACGCTGTTCGACGAGCGCTTCGACACCAAGGAGCGGTCGGTCATGCTGATAAACAACCGGTCGACCGTCGAAGAGCTACCCCTGGCCAGCGCCAGCAACCTTCGCCGGGCGCTGGGCGGCATAGCCCGGCGCATCGATCGCGACGAGGACATGGTGTTCGTCTTCCTGACGTCGCACGGGTCGCGCAATCATGTGCTTTCGACGCGCTTCTGGCCGCTGCGCCTGAACGGCCTATCGGCGGCGAAGCTGAAGGAAATCCTCGACCTCTCGGGTATCAAGTGGCGGATCCTGGTGGTCTCGGCGTGCTATTCGGGCGGATTCATCGACGTCTTGAAGGACGAGAACACGCTGATCATGACCGCTGCGCGCGCAGACCGTAACTCTTTCGGCTGCAGCAATCAGAATGATTTCACTTACTTCGGAAGGGCCTATTTCAACGAGCGGCTGCGCCAGGGATTTTCCTTCGTCGAGGCTTTCTACGACGCCAGAGACTCGATCGCGGAGCGGGAAAAGCGCGAGGGCCGCACGCCATCGCAGCCGCAGATCCACCTCGGTTCCGCGATCGAACCGAAGCTGGCCGCGCTGGAGGCCCGCCTGCGCCGGAAGGACATGGATCAACTGACGGACCTGCGGCCGGCGGCCGACTGATCGAGCCGCCGACGCGCCCGCCGGCGCTCTGCTTTGGCTTTGCGCCCTTCGCGTTGCCTGCGCTAGTCTCCATAGTGGTTGCGGCGACGGGAGGGTCTGGGCATGCCGGAGGCGCAGGTGCTGATCGGCGGCGAGTGGCGGCCGCCCCTGGGCGGGGAAAGCCTGCCGGTCATCGATCCCAGCGACGGCGGCGCCTTCGGCGCCTTGGCGCGGGGCACGGCCGAGGATGTGGACGCGGCGGTGGACGCCGCCCACGCCGCGCTGGAGGGTCCCTGGGGACGTATGACCGCGGCCGAGCGGGGCCGGCTGCTTGCCAGACTGAGCGCGGCGATCCTCGAGGACGGCGATTCGCTCGCTGCGCTGGAAGCCCGCGACACCGGCAAGCCGCTGGCCCAGGGCCGCGCCGACATCGTCGCCGCGGCGCGCTACTTCGAATTCTACGCAGGCGCCGCCGACAAGGTGCATGGGCAAACCCTGCCCTATCAGGCCGGCATGACCGTCCTGACCTTGCGCGAACCGCACGGCGTGACCGGCCACATCGTTCCGTGGAACTATCCGGCGCAGATCGCCGGCCGCTCGATCGGCGCGGCGCTCGCCATGGGCAACGCAGTGGTGGTCAAACCGGCGGAGGACGCCTGCCTCTCGATTCTGCGCATCGGCCAGCTGGCGCTGGAGGTCGGCTTTCCGGCAGGGGCCATCAACCTGGTCACCGGTCTTGGCGAGGAGGCCGGTGCGGCGCTGGCCGGCCATCCGGGCATCGACCACGTGTCCTTTACCGGTTCGCCCGAGACCGGCAGCCGCGTGGCGGCGGCGGCGGCCGGCCACCACTGTCCGGTGACCCTGGAGCTCGGCGGCAAGTCACCGCAGATCGTCTTCGCCGACGCCGACCTGGACGACGCCGTGCCGGTGCTGACCAAGGCCATCGTGCAGAACGGCGGCCAGACCTGTTCCGCCGGCAGCCGCGTGCTGGTCGAGCGCCCGGTCTACGACGAGGTCGTCGGCCGCCTGTCCGAGCGCTTCGCCGGGCTCGAGGCCGGGCCCTGGGATGCCGACCTCGACTGCGGCCCCATGATCAGCGAGACTCAGCGGGATCGGATCGAGAACTATCTCGCGCGCGCGGCCGGTGACGGCCTGCGGCCCGCGGCCCAGGGCCGGATCGCGGCCAACGCGGCCCCGGGCGGCTATTTCGTGGCGCCGCAGCTATTCGTCGACGTGCCGCCGGACCATCCGCTCGCCCAGGAGGAGGTCTTCGGGCCGGTGCTGGCGGTGTTGCCGTTCCGCGACGAGGCCGAGGCGGTGAAGCTCGCCAACGGCACGGACTACGGCCTGGTCGCCGGGGTCTGGACCCGCGACGGCGGCCGGCAGATGCGCCTCGCCCGCGCCCTGCGCTCGGGCCAGGTCTTCGTCAACAACTATGGCGCCGGCGGTGGCGTCGAGCTGCCGTTCGGCGGCGTCAAGAAAAGCGGCTACGGCCGCGAGAAGGGCTTCGAGGCGCTGTACGGCTTCAGCGTGCTGAAGACCGTGGTGCTGCAGCACGGCTGAAACCAAGGGCCCCGATGCGGGGTGGAGGGGGGACCATGCGGCTGAAGGACAAGGCGGCGCTGGTGACCGGCGCCGGATCGGGCTTCGGCGAGGGAATCGCCAAATGCTTCGCGCGCGAGGGGGCGGCCGTCGTGGTCGCGGATATCAACGACGAGGGCGGGCAGAGGGTGACCGAGCAGATCGGGGGGGACGGCGGCGAGGCCGTCTTCGTGCATGCCGACGTAACCCGGCCGGGCGAGGTCAAGGCGATGGTCGAGACCGCGGTAAGCGCCTTCGGCAGGCTCGACATCCTGGTCAACAACGCCGGCTACAGCCACGTCAACCAGTCCATGGTCGAGGTCAGCGAGGCGGAGTTCGACCGCACCTACGCGGTCAACGTCAAGGCGATCTACCTGGCGGCCCTCAAGGTCGTGCCGCTGTTCCGCAAGCAGGGCCACGGTTGCATCGTCAACACCTCGTCCACCGCCGCACTCCGGCCGCGTCCGGGGCTGACCTGGTACAACGGCTCGAAGGGCGCGGTCAACACGATCACCAAGTCCATGGCGCTGGAACTCGCGCCCGACCGGATCCGGGTCAACGCGGTCTGCCCCGTGATCGGCGCGACGGGCATGCTGGAGACTTTCATGGGCCAGCCGGACACGCCGGAGCTCCGGGAGAAGTTCATTGAGTCGGTTCCGCTCGGCCGCATGTCCCGGCCCGAGGACATCGCCAACGCCGTGCTCTACCTGGCCGCCGACGAGGGCGAGTTCCTGACCGGCGTCTGCCTGCCGGTCGACGGCGGCCGCACGATCTAGGCGGCCCAAAAAAACAAACGGCCCGGGAGCAGGCTCCCGGGCCGTTTGCGAAAAGGCGGCTCGCGTCTGTCTAGTCGCGCATGACACCGAAGATGTGCAGAAGATAGATGAACAGTCCGATGAAGGCACCGTAGAGCGCAAAGGCACCGAAGATCGCCTTGCGGGTCGCCACGTCGCCGGCATCGGCCTCGGCATACATGCCCTTGATCATCTGCGTGTAGTAGGCCGTCACTCCCGCGAAGAGGAGCACCGCGATGACGGAGATCAAGAGGTCGAATCCGGCACTCTGTACCAGCAAGAAGTTGACGAACAGCGCGATGATCACACCGATGAAAGCCATGGTGAAGAAAGCTCCCAGGGGCGCCAGATTGCGCTTGGTGGTGTAGCCGAAGAGGCTCAGGCCGGCGAACGCGCCGGCGCTGATGAAAAACACCCGGGCAATGGAATCGCCGGTGTAGATGTAGAAGTAGGGCGCGATCAGCGCACCCCACAGCCCCGCATAGACCCAGAAGCAGGCCTGTGCGGTGACCACGCTGCCCGACATCATGAGCCGGGGCGCAAACCAGCCCAAGCCCAGGACACCGATGATAAGCACGAAAACGAAGGGCCCGCCCACGACGGCCTGCATGACCGCGGGATTCATGGCCACCAACAACGAGACGATGCCGGTAAAGGCGACGCCCAGCGACATGTAGTTGTAGACCCGCAGCATATAGCTGCGCAGGCCGACGTCGATTTCGGCCGCACGCGTCTGTGCGGGGGTCATTGTTCTGCGATCGGGTCCGATTGCCATGATAGCCCTCTAGCTGCCTCAGTTAGCGAATAACAGGAGTAATATTGTAGCATGAACCGCGCGAATCAATAAGCATTCGCAACGATTCCTGCCACATTGGCGGATTGTAATGCCGCCCGGTTAATCACTCGTTGCGCAGCAGCGGGGCCGCCTTCTGGGACAAGGCCCGCCAGGTGCCGGCGAAACCCAGCGCCAGCGTGATCCCGGTCGCGATCAAGGCCGTCCAGATAACCGCGCCGGGCAGGAAGGCGAAGGTCATGTGCATGACCTCCGTCAGGACGAGATAGGCCGCGAGGGTGCCCAGCAGCCCGGCGATGAACGCCGTGGCCAAGCCCAGCAGACCGTACTCCATGAGAAAGGCCTGGCCGATGTCGCGCCGGGTCGCGCCCAGGACCTTGAGGACCACGGCGTCGTAGACCCGCCTGTGGTGTCCCGCGGCGACCGCGCCGGCCAGCACCAGCACGCCGGCGAGAAGGGCCACGCTGGCCGTCGCCCGCACGGCCGCTGCGATGTGCGCCATCAGCTCGGCGACCGCCCGCAGCGCCTCCTTGACCCGGATCGCCGAGACGTTGGCGAAGCGGTCCGTGACCGCCCGCTCGACCAGGGCCTCGGCCTCCGGGTCGGCCTTGACCGTGGCGATCTGGGTCTGCGGCGCGCGTTCCAGCAGACCGGGCGAAAAGACCAGGACGAAATTGATGGTCAGGTTCGACCAGTCGATGACCCGGAGGTTGGCGATCGTCACCTCGACATCGCGTCCCAGGATGTTGACGGTCAGCCGGTCTCCCGGTGCCAGGCCCAAGGCCTCTCCGACCCCGTTGTCCAGCGAGATCAGCGGCGGCCCGTCGTAATCGGCCGGCCACCACTCGCCGGCGGTCAGCTCGGCCCCGGCCAGGGGTTCGCGTGTCCAGGTCAGGCCGCGGTCGCCGCGAAACACCCATTCGACTTCGGACGGGATCTCGAGCTCTTCGCTCGGCGTGCCGTTGACTGCGGTGATGCGGCCTCTCAGCATGGGTACCCGGCGCAGCTCGCGCACCCCGGGCACCGCCTCGACGGTCCGGTCGAAGGCGGCGACCTGGTCCGGTTGAATGTCGATGAAGTAGAAGCCCGGGGCGTCCTGCGGCAGGCGACGGCTCACCTGCTCGGCGAAATTGCCCTCGATCTAGGCGATCGCGACC
>JAOUCL010000484.1 GCA_029859805.1 Rhodospirillales bacterium | reverse complement strand
CCGGATAGGTCAGGTACGCCGCGCCGCGCCGCCGGGCCCGCCAGTCGCGCAGCACGCGAAGACAGAGCACGAGCCCCAGCAACGCGAAAAAGCCGACCAGGAAGCCGTTCTCGAGCCGGCCGATCAGCAGCAGCGCCTCGGCGTCGGCGAAGTTGAGCCGGGCGACCACCGCCTCCAGCCAGGCCGGGTCCTCGGCCAAGCGCAGCACGTCGCGCCCGGCGACGAAGGCGCCGAGCAGCGCGAGCACCGGGACCAGCAGCGCGGCCGCAAAGGCCATGAGCCGGATCCGCGGGTACCAGGGCCTGAAACGCAGCCAGTAGTGCAGGCCGATACATCCGTGGGTCCAGGCGAAGGTCATCACGGCAAGCTGGCGGAACGGCACCAGTGGCTTGAACTTGCCGAAGATCAGCAGGATGTAAGTGTAGCTGTCCTGGGTCCCGAGCACCTCCGCCGCGAAGCGCGTGCCCAGCAGGTGCAGGATCACGAGCGGCGGGATCGCGAGACCGGTCAGGAGCTGCGTCGCCTCCAAGGCCGGCATGGCCAAACGCCGGCGCCGGTAGAGTGCCCAAAAGGCCAGGGCGAGGTGAAGCAGCAGCGCGCCGTAGAGCATCAGCGTAACCAGCGGTGCGCGCCAGAACGCGAGGAACCAGAGTCGCCCGGCCTCGAGAACCTCGAGCGAAACCAGACCAAGCGCGTGGTTCAGGAAGTGCGTCAGCACGAAAACGAACAGCACGAGGCCGCTCACGAGGCGCAGACGGCGGACCATGGCATCCTCCCGGGCAGGGACTTGCCCGCCGCGATGATAGGCTCGGCCTGCCGGCTTGCAAGCCGCGACGTGCCGCCGCCTCGCAAATCCCCGGCCGAGTGCGACGTAGAGAACGGGAAGGCTGTCGGCACGCAGGCTGAAGGGCGTCTGAATCTCTCGGGAATTCCACACGGCTTTGGACTTCCATGCAATGGGCTCATTTTGGAGCCGAGGCCGCTGCCACACCGGGGCAAAGAGAACCATGACCGGGCGGGCCGTTACGCCCGCGGACGGCCAAGAGAGGATGATGGAATGCCGGTGCCCTTGAGATGCGTCATTGAGGTCCCGCCATGCTTGTGGCTAACCTTGAGGTTCGCTGTCCGGTGAATTGAACGATGTCGGCCGGAGCTTTGCGCACCGAGCGGCTGACCGCCGCAAGAGATCAGACCTTCGACGCCGTGATCATCGGCGGCGGGGTGAATGGAGCGTGCCTCTATAACCGCCTGTGCCGGGAGGGTTATCGCGTCGCGCTTCTCGATCGCGGTGACTTCGCCTGCGGCACCAGCCAGGCATCGGCGATGATGGTGTGGGGCGGGCTTCTGTATCTGCGATGCTTCGATCTGGGCTCGGTGTACCGGTTCTCCCGCGCCCGGGACAGCATGATCCGCGAGATGGGCGACCTGATCTCGCCCCGCGTCTTCCGCTACTGTACGGCGCCCGGCGCGGTCCTGGGCAAGTACGTCGTCCTCGGCGGGCTCTACGCATACTGGCTGATCGGCCACTTCAACCGCCGTCATCCGGCCCTCGAGGCGCATTATCCCGAAGAGCGCCTGCTCGCGCAAAGCGCAGGGTCGTTGACCTATGAGGAAGCCGTTCTCAAGATGTCCGACAGTCGTTTCGTGCTCCACTGGATCGTGCCCCACACGCTGCCGCGCGCCGTCGCCCTTAATTACTGTGCGGTCGACGGCGGCGACTTCGCCCAGTCGGAGGGGGTCTGGCGGCTGCGAGCCCAAGACCGCCTCGGGACATCGCAGATCGAAATCCGCAGCCGGTTGGTCGTCAACTGTGCGGGCGTTTGGACCGATCAGGTCAACGCCGCCTTCGCCATCCAATCACCCTACAAGCACGCCTTAAGCAAGGGCGTCTATATCAGCTTTCCGCGGCCGAGCGATCACGAGATACCGCTGATCTTCGAGTCGGGCGCGCACGGCGACGTGATGACCAGCGTACCGTGGGGGCCCGTCGCCATGTGGGGGCCGACCGAGACCGCGATCGACGATGCCGATCAGGGCTTTGTGGCGGCGCCGGAGGACGTGCGGTTCCTGCTCGACCAACGCAACCGCTGCCTCAAGGCCGAAAGCCGTAAGGAGGATATCCTGGCCCTGCGTTGCGGCGTACGTCCGCTGGCCGTCAAAACGAACTACAATAAAAACGTCTATCCGCTCGAGCTTTCACGGCGGTTTCGCATCGCGACGGACCCGTGGCGACCGTGGATTTCGACCTATGGCGGGAAGCTCACCGGTTGCACACTGCTCGCCGCGAAGGTCGCCGCGGCGGCACGCCCGTTCCTGCCATCCCCGCCGACTGTCGTGCCGCGACCGCGGCCGCAGGGAGCCGTGCCTCGAACCCCCTTTCCAGGCTTGGAAAAGCCCGTGCCGGATCCCGCGTGGTGCAAGGCGCGGGAGTTCTGTTGTACGCTCGAGGATTACCTGCGCCGACGAACCAACATAGCCCAATGGCTGCCACGCGGCGGGCTGGGACGCCATGACGAGAACTTGCCCCATCTACGCGCGGTGTGCCTTGTGCTTGCGAACGGCGACGGCGAGGCGGCGGAAGCAGACTTGGCCCGCTATCGGACTCAGGTCGCAGA
>JAOUCL010000483.1 GCA_029859805.1 Rhodospirillales bacterium | reverse complement strand
CTTGAAAAGGCGGCGCAAGGTGTCGATCAGATCGCCGCGCACCGTGCAGCAGAGGCAGCCGCTGTTCAGCAGCACCGTGTCCTCGTCGGCCTTCTCGACCAGCAGGTGGTCGAGGCCGACCTCGCCGAACTCGTTGACGACGACCGCGGTCTCGTCCATCGCCGGGTGGCCGAGCAGGCGGCGCAGCACGGTCGTCTTGCCGCTGCCCAGGAACCCGGTCAGCACGGAGACGGGCAGGGGCTCGTCCGGAATCGCCAGGTCCGCGGGGTCGTCAGTTCCGCTCATGCTATCCCGCGCCGGCGGGACGCAGCTGGTAGAGCGCCCAGAGGCCGAGCCCGAACAGAACGAGAGCGCCGCCCTGGTGCAGCGCGCCGAGCCAGACCGGCACCACGAGAAGCAGCGCCGAGAGGCCGAGCGCGAACTGCGCCAAGGCCATGGCGAAGACCAGGGTGACCGCCCGGGCCGCCGGGCCGGACAGCGTCAGGCGGCGCGACCACAGCCACAGCCCCGCCGCCAGGGCCAGCGTGACGACCCCCAGCAGACGATGGTTGAACTGCACCGCTCCGACGTTCTCGAAGTGATTGAGCAGCCAGGGTTGCAGGTCGCCATAGCCCGCCGGCACCAGGTCGCCGTCCATCAGCGGGAAGGTGTTGTAGGTGAAGCCGGCGTTGATTCCGGCGACGAAGCCGCCGGAGGCGACCGCGACGACGACCAGGGCGGCGAAGACGGCGAGGCCCGGGCGCAGCGATGCGGCGCGCCGGTCCGCGCCGGCCTGCGGCCCGGGGGCGAGCAGGAGGAAAGCGACCCAGAGCAGGTAGGCGTAGATCGCGACGGCCAGGACCAGGTGGGCGACCAGGCGGTACTGGCTGACATCCGTGATGTCCGCGAAGCCGCTCGCCACCATGTACCAGCCCATGCCGCCCTGGAGCCCCCCCAGGACGAAGATCGCGACCAGATGCGGGACCAGCCGGCGCGCGACCCGCTTGGTGACCAGGAACCAGACGAAGGGCACGGCGAAGACCACGCCGATCAGCCGGCCCCAGAGGCGGTGGATCCACTCCCACCAGAAGATCGTCTTGAACTCGGCCAGGGTCATTCCGGCGTTCTCTTCGGTGTACTCCGGGATCTGCTTGTAGATCTCGAAGATGCGCTGCCACTCGGCGTCGCTCAGCGGCGGCAGAGCCCCGGTCAGGGGCGCCCACTCCATGATCGAGAGCCCGGATTCGGTGAGCCGCGTGATTGCGCCGATCACCGCCATGGCCAGCACCATGGCGGCGCAGACCAGCAGCCAGATGCCGACGGCGTGGCCGTGGCCGGCCGCGCTGGCGCTGTGAAAGGAGCTCGGAGCCGAGGTGGTCATTGTCGCTCTCCGGGGTGTGGAATTTTCGCCAGCCTAGGACCGCCGAGCGGCCCAGCCAAGCTCGAAAACGCGCGCGCGGTCTCTCAGTTTGAATTCGGACGTGGCGAAATCACAAAGCGGGCTCTCATGTCGGCCTATCGCCCGAATACGGTCATCGTTCCGTTGCGCTGATCCTGATCAGAATGGGAGCGATGTGCCCCTTGTGTTCGCCCGAGTGGAATGGGGCGTCAGTCCCGCGCTCGCGCGGTAAAACTCGCGGAAGGGGTTGAAGTTGCAGGGCACACGCGCGAGCTCCCGCGTGAGAACGGGCATCAGCCGGCAGACCCGCCCGATCATGAAGGCGTTGTCGTTGCGAGCATAGAAGCCAGCCGGGTCGTGCAGCGGCGTGGTGCCTGGATAGCTGCCGCGCAAGTCCCGGCCGGTCTCCGAGGAGAAGACGTTGGTCACGATGACTGCGGTGTACTCGTCGAAAGATTGGAAGTGCTGCAGGAAGCCGCGCAGGGGATGGGGCGTGGCCGCTCCGGCGCTGTTCATGGCCGCGTGCACGATCTCATGGTAGAGCGCCTCGTCGACCGCCATACCCGGGCCCGGATCGATGCAATGCAATCGGCTGCCGGGGACAAAGAAGCCGGGCGTATACTGGAGCTGGGAGCCGGAGCCGGTGCCCTGCCCCGCGATCGCGGCGCAGGTGGGCGTCGCCGGCGCGAACACGTCCGTGGCCATCGCCCGGGACACGTTGAACACCGTGCGGGGCGGCCGGATATTCGCCCCCGCGTCACACTGGTTCGGCCGGTTCCGGAAGTCGTAGGGCACGATCTCGATCCGGTGGCGGATCGAATTGGCGAGCGCCCGGCCTGACGTGGTCGAGCGGATGCGGGTCAGAACGCAGCGAACCGCAGCTTCGTAGTTTGCCGCGTTCCAATTCCCATAGATGTTCCCCCCTGACGATCCGTCGATGTGAAACGGTGGGTTGTGCAGCATCCCCTGTTCCTATCTTTGTGCGAAGACAAGGTTAGGAGAGCACGAAGGGCGGCGGGTACATAAAGTCACATCCGGGCTTTGTATCGGCAGGGTTTCAAACCGAGACACGGCCAGGACGTGTCCCGGCCATGCGGCCGCGGCGCGGCGTTCCGGCTGCTTGCGCTAATGGAGCGTCAGGCAGGGGCCGGTCACGCGGGTCTTGGGCGGGGCGATGATCGGCACGGCGCCGACCGAGACGGAATAGAGCTTGCCGTCCAGGCTGCGCTGCCAGAAGTT
>JAOUCL010000482.1 GCA_029859805.1 Rhodospirillales bacterium | reverse complement strand
CTTGTTGAATATCTTCATTTCACGAAAAAGGCTTCAGCTCGTTTCCACCTCGCCGGTCCCGCCTTATCACCCGCTTCGCTGGGTGCGCCAGATAAAATAGAGGTTTCGCGAATATATGAACACCCCGCCCGCCTGACCGACGATGAATACGGGATCCTGCTTGTGGACGGCGTAGATCAGGAGCGTCATACCGCCGAACAAGCTGAAATACCAGAAGGCCCGAGGGATGACGCTGCGTCCCTCGCGCTCGCTGACCAGCCACTGGACGATGAAGCGACAGGAGAAGAGGGCCTGTCCCAGGAATCCTATGGCGAGCCAAATCCATACCTCACTCATCACTCGTCCATCCGCTCTACAATTGGGACCTTCGCCCGACGCTGGAGCCAAGCGACCCCGAGCATATCCACGAGTCCCGCCCAGGCGCGATCGGCGACTCCGTAGTGCGAGGCGCCGTGTCGCCGCGGGCGGTGATCGACCGGCGCCTCGAGGACGACGCCGCCGGCCCGTCGGACCAGCGCCGGCAGGAAGCGGTGCATGTGATCGAAGAACGGCAGCGCCAGAAAGGCCTCGCGCTGGAACAGCTTCAGGCCGCAACCCGTGTCCGTCGCGCCGTCGCGCAGGACCCGGCTGCGCAGGCCGTTCGCGACGCGAGAGGAAAAACGCTTGACCAGGCCGTCCCGTCGCTGCCGGCGCACGCCGGCGATCATGCGAAGCGCCGGATCCTCGCTCTCGTCCCGAACCTTCAGGAGTACCAGGATGTCCGAGGGATCGTTCTGGCCGTCGCCGTCCAGGGTGGCGATCCAAGCGCCGCGGGCGGCGGCGACTCCCGTCCGCAGGGCGGCGCTCTGCCCGCACCGCTCCCGGTGCCGCAGCACCCGCAGCCGCGGATGGCCGCGCCGCGCCCGAGCCAGCTCCCCGGGGCTTTCGTCGCGGCTCCCGTCGTCCACGAAAACCATTTCGAAATCAAGCTCCGGTCCCAGCGCCGTCTCGATCTCGGCCACCAGCGCGGCGATGTTGCCCGCCTCGTCGTGGACCGGGACCACGACGGACACCCGCGGCGCCCCCGCGGCACGGCGGGCAGCCCCGGACGCGGGTTCCCCGCGTTCAGCCGTCCCCGCCCAGCCGGATGATTTGACCGACACCACGTCGTTTGCATTCCTCGACCGACATCTTCCCAAATGCGGCGCCCGGTGGCCACAACGCCCTCCGTGGCCCCCAACCGGATAGCGTCGTTTGTGCCAAACACCATTAGCATAGCCCGGATGCCGAGATGTCCTCCAGCTTCTATGAACCGGGGAGACTCGGGCACCACGCCGGACAGACGAAGACAGGACGCCGGTCACGGCCTTCCCGAATTTCAACCTATCGGCTTTCGCGGAGGCGGGTTACAAATAGCCGCCATGCGATCGATCACACGCTACATCTTCAATCAGCTCTGGCTCGCGACGTTTTTCGTGACCCTTGGTTTGACCTTCGCCGTCTGGTTGACCCAGTCGCTGCGTTTCTTCGGCTACATCGTGAACCGCGGCCTGCCGGCCACGACGTTCTTCGCCTTCGTGGGACTTTTGCTGCCGTCCTTCCTGGGCATCGTGCTGCCGATCGCGACCTTCTGCGCGGTGCTCTTCGTCTACAACAAGCTGATGATGGACAGCGAGATGGTGGTGCTGCGCGCGGCCGGTCTGTCGCACGCCCAGCTGGCCCGCCCGGCGATCATCCTCGCGCTCGCGACCACGCTCGTCGTCTATGCCATATTGCTCTATTTCCAGCCGGTGTCCTACCGGACCTTCAAGGATCTGCAATTCCACATCCGCAACGACTATTCGGCGGTGCTGCTCCAGGAAGGCATGTTCAACGACCTGGGCGACGGGATCACGGTTTATGTGCGCGAGCGCACCAGCGACGGCGAGCTGCGAGGCATCCTGGTCCACGACAGCCGTAAGGCCGGCAGGCCGGTCACCATGATGGCCGAGCGCGGCGCCCTGGTCCGCGCCGATACCGGTCCGCACGTCGTCATGGTCAACGGGAACCGGCAGGAAGTCGACCGGGACCGCGGTCAATTGTCCCTGCTCTACTTCGACCGCTACACGGTCGATGTCTCCACCTTCACCGATACGCCCCAGACGCGCTGGCGCGAGCCCAAGGAGCGCTTCCTGGCGGAACTGATGTCGCCCGAAACGACTGGAATCGACCTGCGCAACCGCGGCGAGCTGATCGCCGAGGGCCACCAGCGCCTGGTCGCGCCGCTCTATACCTTGACCTTCGTGTTGGTCGGCCTGGCCGCGCTGCTGTCGGGCGAATTCAACCGCCGCGGACAGATCTACAGGATCCTCACGGCGGTCCTCTGCACGGCGGTCCTGGAGGGCCTGGGGCTCGCGATGCACGATCTGGCGGGCCGCTCGCCGCAGGCCATTCCCCTCATGTACCTGGCCGCCGTGCTGCCCGCCTGCGGCAGCGTCTTCGTGCTGCTCCGGCACCCGCACCGGCGGCTTGCGACCTGCCGCCCGCTTGCGGCGGAACCACGATGATCCGCGCAGCCGCCAAGCTCAAGCTGCGGCGTCCGCGCCTGTCGGGGACGCTCTCGGGCTACATAGCCCGGCAATTCACCGGGCGTTGGGCGGCG
>JAOUCL010000202.1 GCA_029859805.1 Rhodospirillales bacterium | reverse complement strand
TATCCGCGAGGCCGCCGGCTGGTCCGACGAGGC
Organism: Rhodospirillales bacterium; assembly: GCA_029859805.1. Classification (GTDB taxonomy): domain Bacteria; phylum Pseudomonadota; class Alphaproteobacteria; order Kiloniellales; family JAKSDN01; genus CAMYKD01. The sequence continues at coordinate 8,908 of JAOUCL010000202.1, read as the reverse complement.
CGCGGGCCCGGACGCGACCGCGAAGATCGCCGCGCTGCTCGCCGAGGCGACGCTCGATCTTGAGCCGACGCCCGCGATCACGATCGAGTCCGGCGGCGTCTGCCTGGTCGTCGGCCGGGACGAGCAGGCGATCGAGGCGGCCAAGCAGCTCGCCGGCCGGCTCGAGGTCACGGTGCTCTTGAGCGAGCCGGGCGAGGTCCTGCCGCCCCGGATCATGGACGTGCCGGTCTTCAAGGGCACGGTCGCGCGCGCCGAGGGCCACCTCGGCAAGTTTGCGGTCACCGTCGACGGCTATGCGCCGGCCGCACCGTCCTCGCGACCCACCTTCGTCTTCGAGGCGGCCAAGAACGACGCCTTCTCGGAATGCGACCTGATCCTGGACCTGACCGGCGGCACGCCGCTGTTCCCCGCTCACGAGAAGCGCGACGGCTATTTCCGGCCCGACCCGGGCAACCCGGCCGCGGTGCAGAAGGCGCTTTTCGACATCGCCGACATGGTGGGCGAGTTCGAGAAGCCGCTCTACGTCCGTTACGACGCCGCCATCTGCGCCCATTCGCGCAGCCGCAAGACCGGCTGCACCCGCTGTCTCGACGTCTGCCCCGCCTCCGCGATCACGCCGGCGGGCGATACGGTGGCGATCGATCCCGTCCTCTGCGGCGGCTGCGGCGCCTGCGCCAGCGTCTGCCCGACCGGCGCGGCGACCTACCAGCTGCCGGCCGGCGACGGCCTGTTCCGGCGGCTGCGCGCGCTCCTGACCGCTTACCGCGAGGCGGGCGGAAAGGACGCGGTCCTGCTGCTGCACGATCCGCGTCACGGGGCCGAGATGATCGCCATGACGGCGCGCGCCGGGCGCGGCCTGCCGGGCCGGGTCCTGCCCTTCGCGGTCAACGAGGTCACCCAGGTCGGGCTCGATTTTCTGGCCATGGCCTTCGCCTACGGCGCCGCGGGAATCGCGGTCCTGGCCGGCCCGGAGAAGGCCGGCGAGCTCTCCGGCCTGGCCCAGCAGATCGGCCTGGCGGAGACGGTCATGGACGGCCTGGGCTACGGCGGCGGGCGGCTCGTCCTGCTGGACGGGCCCGACCCGGCACAGGTCGAGCAGGCACTTCGGGACTTCGTTCCCGGCCCGACGGCCCCCGCCGCCAGCTTCCTGCCCCTGGGCGGCAAGCGCGGACGCAGCCTGCTGGCGCTCAAGCACCTGCACGGCGCGGCGCCCCGGCCGCTCGATGTCCTGCCGCTGCCGCCCGGCGCGCCCTTCGGCGGGGTCATCGTGGAGACCGCCGGCTGCACCCTCTGTCTCTCCTGCGTCGGCGCCTGCCCCACCGGCGCGCTGCGCGACGACGAGACCCGTCCTTGGCTCGGCTTCAACGAGGAGGCCTGCGTCCAGTGCGGCCTGTGCAAGACCACCTGTCCGGAAGGCGTGATCGCGCTCGAGCCCCGGCTCAACTTCACGGAGGAGGCGCGCGGCGCGGTCAAGCTGTGCGAGGAGCCGCCGTTCCACTGTATCCGCTGCGGCAAGCCCTTCGGCGTCCAGCGCACGATCGAACGCATCGCCGACCAGCTCGCCGGCAAGCACTGGATGTTCGATGCCGGCGACCAGGTCGAGCGGCTCATGATGTGCGACGACTGCCGCGTGGTCGTCCAGCTCGACCGGGGCGACCATCCCATGGCCGGCCCGCCGCGCCCGGCGATGCGCACGACGGACGACGACCTGCGCGAGCGCGAGATCGAGGAGGCCCGTGCCAAGCTGCTGGCCGAGCGAGCGCAGGCCGGTGACGACTCGGGCGACCAGGACGCCTGAGCACCGAGGCCTCGGAAAGACGTCCGAATGACGGATCCCGTGCTCTATGGACCAGCCTAAAGCGTCTATGTCCGCGCCGCGCGGCTGGCGCTTGAGGAGAAGGGCGTCGCCTACCGTCTCGTCGAATTCGACATCCTGGGCGACTACGAGCTGCCGGCAGGCTATCTGGCGCGCCACCCCTTCGGTCTGGTGCCCGCCTTCGAGCACGAGGGCTTTTCGCTCTACGAGACCGGAGCGATCACGCGCTATGTCGACGAGGCCTTTTCCGGGCCGCCGCTGCAGCCGGCCGAGCCCATGGCCCGCGCGCGAATGAACCAGGTCATCGGCATCATCGACAACTACGGCTACCGGCCGATGGTGCGGACCGTCTTCGTGGAGCGCGTGATGGCGCCGCGCAGGGACGAAGCGCCGGACGAAGACCGGGTGGCCTCGGCGCTCGGCAAGGCGGCCACCTGCCTCGCCGTGCTGGAGGACCTGCTCGGCGAAAAGACTTTCTTAACCGGTGAGGATATTAGTCTGGCCGACCTCCACGCGGCGCCCATGTTCGCGTATTTCCTCCAGACGCCGGAGGGGAGGGATCTCATGGCCGGGTGTCCCGGCTTGGAGCGCTGGTGGGCGGAAGTCGCCGCCCGGACCAGCATGGAGAAAACGCGCTCGTTCCTGGGATGACCGCGGATGACCGACGACCGGCTGGACCCGCGTCTCAATGCCTACCGTCCCGATCTTGCGGCCGCGGAGCTGAAAGGCCGCGTCGACGCGGCGCGCTTTGTCGCGGGCACCTGCCGGCAGGTCAAACACGGCCTGGCCGAACTGCGGCGCGCCCCCGCGGCCGGGGCCGAGCTCACCAGCCAGTTGCTGGGCGGCGAGGTGGTCACGGTCTACGACGAGACCGACGGCTGGGCCTGGGTCCAGAACCAAACCGACGGCTACGTCGGCTACACGCCGGCCGCGGCGCTCTCGGCCGAGCTGCGCCAGCCCAGCCACGTCGTCAAGGTGCTGCGCAGCTTCGTCTACCCGGAGCCGGATATGAAGGCGCCGCCGCTGGACGTGCTCGGCCTGTCGGGAAGCGCCGCAGTGACCGGCGAGACGGCTGAGTTCTGCGCGCTTGCCGGCGGAGGCTGGGTCTATGGCCGCCACCTGGCTCCGCTCGACGAGCCGGCCCTGGACTACGTGGCCACGGCGATCGAGTTCCTGGGCGCGCCCTATCTGTGGGGCGGCAAGACGAGCCTGGGCCTGGACTGCTCGGCCCTGGTCCAGGTGGCGCTCAACCGCGCCGGCCACCCCTGTCCGCGCGACAGCGACATGCAGGCCGAAAGCCTCGGCGAAGCCCGGCCGGCCGATGCCCCGCCCGAGCGCGGAGATCTCGTATTCGTTTCGCGACACGTTGCCATCGCGCTCGACGACTGGCGCATCCTGCACGCGACCGCCCACGACATGCTCGTTGCCATCGAGCCCCTGGCGGACCTGGTCGCGCGCGCGGAGCGGTTGACCGGCCGTGGAATTACCGCCCTGCGCCGGCCGGTGATGGTCTGAGTGGGATTACTGCTGCGATATGGGCGGCGGGGCGCCGGTCTGCCCGGCTTGGGCCCGGCAGAGTGCCTCGGCGCGGGTCTTGAACAGGCTGGCTTGCTCGGCGCTGAGCGTGCCTTCGGCGCGCATCGCCTCGATGTCAGCCGTGCGCTGGGTGATGCAGGGTGCGGCGGGGTCGTCGGCCGCCGCCTTCGCGTCCTCGCTCGGAAAGACGTCCTCCCAGTGGATGTAGCCCAAGGTCGCGATCACCAGGGCGACGACGCCGAGTGCAACTAGGCGTGCGGCGGGCCGGTCCAGAGCGGATTCGGGCCGCTCCGGCCGGGCGGGCGGGTGCCTGTTCATGGCGCCAAGGCTAGACTCCGGCGCCGGCCTTGCCAACGGGGGTCCGGCGGCGCCCGGGTCGCCACAGGAACCTTAGGGGCGAAATCGCCGGAATTTGCGCATAGACTGCGTTTCTGGTACAAGCAAACGGCAAAACAAGAAGAGACTGGAGGGGGCGTATGGCGGCGATGATCGATCCATATGGACGGGCGATCACCTATCTCAGGGTGTCCGTGACGGACCGCTGCGACTTCCGCTGCGTCTACTGCATGTCGGAAAACATGACCTTTCTGCCCAAGGCCGAGATCCTCAGCCTGGAGGAGCTCGACCGCCTGTGCAGCGCGTTCGTGCGCCAGGGCGTCCGGAAGCTGCGCATGACTGGCGGCGAGCCCCTGGTCCGGCGCAACATCATGAGCCTGTTCCGCGGCCTGTCGCGCCACCTGAAGAGCGGCGCGCTGGACGAGTTGACGCTGACCACCAACGGCAGCCAGCTCGCGCGCTACGCGGAGGAGTTGGCCGGTCTGGGCGTCAAGCGGGTCAACGTCTCGCTCGACACCTTGGACCCGCACAAGTTCGCGGCGATCACCCGCTGGGGGCGGTTCGACCAGGTCATGGGCGGCCTCGACGCGGCCAAGGCCGCGGGCCTCGGGGTCAAGGTCAACACCGTGGCCCTGCGCGGCGTCAACGACGACGAGATCGAGCGCCTGGCGACCTGGTGCGGCGAGGAGGGCTTCGACCTCACCTTCATCGAGGTCATGCCGATGGGCGATATCGGCGGCGAGACGCGGCTCGACCAGTACATGCCGCTGTCCATGGTGCGCGCGCGCTTGGCGGAGCACTGGACGCTCGAGGAAAGCGAGCACCGGACCGGTGGGCCGGCCCGCTACGTCGATGTGCGCGAGACCGGCCAGCGCATCGGCTTCATCACGCCGATGACCCATAACTTCTGCGAAAGCTGCAACCGGGTGCGGCTGACCTGTACCGGCACGCTCTACATGTGTCTGGGTCAGGAGGACGCCGCCGACCTGCGCGCGCCGCTCAGGATGAACGACGACGACGCCCTGGTGGACGCCGCGATCGGTGACGCCATCGCGCGCAAGCCCAAGGGCCACGATTTCGTCATCGACCGGCGCCGCAGACGGCCGTCGATGTCGCGCCATATGAGCGTGACCGGCGGCTGACCGGAATGCCCGCGCCATGACGGAAAAAGCGACGTTCGCGGCCGGATGCTTCTGGGGCATCGAGGCGGCCTTCCGCCGGGTCGACGGCGTGGTCTCGACCGCGGTGGGCTATTCGGGCGGCGAATTCGAGAGCCCGACCTACGAGGACGTCTGCTCGGGGCAAACCGGCCATGCCGAGGCGGTGCAGCTCGAGTTCGATCCGGCGAAGGTGAGCTACGACCAGCTGCTCGAGCTGTTCTGGGAGATCCACGATCCCACGACCCTGAACCGCCAGGGGCCGGACATCGGCAGCCAGTACCGCTCGGCGATCTTCTTCCATGGTCCCGGGCAGGAGGCCGCGGCCCGCGCCTCCAAGGAGCGGCAGGTGGCCGCAGGCCGGTTCGGGAACCCGATCGTCACCGAAATTATCCCGGCCGCCACCTTCTGGCGCGCCGAGGACTATCACCAGCAGTACTTCGAAAAGCGCGGCCGGACCTCCCACGGCCTGTTCTAGCGCGTCTCCGATAGCGGCCGTCCGAACGTGGCGCCACACGTCGCCTTTGTTTCGCCAGACTCTTCGGGCCAGATATCGAAGGCGATCGCCAGGGAGAGGATGGCAGCATGTGCTCGAGGGTTATTGCCGGTGTTCTGGCCGCGCTGCTGGTCCTCGCGGCTCCGCCCCGGCCGGAAGCCGCAAGCCATGTCTCGATGGAGACGCGGCTCGTTGCCGCCGCCGTCGAGCGCACCCGGCATTCCGTGACCTATGACGGCGCCTACCGTCGCCTCGGCTATCCGGGAGGCGACGTGCCCGCCGACCGCGGCGTGTGCAGCGACGTGGTGATCCGCGCCTACCGGGCGGGGCTCGGCATCGACCTGCAGCAGCGGGTGCACGAGGACATGTCACGCGCCTTCCACAGCTATCCGGCGATCTGGGGGCTGAACCGCCCCGACCCCAGCATCGACCACCGGCGCGTGCCCAATCTGGAGACCTTCTTCGCGCGCCACGGCCAGGCACTGCGGGTCACTCGGACTCCTGGAGACTACCGGCCGGGCGACCTCGTCACCTGGCGCCTGGGCGACCGGCTGCCGCATATCGGCATCGTGACGAACCGTCGATCGCACGATGGCAAACGCCCCTTGATTGCCCATAACATCGGCGCGGGGCCGAAGCTGGAGGACATGCTGTTCGACTATCCGATTACCGGCCATTTCCGCTATTTGCTGGAGGAATAGCGGCGAGCGGCGCGTTATGGCAAGGGGACTACACGTTCGCAAAAGGCCTGTTGACACAGGAAACGCACAGCGCTTATCCCTAGCATGGTGGCATACTGTGCGTTCGGACGTGAGGAGAAGGGCTGTTCCGAACACTGAACCGAACCCCTTAGAGGAGTTGCGCGAGTATGATGTTTCAGACGAGCAAGAGTACGGCCCCGTCAATAGAATCAGAAAAGAGCGAGAAAGTGGATACTCCAAGGAAACAGCCCCCGCAGCAGTCGATCATCAGTTCCGACCTCACGATCAAGGGCGACCTGGTCTGCACCGGCGACCTTCAGATCGACGGCAGGGTCGACGGCGACATCACCTGCCGCACGCTCACCCTGGGCGCCGAGCCGGTCATCAACAGCAAGGTCAAGGCCGAGACGGTGCGCATCTGCGGATCGTTCAGCGGCGAGATCCGGGCGAAGAAGGTGATCCTGACCAGCACGGCAAAGGTCAAGGGCGATATCTACCAGGAATCTCTCGAGCTCGAGCGGGGCGCCTCCTTCGAGGGCTTCGTCGGCCGCCTGGACACCGAGAAAGGCAGCCAGGAAACCAAGGTCACGGCACTCAAGTCCGCCTAGCCGGGTTTCATTCGGCGCCGCGCCCCGTCCGTCGGGCCGCGGGCGCGTTCAGCGGGTGACCGACCCGAGTAGAAGACTGTGCCCGGATTCCAGACCTGGACCGGGCACAGGTTCTTCTCAAGCCCGCGATCAATCGACCGGCGTGGTCCAGGCGGGATCTTCGTGCTTCGCCCAGTAGAGTTGGGTGAGCAAGCCTGTCAGGCGTCCCGGCGTGCCGTCGCCAATGGCCGCACCGTCTATCCGGGCGACCGGCATGATGCCGCCGGCGGTCGAGGTGACGAAGACCTCGTCGGCCGACACCAGGGCCTCGGCGCTCACCGTGCCGGTCCCGGCCGGCACGCCCAGTTCGGCGCAGAGTTCGAGGACCGTGGCCCGAGTGATGCCTTCGAGCACGCCGCTCGACGGCGTCGTCACCCGGCCCGCGGACACGGCGAAGAGGTTGAAGCCGGCCCCTTCCGTGACGTTGCCCTCCAGGTCGCACAGCAGCACGTTTTCGGCGCCGCGGTCGTAGGCCTCGAACAGGCCGGTCACCAGGTCGAGCCAATGGTAGTTCTTGACCCTCGGGTCCACGGACTGCGGCGGGATGCGGCGCACCTCTGCGATCGCCAAGTGCAGGCCGCGCCGGCGCTGCTCTGCGTCGGCGATCCAGCCGAAGGGGATCGCGAAGGCGATGAAGCGGTTGACCGCGGCGCGCGGATCCCGGCTGAAATCGGGCGAGAAGCCGCGTGTGCAGATCATTTCGACGTAGGCGTCATCCAGGCCCGAGCGGCGCACGCACTCCTTCAAAGTCTCGGCCAGGGTCGCCCGGTCGAACGGCAGGGAGAGCCGAAGCTTGGCCACCGAGGCGAGGAAGCGATCGAGATGCGCGTCCAGGCGGAAGAAGCGGCGCTGCCAGACATGCACCACGTCGTAGGTAGCGTCCGACCGCAGGAACCCCCAGTCCAGCACCGAGATCTTGGCCTCCGAAATCGGGCGGAACCGGCCGTCGATATAGGCTATGCCGGGGGGAAATTGCGGCGCCGCCTGGGTTTTCCGTTGCTCCGATCCGATCGACATGCTCCGGCCCTCATGCTGCGAACGACTACTCGATGATCACCTGATGGGCGAAGTCGCGCCCGTCGGTGATCGTGATCCGCTTAAAGCCCAGTATCTTTGCCAAGTCGAAAAATGTGAAGCGGTCCCGCGCGCCGAACTCGGCGAAGACTGGCAAGGTCCGGGCCATGGCCGTCAACTCGGCGAGCACCGCGCGGGCCCGGTACAGGGTGTCGATCGGGCCGTCCTGCAGCGCCACGATGATCAGCTTCTCGGCCTCCTCGCCCTTGGCGAAGAACACGTAGGGCGGCGCATAGGCGCGCTGGGCCCTCTTTGCCGCCACCCCTGTCACGAAACCCACCCGGACCGGCCGGCTCGCTTCGGGTATCGTTTCGGAGCGCGCCCGATAGACCTCGCGGCTGTCCGGGGCAGGATAGTAGTACCCGACGTACCTGTCTTCGTTCGGCTCCTCGCCCCGTGCCGCCGGCGGCAGAACCGCCAGCAGGCCCAGCAGAATCAGCGAGCGCATTTTCCCCAGCCCTTCCATCGTCGCTTCCCCATTCCATGATCACGCCGACCAGAGTGCGTAACGGCACCACCATTGGCAAGCGCGCCGGGCCTTCGCGCAGGAGGCTGGCGTCCGGCGGGCTAAGCGCTATACTCCACCCGGCCCTGGCCGCGCGGGCGCGGGGCAGACATGGGTTCGCACCGAAATCAAGCCGCAACGGGGCCATGAGCCAGCTGACCTTCGCCCTGGTCGCCTCCGACACGGAAGAGGCCCAAACGGCGCTGAAGCGCCTGGAGGCGCGCTACGCGACCGTGGCGCCGGAGCAGGCCGATGTGATCGTCGCCCTGGGCGGCGACGGCCTGATGCTCGAGACGCTCCATGCCTCGATCCCCCGCGGCACGCCGATCTACGGCGTGAACCGGGGCACCGTCGGCTTCCTGATGAACAGCTTCGACGAGGATAACCTGCCCGAACGCCTGGCCCGGGCCGAGCGGGTCACGTTGCACCCCCTACGCATGGCGGCCTGGTCCGTGGACGGCACGCATACCGACGCGCTCGCCATCAACGAGGTCTCGCTCCTGCGCCTGCGCCGCCAGGCCGCCCATATCCGCATCGCCATCGACGGCGAGGTGCGCATGGAGCAGCTGGTCTGCGACGGCATCATGGTGGCCACGCCGGCCGGCAGCACGGCCTACAACGTCTCGGCCACGGCCCGATC
>JAOUCL010000201.1 GCA_029859805.1 Rhodospirillales bacterium | reverse complement strand
TGGCGCTTACCTTCGGTTCCGTCGCGGCCATGCGCATGTCCCCCTCGGCGAAACTTGGATCATTCTGCGTCATGGTATGACCCGGAGCAACGCAACCCTCTTACTTCCGATCGATTCGTGCTGGGCACCCGATTGGCCGGCCGCCTGGCAAATGGCCATGGGCCTTCAATTGGGCTAATGATCGAAGACCTTCTTTGAATCGGACAGTCAGGGGGAGGATGTCCATGAGCGACCCGTTCCGACGCCGCACGCTCGAACTCCAGCGCCGTCTCGCCGACGAGGGCATCGACCTTCTGCTGCTGACCGATCCGGATTCGATCTTCTATGTCGCGGCCTACTGGGGCGACCTCGGGGTCGAGTTCGGCCGCCCGACCGTCGTCGCGGTGCCCAAGAGCAGCGAGGTGACTCTGATCACCTCGTCCATCGAGGGCGAAATGTGCGAGGCCATGACCTGGGTCGAGGATATCCGGCTGTTCTCCGACGGTGTCGACGGAGAGTGGACCGGCCCGCTGCGCAGTGTCCTGGAGCGCTACGCGGGGCAGAGGATTGCCGTCGAGCGCTCGAAGATCCCGGCGGTCGTCTCGAACTATCTGACCGGCGACCTGGGTCTCGGCGGGCTGCTCGACGGCACGCGCGTGCTGTCCGAGCAGCGCATGGTCAAGGGGCCCGAGGAGATCGCCCAGATCCGCCAAGCCGGGCAGGTGGCCGTGGCGATGACCGACGCCGCCCGGGCGGTGATCGCCGAGGGCGTGCCGGAATACGAGATCGCCCTGGCGGTCCAGGCCGGCGGCACCCGCAAGGCGGCCGAGATCATCGGCGGCGAGGACCCGGACTCCCTGATGACCCCGATGATCCATAACCTCCAGGCGCTCAACTCCGGTCCTCACACCGCCATGGCCCATCGCCATCCGACCGTGCGCAGGCTCGAGCGGGGCGACCCGGTCTATCTCTGCTTCTGCTCGATCTGCCATTTCAAGCAGTTCAAGCTCGGCTACGACCGGGAATACTTCGTCGGCGAGATGTCCGACGAGCACGCGCGGATCTACGAGATAGCCCTCGAGGCTCAGCAGGCGGCGGTCCGGGAGATGCGCCCGGGCGTGACCGCCGAGCAGGTGCACCAAACTTCGGCCGAGGTCTACCGGCGGAACGGCTTCGGGCTGTGCTATCGCACGGGCCGGGCCATCGGCTACTCGTCCCTCGAGATACCGGAGCTCAAGGACGGCGACAAGACGGTGCTGCGCCCGGGCATGGCCTTCGCCGTCGACGGCGGCATCACCGTGCCCGGCAAGTTCGGCGCCCGGGTCGGGGACACGATCCTGGTGACCGAGGACGGCGCGGAGTGCGTGACCGAGTCCCCGAGGGACCAACCCGTGCTCTGAGCGCGGTCGCCCGGTCAGGCCTTGTTCCCCATATAATCGGCAAGATACCGCCGCGCCGCGCCCTCCGGGTCCAGCTCGCCGCGCTGGACCGAGCGGCACAGCGCGCGCAGGCCGTCGTCGTCGCTGTCGTTCAACTGCCGGCGGAGCAGCTCAGCGGCCGAATCCGCTATGTCTTGCCGGATCCGCTCCAGTCTCTTGCCTGCGCGCGCCGACCCCCCGAGCGTCTCGGCCCGGCCCTCGACGGCATCGCTCAGCTCCGCCACGCCATGGCCCTCCGTCGCCGTCGTGGCGATCACCGGGACCGTCGCCGTGCCTGGGTCCCGCAGCGACAGCATCCCCTCGAGCTGAGCCACGGTGCGCTCGGCGTTCGGCAGGTCGGCCTTGTTCACCACGAGGACGTCGGCGATTTCCAGGATGCCCGCCTTGATCGCCTGGATCTCATCGCCCAGTCCCGGGGCGCAGACGACGACGGTGACATCGGCGAGCTGCGCGACCTCAACGTCCGATTGCCCGGCCCCGACTGTCTCGACGATCACCACGTCCTTGCCCGCCGCGTCCATCAAATCGACGACCCGCGCTGCGGCGGACGACAGCCCCCCGACATGACCGCGCGAGGCCAGCGAGCGCACGAAGACCTCGGGATCGCAGGCATGTTCGGCCATGCGGATGCGGTCGCCGAGGATCGCGCCGCCCGAGAGCGGACTCGAGGGATCGACGGCCAGGATGCCGAGGCTTTTCCCGCGCCGGCGCAGCTCGCCGACAAGCGCGCTCACCAGGGTGGATTTTCCGGCGCCGGGCGGTCCGGTCACGCCGACCACGAGTGCGTGACCGAGCCTGGACTGGATACCTGCGAGAACCTGCGCGGCCCGCGCGCCCGCATTCTCGATCACGGTGATGGCCTTGGCGAGGGCTGCGGGCTCGCCGTCCAGCAGGCGCTCGAGGAGTTTGCCGCCGGCGTCCGCGCCGGCCGCGGCGGCGGACCGGTCGGTCATGGCATCACCAGCGGCTGTCCGAACCCGAGCTCGCGGCGCAGGCAGGCACAGATCTCGCCGTGCGTGGCGCCCGCCGTGGCGGCCTCGACCACCTTCTCGTAGACGTTCTGGCCGGGCGTGCCGGGTGCGGCGTTGGCCGCCCGTGCGAGGGTGTCGAGCGCGGCCGTGACTGCCGCCTGGCTGCGCTCCGCCTTGAACGCTCGAAAGCGGGCGAGGTGAGCCTCCATGGCCGACTGGTCGGGGCGTTCCAGCGGTCTCGGCGCGGTGGTCGGCTCTTCGGCCTCCCGGTACTTGTTCACCCCGACGATCGTCTCCTGGCCGGAATCGACCTTTTCCTGGAAGACCCGCGCGGACTTCCCGATCATGTCCTGCGGGAGGCCGGCCTCGACCGCGGCAAACATGCCGCCGGCGGCATCGATCCTGGCGATAGTCGCCTCGATCTCCTGCTCCATCTGGTTGGTCAGGGTCTCGAGATAATACGAGCCGGCCAGCGGGTCGATCACGTCGGTCAGGTGAGCCTCTTCGCGCAGGATGTTCTGCGTCGCAATGGCGATGCGCGCCGCCTCCTCCGTCGGCACGCTCAGCACCTCGTCGTAGGCGTCCGTATGCAGCGACTGCAGGCCGCCAAAGATGCCGGCGACGGCCTGGACGGCGACGCGCGCGATGTTGTTGAGCGGCTGCTGGCGCGTCAGATCGACGCCGGAGGTCTGGGCGTGGAACTTGAAGCGCCAGGCCTTGGGATTCTTGGCGCCGAAGCGCTCGCGCACGATACGCTGCCAGAGGCGGCGGCCAGCGCGCAGCTTGGCGATCTCCTCGAAGAAGCTGATCGAGATGTCGAAGAAGAAGGTGAAGCGCGGCAGGAAGACGTCGGGGTCCATGCCCCGCGTTCTGCAGTCCTCGGCGTACTGGATCGCGGTGCAGAGGGTGAGCGCCATGGCTTCCGCCGGGGTGGCGCCGCCCTGCTGCATGTGTTGGCCGACCACCGAGATCGGGTTCCAGCCGGGCAGGTGCTCCTGGCAGAACGCGACATGGTCCACCAGCACCCGGCGCGACCCCGGAAGCGCGATGCGGAAGAACATGTGGTTCGCGACGAAATGGGAGATGTAGTCCGACTGGTTCGACGTGCCGGTGATGCGGCTCCAGGACACGTCGCGCCGCTTGGCCACCGCCAGGAGCAGGGCCAGGAGCGTGAAGGGCAGCGGATCGTTGACCGCGGTCGACAGCTCGCCGATCCCGATATCGCGATAGCAGAGGTCCATGTCGTCGACGGTGTTCACCACGGCGCCGCAGGTGCCGAGCAGCGGCAGCTCGACCTCGTCGCAATCGTAGCCGCGGTAGACCGAGTTGCAGGGGATCAGGCTGCCCGCGGTTCCGCCGGCCGCGAGAATGGTCTTGAGCCGCTGGTTATAGTCCTCCGGGGTGCCGAAACCGACCAGCTGGCGCTGGGTCCAGGTCCGGCCGCGGTGCATGCTGGGATAGATCCCGCGAGTCATGGGAAGCTGGCCGGGAAAGCCGAGGTCCTCCATGTAGCGTTCCTCGGCCCAGTCCTCGCAGGTGTAGAGCGGCTTGATCTCGATCCCCGAGCGGTTGCGCAGGCTTCCATCCCGGTCGATCCGGCCGTCATAGTCCTGGCGCCATTCGGCCCGGGCGCTTTCGAAGCCGGGCAGGGGCAGCTGAACCGGTTGCTCGCTCATCGTGTTCTCCTGTCAGCCGTTCGCGCAGGTGGCCCGGGCCTGGGCGGCGAGGTGGCTGACCGTGGCGACGATATCCTCGCGCGGGCTGCCGGGATGGAATACCCGGTTGACCCCGGCCCGCAACAGCTCCGCCTCGTCGCCGTCGGGTATGATGCCGCCGGCGACGACCCTGACATGGCCGAGACCCGCCGCGCCTAAGGCCGCCATCAGGTCGGGCAACAGCAGATGGTCGGTGGCGAGCGAGCTCACGCCAATCACGTCGACGTCCTCCTCGACGGCGAGCTTCACCACGGCCTCGATCTTCTGCCAGGGCGCCGTGTAGATGACCTCCATGCCGGCGTCGCGCAGATAGGCGGCGACGATCCGGCTGCCGCGGTCGTGGCCGTCCAGGCCGATCTTGGTGACCAGCACCCTGGGGGGCCGCGAGGTGCGTTTAGCTGTATCGGTCATCGAGCCTCCTGCGCTTCGTCCAGTGCGTGCTTGATATATCCTGTGAAGCTCCGCGCGAGGGCGGCGGGCGTATCGCCGCCCGGGCGGTACCAGACCTGCGACCAGTTCAACGCGCCGAGCAGCAGGAGACGAAGATTGCGCCGGTCCGAAGGACCGGGCAGGGCGAGGTCGTCGACGAGACGCTTGAACCGCCCTTCATACGCGTCGCGCAGGGTGATCAGCCGGTCGCTCACCTCCGGGGCATCCTGGGGCAGGACTCGGACGATCACCTGCGCGTAGTCGCTGTGGTCCAGCACGGTCTCCAGGTGGGCGGCGCAGGCGGCTTCCAACCTGGCCCAGGGATTCGCAGCCCCGGCAACCGCCCGGTCGACATTGGCGGCGATGCGCCGTACGCCTTCCTCATAGACGGCCAGCAACAAGTCGTTTTTCGAGGCGAAGTGATAGTAGAGCGATCCGGGCAGCATCCCCGCATCGCCCGCGATGTCGCGGATCGTCGTGGCCCGAAAGCCCTGATGGGCGAGCCGGCGGGCCGCTGCCGCAAGCAGTTGCCGGCGGCGGTTGTCCTGGCGCGGCGCGCGAAACGCGGCTTGTTCAGTCATCAGAAGCAATATACCAAACAACTGTTTGTTTTCCAAACTCTCCACGGGAAGATGTCAAGCCGTCGGGTTTGGCGGGACAAGAGAGTGAACTGCGGGCCGGGCCTCGCGAGGCCGTCAAGCCGCTCCCCCGCGGCCGACATAGTCGTCGAGCCGCGCGATCAGGGCCTGCTTTTCGGCTGCGCCCAGAAATGCGGCCTCGAACGAGTTCCGCGCAATGGCGGCGAGCTGCGCGCGCGTCAGGTCCAGGGCCGCCTGGACCGCCTGGTAGTTCTCGTTGATATAGCCGCCGAAATAGGCCGGGTCGTCGGAATTGACCGTGACGACCAGGCCCTTTTCGATCATGTCCTTGAGCGGGTGACGCGTCATGTCCGTCACCACCGCGAGCTTCAGGTTCGATAGCGGACAGACGGTGAGTGGCGTTTTCGCCTTCGCCAGGCGCCGGACCAGCGCCTCGTCGTCCAGCGACCGGTTGCCGTGGTCGATGCGGGCGACACCTAGCTCGTCCAGCGCCTCCCACACGTAGGCTGCGGGCCCTTCCTCGCCGGCATGGGCGACGGCCAGGAAGCCGGCGTTGCGGGCCCGTGCGAAGACGTTCCTGAATTTCGACGGCGGGTGGCCGAGCTCCGAGGAATCGAGGCCGACGGCGACGATCCGGTCCTTGTGGTCGAGCGCCTCATCCAGCGTCCGCATCGCGTCGTCCTGGTCCAGGTGGCGCAGGAAGCACATGATGAGCTTGGCGGTGATGCCGAGGCGCGCCTGCCCGTCGCGCAGGGCCCGGTGCAATCCATCGATCACAGTTGAGAACGCCACGCCGCGCGTGGTGTGCGCCTGGGGGTCGAAGAAGATCTCCGCGTGCACGACGCCCTGCTTGGCGACTCTCTCCAGATAGGCCCAGGCCAGGTCGTAGAAATCCTGCTCCTCGAGCAGCACCCGCATGCCCTGATAGTAGAGGTCGAGGAACCCCTGGAGATTTTCGAAATCATAGGCGCCGCGCAGTTCCTCCACCGAGCCGTAGGGGAGTGCGATCCTGTTTCGCTCGGCCAGTACGAACATCTGCTCGGGCTCCAGCGTGCCCTCGATGTGCAGGTGCAGCTCGGCCTTCGGCAGTCCTTCGATAAAGCGTGATATCGCGGTCATGGCTCGACTTTCCCGTGCTCGCCGTTCCCGTTCCAGATATAAGCCTCATGGGGCCGGTCCTGTAGGGCCTTGAAGAGAGTCATTGCCGGTTTTGTTGGCTGTTGTAGGAACGGTTCAGATCGAGGCTCGGTGCAGACAAGCTGCAAGGGGAGGGCAGTCGTGACCTCGGTGACCAAGCTTTACGACGAGGACGAGATCGCCCGGCGGGTGGAGGAGTTGGCCGGCGAGATCGCCGGGGCCGTTTCCGGCGATTTCGCGATCGTCGCCCTCCTGAAGGGGGGCTTCGTGTTCGTCGCCGACTTGATCCGGGTGCTCGGCCGCCACGGTCTGGCGCCCACGGTCGAGTTCATGAGGGTGAGCAGCTACGGTGCGGCAAAGGAGAGCTCCGGGAAGGTCCGGCTGATCGGCGCGGTGCCCGAGGAGGTCGCCGGTCGGGCCGTGCTCGTCGTGGACGACATCGTCGATACCGGACGCTCGCTGGCCTACGCCAGGGACCGTCTCCTCGAAGCGGGCGCATCCAAGGTCTGGACCTGTACACTGCTGGACAAGCCCAGCCGGCGCGAGGTCGAGTTCACGGCCGACTTCGTCGGCTTCGTCATCGAGGACGTCTTCGTCGTTGGCTATGGCATCGACTTTGCCGAGCAATACCGCCACCTGCCCTACATCGGCATTATCGAATAACGGCGTCGGGATAGCGACTGAAACGGCTACCTTCGGCGCCGCGGTTTCGGATAGCATCGGCTGGGCCGGGAACGGCCCAACCTGCGGGGAGGATAGTCCGATGCTCGACCATGCGACCCTTGCCGCCGGCCTGGAAGGCAAGCGCGTGGCCTTCCGGAGCATCCCGGTGGTCGACCTGGCCCCGCTGCTGTCGGGGACGGACAAGACGGTGGTCGCCGAGGCGGTCGGGCGGGCTTGCCGCGAGGTCGGCTTCCTCTACATCGCTGGCCACGGCGTCCCCGAGTCGCTGATCGAGCGGACCTTCGCCGAGGTGCGGCGCTTCTTTGCCCTGCCCCAGGCGCGCAAGATGGCGGTGCACATGCGCAACTCGCCCTGCCACCGCGGCTATTATCCGCTGTTCGAGGAGAATACCGACCCGGATCTGACGGCCGACCTGAAGGAAGGCTTCGACATCGCCCTGGAATTGGGCCCGGACGACCCGGACGTGGCCGCCGGAAAGCCGCTGCATGGCCCGAACCAATGGCCCGAGGGCCTGCCGGGCTTCCGCAAGGCACTCGAGGACTACTACGCCGCCATGCGCCGCCTTTCGCGTCAGCTGCTGCGCGCCTTCGCGCTCGGCCTCGAGGTTCCCGAGGACTTCTTCGAGGACAAGGTGGACAAGCCGCTGGCCCAGCTGCGCACGCTGCACTACCCGCCCCAGGCCGGCCACATCGAGGCGGAGACCCTGGGCTGCGGCGCGCACACCGACTACGGCTGCCTCACGATCCTGGCGCAGGGCGACGTCGGCGGCCTGCAGCTCTGCAACTCGGCCGGCGAGTGGATTGCCGCGCCACCCATACCGGGTACCTTCGTGGTCAACATCGGCGACCAGATGGCGCATTGGACCAACGGGCTGTTCGCCGCGACCCGGCACCGGGTGATCAACACCTCGGGCAAGGAGCGCTACTCCCTGCCGTTCTTCTTCGACCCGAACTACGATACCGTCGTCGAGTGCCTGGAGACCTGCCGGGACGCCGACCACCCGCCGAAATACCCGCCGGTCAAGGCGGGCGAGTACCTCGTCGGGCGATTCAACGCGACTTATAACTACCGAAAGGGCTGAGTATGGCGGCGCGATCCGGCAGTCGGGTGACCGTTGTCGAGCGGCCGGCGGCTGGCTAGCATGAGGCGATGACCGATTTCCGATCCATACTCGAGGCTGCCCGGGCGCGTGCCGGCGGGGCGGACGCGCTCGAGAAAGGCCTGCCGGTTCCCGAGACGGACGAGGCCCTGCGCGGCCGGGGCGACGACCGCTATCTCTCGCTGATGTCGCTCCGGGTGTTCCGGGCGGGCCTCAAGCACAGCATGGTGGACGCCAAGTGGCCGGCCTTCGAGGAGGCCTTTTTTGGTTTCGAGCTGCGGCGCGTGCGGGCCATGAGCGACGAGGCCATGGAGCGACTGCTTGGCGACAAGCGGCTCATTCGCCATGGCCGCAAGATTATGGCCGTCAGGAACAACGCGGCCGCCATCTGTGCGCTCGCCGAGGAAACCGGCGGCTTCGGCGCCTACCTCGCCGACTGGCCGGCGAGCCGGATCGTCGAGCTCTGGGACGATCTTGCAAAGCGGTTCTCCCAGATGGGTGGGAATTCAGGCCCTCGTTTCCTGCGCATGGTCGGCAAGGATACCTTCGTGCTCACCGACGACGTGGTGCGCGCGCTGAACCATTGGGGCAGTATCGACGGCACGCCCAAGGGCAAGGCCGCGCGGGCACGCGCGCAGGACGCCTTCAACCGCTGGGCCAGCGAGGCCGGCCGACCGCTCTGCCAGATCAGTATGATCCTGGCGCGCTCCGTGGAGTGAGCAAACCGGCCCGCGGGGGCGAGAGGGGTCGAGGTCCGGTGCGTCCCGGGCACGACCTCAACTGCGGCCGACGATGTAGTCGCGCAGCACGTGGGTCTCGGTCTGCAACTCCTCCAGCCGATTCTTGACCACGTCGCCGATGCTGATGATACCGCACAGCTTGCCGTCCGATATGACCGGCATGTGGCGGAAGC
>JAOUCL010000481.1 GCA_029859805.1 Rhodospirillales bacterium | reverse complement strand
CGCCCGGGTAGGCGCGGTGCGCAGCGCGATGCGCGCATCCACCCTCCGCAGCGGCAGCGCCGCTGCTGCGGAGGACGGGTCGGGCAAGCGCCGCAACGCCACCCAAGTCCTGAATTTGGCTGCCCCGATGCGCCCCACCCGAAGGGCCGGGCGATTTTGGCCGCCAGCCGCGTTGCGCACTGCTTGTTTTACACGCACAACGGCACAGCGCGCGCCTTGCTGGCGGCCAAAATCGCCTCGGTGAAATGCGTCATTATCAGTGACCTTTGGTATGACAGCCGCGCCCGGCCGCCCGCCCTCAAATCCGCTCGATCGTCCGGCTCGTAGAGTGCCCCGGCAGGATCTCCGCCAAGAGGACCCGGCCACCGTAGCCATATACCAGTTCGGCGCCCACGACCTCTGCCAGCGTGTATTCGGCGCCCTTGATCAGCACGTCGGGCCGGAGCGCCTCGATCAGGGCGAGCGGCGTCTCCTCGGCAAAGACCACGACTTGGTCGACATCGGCCAGCGCCGCCAGAACGGCGGCCCGCGCTGCTTCGTCCTGCAAGGGGCGCCCGCCGCCCTTCAGGCACCGGACCGAAGCATCGCTGTTCAGCCCGACGATCAGGCGGTCGCAAGCCGCGCGCGCCTGACGCAGCAGCGAGAGGTGGCCCGGGTGCAGCAGGTCGAAGCAACCGTTGGTGAAGCCGACCTGGAGCCCGGCGCGGCGCCAGGCCGCCACCACCTCCACGAGGCTATCGCGCGGCACCACCTTGGCGTCCGGCGCGAGCAGGGCGCGGCGCAGCTCGTCCGGGCGGGCGACGGCCGTGCCGAGCCGGCCGACCACGAGTCCCGCGGCGATGTTGGCGAGGCGGGCCGCGTCCGGGAACCCGATTCCGGCGGCCAGGGCGGCGCCGAGCATGGCGACCACCGTATCGCCGGCGCCGGTGACGTCGAAGACCTCGCGCGCCTCGGCCCGGAAATGCCATGCCGCGCCGTCGCGTTCGACCAGGGTCATGCCCGCCTCGCTGCGCGTCGCGAGCACGCCCTCAAGCCCGCAGCGCCCGATCAGGGCCCGGCAAGCCGCTTCCACGGCCCGGTCGTCTCCCGCGTCCAGGCCGGCGGCCCGCTCGAGCTCGCGGCGGTTCGGCGTCACCAGGCTGGCGTCTCGATAGCGCGAGAAATCATTTCCTTTGGGGTCGACGATGACCGGCTTGCCGGCCGCGCGGGCCATGCCGATCAGGGTTGTCGGCAGATCGCCCGGCAGCGACCCCTTGCCGTAATCCGAGAGTAGCAGCGACGCGGCCTCCGGGAGCGCCGCCCGGACCGCTTCGACGAGCGCCCGCGCGGTCGCCTCCGGCACGTCTTGCCGCGATTCTCGGTCGGCGCGCAGCAGCTGTTGGCCGTCCGCGATATAGCGCTCCTTGATGGTCGTGGGACGGTCCGGGACGGTGAGAAGACGGCTGTCGACCGCGCCCTCCGCCGCGACCAGGCGCTCGACTTCGCCGGCCGCCTGGTCCTCGCCGGTCACCGCTAGCAAGGTTCCGCGGGCGCCGAGGGCCGTCAGGTTGCGAAGCACGTTGCCGGCGCCACCCAGAACGGTCCGATCGCCCTCGACCCAGAGCACCGGGACCGGCGCCTCGGGTGAGATCCGCTCGACGTTACCGGTGACGAATCGGTCGAGCATGACGTCGCCGACCACCAGCACGCTGACGCCGGCCAGGACGTCAAACCGTGCGGCGAGGTCCTCGGTGTCGCTCCTGCCGGTCATGCCTGCCCTCCGACGGTCAAACCAGGCCGAGCCTCTGTTCGAGCGCGCCGCAGAACAGCTGGCCCAGGGTGATGTGCATTTCCTGGACGCGGGGCGTGTTGTCCGACGGTACGACCAGAACAGGGTCGGCCAGGCCGACGAGATCGCCGCCGCCCTTGCCCGCGAAGGCGGCGGGCACCAGATCCAGACGGCGCGCGGTCTCGAGCCCGAGCACGACGTTGCGGCTGGTCCCCGAAGTCGTGAGCGCCAGGGCCATATCGCCTGGCCGGCCGAGCGCCTCGATCTGGCGCGCAAAGACCGTGTCGAAGCCGAGATCGTTGCCGATCGCGGTCAGAATTGAAGAGTCCGTCGTCAGCGCCAGGGCGGCGATCGCCGGGCGATCCCGGTCCATGCGCACGGCCAGCTCGGCGGCCAGGTGCTGGGCGTCCGCCGCGCTGCCGCCGTTGCCGAAAAACAGGATCTTGCCGCCGGCACCGAGCAAATCGGCGGCGAGTTCGACCAGACGGGCGAAGGGGGTGGCCAGCGCCCGGCGGGTCGCCGCGGCCACGGCCGCATGCTCGTCGAAGCCGGCGTTGAAATAGGCGTCGAGGGCGCTCCGGCTATCGGTCTCGGCCAAGGTTGAATCGCTCCCGTTTCGCGCCTGCTGCGCCCGGCTAATATACCCTGCCCGGGAGCCGAAGAAAGGCGCTCGCGCGGATCCGCCGGCCCGTCATGCCGGGCGGGACCCCACAAACGACCTGAAGTAAGCGATGGTCCGTTCGAGGCCGGCCTCCAGATCGACGGCGGGCGCCCAGCCCAGCAACTCGCGTGCCAGGGAGATGTCTGGCTGGCGCTGCATCGGGTCGTCCTCAGGCAGGGGGGCGTAGACGATCTCGGA
>JAOUCL010000200.1 GCA_029859805.1 Rhodospirillales bacterium | reverse complement strand
ACCCATATGACCGCCACCCATATGACCGCCGCCCATATGACCGCCGCCCATGTGACCGCCGCCCATATGACCGCCGCCGTGGCCGCCGCCGTGGCCGCCGTGTGCGTCCGTCAGCTTCGTGCCCATGAAGCCGATGATCAATGCGGCTGCCAGAACCAATAGAACGCGTCCCCAATCCATAGCCTTCCTCCTTCTGCCGATATGGCCATGTTGATGGCCGTCGCGCACAAGCTACCCAAGATAGCCGATCCAAGTCAAAACCGGCGGTGGAGTCCGTCATGGCGGCGCGATCCTCGGGTCCGCAACCCTCCACGAAACCGGGGCAACTCCCCTCTGTCCTGAGAGCCCGGACGTGCGTGTTCATCGCAGGTCGCCGGTCTCGATATCGAAGGTGAGTACCCGCCCGTCTGCGGTCGTCGCCTTGATCACCCAATCCTCCTTTAAGGTCGGACCGAGCGTCTCGGTGATCCTGGTCAACTCCGGCCCCGAGGCAAAGACAGTGTAGTGGGACACCGAAGCGGAAACGTTCTTGTATTTCGAGACTGCCCCTTCCTCCGCCCGCTCGCCGCCGGCGATGTCCCAGGTCGAATAGCGCCTGATCAGTCTTCCGTCCTGGTAGAAGGCAAGGGCTAGATGATCCGCGCGCGGATCATGACCACGGTGCCATGGGCCCACTCGAACGACCACGGTCTCGCGTCCGGGACGGCACCTGACGAACAGGATTTGGCTGAACCAGTCGTATCGCTGCACCAGCACATCCTTGGTCTCGCCGACCTGGTAGATCTCGGTGCGCCCTTGCTGCCGTGGCCCGCCGTCCGGATCGTAGGTGTGCTTGGGAACCGACTTGGCATAACAGCGTCCGTAGGGCCCGGCGACCACATGGGCGACATTGCTTGCTTCCTGGTCGGCCATGGCGGGGCTCGCGCAGACAAGCCCGGCCAAGGCGGCCAGGAGCACTCGACCCAGACCGCGGATCTTCCGATGCCTCCAAGGCACGTTCTTCGTCATCTTGCCGACCTGACCAAAGCTAACGGATTCTTAGCCGGAAAAAGTGCGTTGCAGCCAACTGTCCAGTAGCAGAAACGACAATATGGCGGTGCAGGCAAGCAACGTGGGCAACGCCGCGATAACCATCGCGCTCTTGTCGTGAGTCCTGAGCGCGAGTACCCAGGGCCCGAATACACAGGCAAAGGCCACCACGACGATCATGTTCAGCACATAGTAGCCTATGCGCATCGTAACGTCCTGCATCTCCGGATTCGTCGCGAACAGGGCAACGAGGAATGAGCCAACGCAGATCGCTGCGTTGAGCAAGCTCGACAGGATGAGGAGTCCGATCTTTCTCAGCGGCACCTTAAGAGCACCTCCTGTTCGTCAAGGCGACTGTAGGTCAAAAGCAGCGCCGATCCGAACGACCAAGGGACGAAGGGGTCAGGGACGAAGGGGTCAGGTCTTGCTTTAACTTCTTTTATCGCTCCTCCGCCCGCTGCCTGATCCCTCCGCCGCTCCCGCCCCGGCCTCCCGCCCCGGCAAGGTCGCGGCTCGCCCGGCCCGGTCCGCGACTTGGCGCCACGCGCGCCCGTCTTCGATCTACAGCGGCGGAGCAGGCGAAAGGAGATCGTCTGCTAAAAACAATTAAAACAGGACCTGACCCCTTTTCTTTTTCAAGCTCAAGCCGCAGAACCTGCTGGTCAACCTGCCGCTCGCGGAGCGGGCGTGAGGGGGGGCGGCGGGGTCGATCGCAGGGAGCGCCGGCGACCGTTTGGTGATCTCCCGCCCTCCGTGGCCACGGCCTCGGGCCCCGCGCCTACGCGGACGACCCGATCCGCTTCCATAACATGCGCCAATCTCGCTGACTTTTGGTATATAGCACGCACCACAACCTCTGCATCAAGCAAGCACGGTCCCTGAAAAGAGCGAACAGTCGGCCATGAGTCTCGAGACAGACGCGACCCGCGCAGGCAGCGACTCCCTGATCGCCTGTCACGACTGCGACCTGCTTCACGACATCGTTCCCTTGAGCGACGCGGCTTCGGCGAAATGCGTCCGCTGCGGCGCCGTCCTCTACCATGAGAAAAGCAACGGCCTTGATCGCACCCTCGCCTACACGGTCACGGGCCTGGTTCTCTTTGTCTTTGCCAACGCCTATCCGCTCATGACTTTCAGGCTCGAGGGCCGGAGCCAGGCGAACAGGCTGATTTCCGGGGTCTACGACCTCTATGCCCAGGGCATGTGGGAGCTGGCGTCGCTGGTCCTCCTGACCAGCATCCTGGCGCCGCTGATCTATCTGCTCGGGATGCTTTACGTGCTTCTGCCGCTGCGGCTCGACCGGCGGCCGTGGATGCTGGCACCCGTGTTCAGGGTCGTCCAGAAATTGCGCTCCTGGGCGATGCTGGAAGTCTACACGCTCGGCATCCTCGTGGCCTTCGTGAAGCTCGCTGACTTCGGGACCGTCGAGCCGGGCATCGCCCTCTACTCGTTCTTCCTGCTGATTTTCGCGCTCTACGCCTCGGACCTGTCGCTCGACCCGCGGGCGGTCTGGAGCCGGGTGGGAGCGAAGCAATGAGCGCCGCGCCGGCGACCGCGATGGAGCGCGCGCTGGTTGCCTGCCATTCCTGCGAGCTGCTCTGCCAGGCGCCGCGGGATCCGGACGGGCCGCGCGGGATCTGCCCGCGCTGCGGCGCCGCCGTGGAACAGCGCAAGCCGAACAGCCTTGCGCGAAGCTGGGCCTTGGTCCTGGCCGCCTACATTCTCTATGTGCCCGCCAACCTGCTTCCGGTCATGACGGTGGTCTCCTTCGGCAAGGCGGAATCGGATACGATTCTGAGTGGGGTGAAGGCCTTGATCGCGTCCGGGGACTGGCCGATCGCGGTCCTGGTGTTCCTCGCCAGCATCACCATACCCGTGGCGAAGCTGCTGGCGCTGACCTTTCTGCTGATCTCGGTTCATCTGAAATCGCGCTGGGACCCCAAGGACCGGACCCGCCTTTACCGGATGATCGAGGTCATCGGACGCTGGTCGATGATCGACATCTTCATGATCTCGATCCTCGTGGCGCTCATCACGCTGAAGAACATAGCAACCGTTCAGGCCGGGATCGGCGCCATATGCTTCGCCGCGGTGGTGATCATCACTATCTTCGCGGCCCAGTCGTTCGATCCGCGGCTGATCTGGGACGTTCTGGAGGAGGGCAAGGACAATGACTGAGAGCGAGGCGAAACAGCCGCCGCGGGCAAGCGCCCCGAAGGTTCACCCGCGATCGCATGGGCGGTTCTCCATCGTGTGGCTCATTCCACTGGGCGCGGCCCTGGTCGGCGGCTGGCTGGCCTACCGGACGATCAGCGAACAAGGGCCCTCCGTCACCATCGCCTTCGAGACGGCCGACGGACTCGAGGCCGGCAAGACCAAGATCCTCTTCAAGGGCCTGCAGGCGGGCATCGTCGATGCCGTCCATGCCACCGAGGACCTCTCGAGCGTCGTCGTCTACGCCACGCTCATCAAGGAGCTGAAACCCCACCTGAACGACGGCGTCCGTTTTTGGGTCGTGCGGCCCGAGATAAGCCTCACCCGCGTATCCGGGCTGGATACCCTGGTCTCGGGGGACTTTATCGCGTTTCAGCCGGGAACCGGCACGCCGACACGCACCTTCAAGGGGCTGGACAAGCCGCCGGTGGAAGCGGGCGATGCCAAACACCGGAAGTTCGTTCTGCGGACGGAGACCCTCGGTTCGCTGGATCGCGGCTCGCCGGTCCTCTACCGCGGGGTCACGGTCGGCGAGGTCTCGGGCTACACACTGCCGGACGACGACAAGCCCTTGACGGTGGATATCGTCGTACACGATCCGCATCACAAGCTGGTGCGGGAGAACACCCGGTTCTGGAACGCCAGCGGCATCAAGTTCAACATGGGCGACCTGTTCGATGCCTCTCTCGAGGTCGAGTCCCTCAAGAGCCTCCTCGAGGGCGGCATCGCCTTCGCCAATCCGGCCGAACCGGGCCCTGCCGCGAAACCCGGAACGGCGTTCGCCTTGCTGGACGAAAAACCCGCCAAGCCGAGGTCGGCCAAGGATGGGCTGGCCCTCGTCCTGAAGTCCGCCAACCTGCGTTCGGTCAAGGCGGGCGACCCGATCCTCTATCGCGAGTTCCAGGTGGGCACGGTCGTCGAGGTCGGGCTGGACGCCGAGGCCACGTCGGTCGACCTGAAGATCGTGATCGAGCCGGACTACGCGGCCTTGGTGGAGACCAACACCGTCTTCTGGAACGCCAGCGGCATCAACGCCAGCTTCAGCCTGTTCAGCGGCGCGTCGATCGACATCGAGTCGCTGCGCGCGCTGCTGGACGGCGGGATCGCCTTCGCCACGCCGGACCAGGGCGGGAGGGCGGTCAAGCCGGGCGCCGTCTTCACCCTTTACGACCGGCCCAAGGAGGAATGGCGGGCCTGGGCGCCGCACATCAGGCTGCACAAGGACTCGCCCACCGGGACCGGGGCCGCGGCCAAGTCCGACAGCGGGGCCGGGGCCAAGTCCGACACCGGGACCGTAAGCGAATCCCCGGTTCCCGGCGACTCGCAAGCCACCGGCGCGGCGCGGGACGGCGGCGATGCGGCGGCGACGGAGCTTTCGGGGCTGCCGACCTCCGTCACCTTGCCGGGACACGTCACGACCGCCGTCCTCGAGAGCCAGCTGCGGGACCTCGGCTATGCCAACATCGGCGCGATCGAGAAGTCCGGGGCGATCATTCATCTGCACGCGGACTGGCAAGGCAAGCCCCTGAAGCTGCGAATCGATTCGCGCGACGGGGCGATCCAGGCGACGGGCCGATAACCCACGCCGCCGCGGCCGTCGCAAACGACCGGCCTTGCTAAGACGCGCCGGGGAGTGGCAGGCTTGGCGCGCGCCCCGCGGCCGGGCCGCCAACGTCAGGCGGCTTCGTCGGGCGGCTTGGCCGGGGTGTTTCGGAACCGAGATCGAGGGGACTGGCATGGGAAACGTGGGCAAGTACATCGTGGTGTTCGTCTTGTTGGGGTGGCTCGGCCCGATGGGCGCGGCTCTGGGGGCCGGGAACCTCTCGGTCACCGCCTTCTACGGCAGCTGGAAGGGCGCCGGCGAGGCGCATTCGCCGGGCGACCACTTCGCCATGACCGCCCGCGACCTCGACGTCAGGATCGAGCCCAAGGGGCCTGGATTCAGCGTGGCCTGGACCACGGTCACCTATCCGGGCGGCGAGCAAAGCACCGCCAAGATCAAGCGCAAGTCCAGCACGCTCGACTTCGTGCCCAGCGGGAAGCCCGGCGTGTTCAAGGCGGCGCGCACGGGCGATCCCTTCGCCGGCGAGGCCTACGCCTGGGCCCGCATCAAGGGCCAGACGCTGACCGTCTACCTGCTCAACATCGACGAAGAGGGCGCCTACGTCATACAGAGCTACGACCGCACCCTCACGGGCTTTGCCATGGAGCTCACCTTCGCCCGCACCCGCGACGACGAGCCCGAGCGCACGGCCAGAGGCAAGCTGATAAAGACCGCGGACTAGCCCCACGGGCGATTCGAATGAGGAAAACGAACCAGGAAAATAGGGACAGTCCCCATTTTCCCCCGATGCGGAGGTCATGGCTTGCCGGAATGGTCCGGGCTTTTCCGGTCATGATGCTGATCGCGCTTGCCGGGGGCGTGGCGCAATCGCGGGCCGAACCCCTGGTCAAGGCCGACGAGGTTCTCGTGATCAAGCACGAGAGAAAGCTCTACCTATTGCGCAAGGCGGAAACCTTGAAATGGTTCTGGGTCGCCCTCGGCAGACACCCGGTCGGCCAGAAGACCGAAATCGGCGACGGGCGGACGCCCGAAGGCCTCTACTGGATCGTCGGGCGGGAGGCCAGGAGCGACTTCTATCGCGCCCTGCGGCTTTCCTACCCCAACGGCGCCGACCGGGAACGGGCCCGCCGGCTCGGAGTCAATCCCGGCGGCGGGATCATGATTCACGCGGGTCCCCGAGGCTATGAGCCGACGGGCCCGGGCGAGCCCATGATCGACTGGACCAACGGCTGCATCGCCGTTACCAACGCGGACATGGACGAGATCTGGGCCCGGGTCGCCGACGGCACCCCCGTGGAGATCCGCCCCTAATCCATTACCCCTCGACCGCGCGGTCTCCTGCCGCCCTGCTTGATGTACATCATTCTTGCTCCGGCCGCCGCGCGATAGCTTCCGAGCGGTTTGGGGGACCCCTTGGCCGCGCCAAGGCTTGTGGCGATACGGATATCGGGAAGGAGAACGCGATGTTCATCAAAAGGGTGCCGTCCAACTTCATCCTCGGCGTCATGCTGCTTGCCGTGACGAGCTGTGCCACCGAGGAGAGCCTGCAGGGCTATGCCACGAAGCAAGAGCTGTCGTCCCTGCGCACGGAGCTGCTGGGCGAGATCCGCAAGGCCCAGGACAGTGCGCGGGCCGCGGAAGAAAATTCGGCCGCTTCGGCGGCCTCGGCGCAGCGCGCCGCGGCGGACGCGCGGGCGGCTTCGGAAAAGGCGGACGCGATCTTCCGGAAATCCGTCAGGAAATGACGGCCGGATTTCCCGCTTTTTCCTGCTTCGGGTAATTGGGAGTTTGCGCGAGCGTGACCTGAGCGCGAGCCTGGCTTGCCACGGCTTTCGCCGTGCCAGGCCCCATGTCGTTCTTGTGTCGTGCCTTGTCGCGGCTCTGCTGCCGACGACGTCTTGGCGAACCGCCTCCGCCGCACCAACCCGGCTGGTCGGCACGATCGGCGTTCATTTCGTCGCCGAGGGAGAGACTCTCCTCGACATCGCCCGCGACAACAATCTCGGCATACTCGAGGTGATGGCCGCCAACCCCGGCGTGGATCCCTGGATTCCCGAAGACGGCAGCCTGATCCTCTTGTCGCAGGCCCGGATCCTGCCCGATGCCCCGGAGCGCGGTATCGTCATCAACCTGGCCGAACGCCGCCTTTACGTCTTCGCAGACGGCAAGACGGAGGTTCGAAGCTGGCCGATCGGCATTGGCCGACTGGGCTTTACCACGCCTCTGGGCGAGACGCGCATCGTCAAGAAGACGGTCGACCCGGTCTGGCGTCCGACCGCAGAGATGAGGGCGGAGGATCCGGATTTGCCCGAAGCCGTGCCGGCCTGCCCCGAGAATCCCCTGGGGAAGTTCGCGCTTTACCTGGGCTGGCCCCAGTACGTGATCCACGGCACCAACCGGCCCTGGGGCATCGGCCGGCGGGTCAGCCGGGGCTGCATCCGGCTCTATCCCGAGGACATCGAAGCGCTCTTCGCTATTGCCGAGCTGGGCATGAAGGTCACGGTCGTCGACCAGGTCGTAAAGCTCGCCTGGCACAACGACAGGCTTTATCTCGAGGTCCACCCCAGCCGCGCCCAGCTGGACGACCTGGAAGCGACCGGACGCTTCGAACCGGAGCCGGTCGAGGGTCTCCCGGACTTGGTTCACGAGGCCGCGGGAGATCGCGCCGGCCGGCTCGATCTTGCCGCCGTCGCTCGCGCCGAGCGGGAGCGCCGCGGCGTTCCCGTCATCATCGCCAGGCCGTAAAGGTCCCGACGGGGGCGCGGCCCGGCAGGTTCGCGGCATGTTTCTTCGCTGCAAGACCCGGCGCAAGGACGGCAAGGAGCACCCTTGTGCGTCCGGAAGCATCATGCAGCTTCCAGGCAGGCGCTGTGCTGTGGCGCTCACTCGAAATGGGGTCAATCAGGCACGCGTTATCGAGCGTGAGTATCTGGTCTGCATAATTGCGGATTTGGGATAAATCGTGGTTAGGCGAAGGCCGGCTGCTCGGCTGATGTCCACTGGGCACCGGCCACACCGGATAATGCATTTCAGGCCCGCCCCCGGTTCGGTCCCATGAAATGCGTCATTATCAGTGACCTTTGGTATAATGCGGGCCCGACCGGTCGAGCTCCGAATTCCGTGAAACTGCTTCTGATCCTGCTTCTTTGCGTCGTGCCGCTCGAGCGGGCCAAGGCCGAGACCTTTCCGGGCAAGGCCTGGAACACGTCGGCGGATCCCGAGATCCACGGGTGGTCTGCCGCGAAGCTCGCCGAAGCAAGAACCTACAGCGAAGCGCTCGATACCGCGGCGGTCATGATCGTTCACGACGGTGTCTTGATCGACGCCTGGGGTGACATCGCCCGCGAGTATCCCGCCGCGTCGATACGCAAAAGCCTGTTGAGCGCGCTTTACGGCATTCAGGTCGGCAAAGGCACTATCGGCCTTTCGGATACCCTTGAAGACCTGGGCATAGAGGACGAACCGCCCGGCCTGACCCCTGAGGAACGGCAGGCCCGCGTCGTCGATCTTCTGATGGCCCGCTCCGGGGTCTACCATCCGGCGGCCGGGGAAACGGCATATATGAAGGACAGGCGCCCGCGCCGGGGCAGCCATGCGCCCGGCGAATTCTGGTACTACAACAATTGGGACTTCAATGTCCTCGGCACGATCTACGAGACGGCCGCGCAAGAGGAAATCGTGCCCTCCCTCGTCAGGTTCATCGCCGCCCCCCTGCAGATGCAGGATTTCGACCGCGACGACGGGGGCTATTTTTTCGAGAAGAGCTCCCGTCACCCGGCCTACTATGTCCAGGTCACCGCGCGGGACCTTGCCCGCTTCGGCCTGTTGTATCTGAAGGAGGGGCGCTGGCGGGACCGGCAGGTTGTTCCGGCCGCATGGGTTCGCAAAAGCACGTCCCAGCTGTCCAACATCTGGCCGACGACCTATGGCCATGCGGACGGACCGACGACGATGGGATACGGCTACCTGTGGTGGGCGGGACGCGACGAGGGGTTCCTGCCCGGTGTCGACCTCCACACACGCGCCTATCGCGCGTATGGCCACAGAGGGCAGTACGTGATCGTGATTCCAGCCCGGAACCTCGTCGTCGTTCATCTCGTGGATCGATGGGACCCCACCGAATACGTGAGCTTTCAGCAGATGGGCACCCTGTTATCGATGATATTGG
>JAOUCL010000199.1 GCA_029859805.1 Rhodospirillales bacterium | reverse complement strand
CAGATCGCCCATGGAGTTCGAGCAAGACAACCAGGTGACACGGGCTGCTGCGCAGCAGACCATGTCACTACACACCAACTGTCCCTAGTTTCCTGTCTCAGTACAGGGGTGCAGTCCACTCCCTTCGGCCTCGGGCGAAGGGTGCCTATCCCTCTTTCCCGGGGCCGCAGCCAAGACCGCGGCCGGCCCGCGAAAAAGGGGACAGGCACGAAACCACTGGCGCGCTTGCGAGCCAGTCCCCATTTTCGCTCCACCCCAGTCCGCACCCCCTACCCCATCGCCTCCAGCTCGTCGATGAAGCCGGCGACGACGTTTAGGCCCTTGGCCCAGAAGTCGGGATGGGAGGCGTCGAGGCCAAAGGGGGCCAGCAGCTCCTTGTGCCAAAGGGTGCCGCCGGCCTTGAGCATCTCGAGGTACCTGTCCGCGAAGCCCTCAGCGGCGCCCTCGTAGACCGCGTAGAGCGAGTTGACCAGGCAGTCGCCGAAGGCGTAGGCGTAGACGTAGAAGGGCACGTGGACGAAGTGTGGGACGTAGGTCCAGTAGAAGCGGTACTCGTCGTCGAACTCTAGCGCCGGGCCCAGGCTCTCGCGCTGGACCTCGAGCCAGACCGCGCCGATCTCCTCGGCGGTCAGCTCGCCCTCGCGGCGCCGGTCGTGCAGGCGCCGCTCGAACTCGTGGAAGGCGATCTGGCGGACCACGGTGTTCAGCATGTCCTCGACCTTGCCGGCCAGCATGACCTTGCGGCGCTTTGGGTCCGTCTCGGCCTTGAGCAGCGACCGAAACGTCAGCATCTCGCCGAACACGCTGGCGGTCTCGGCCAGGGTCAGCGGCGTGTCGGCCATGAGATAGCCCTGGGGGCCGGCCAGCACCTGGTGCACGCCGTGGCCGAGCTCGTGCGCCAGGGTCATGACGTCGCGGGTCTGACCCTGGTAGTTCAGCAGCAGATAGGGGTGCGCGCCCGGCACCGTGGGGTGGGCGAAGGCGCCCGGCGCCTTGCCGGGGCGCACCGGCGCGTCGATCCAGGACTGCTCGAAGAAGCGCCGGCCGACATCCGCCAGATCGGGCGAGAAGGCGCCGTAGGCCTTCAGCACCGTGTGGCGGGCCTCGTCCCAGGGAATGACCCGCTTGTCCTCCTCGGGCAGGGGCGCATTGCGGTCCCAGTAAGGCAGCCGCTCGAGCCCCATCCAGCGGGCCTTCAGCGCGTAGTAGCGGTGGGAGAGCCGCGGATAGGCGTCGCGCACCGCGGCGACCAGGGCCTCGACCACTTCGTCCTCGACGAAGTTGCCGAGGTTGCGCGAAGAGACCGGCCGGTCAAAGCCGCGCCAGCCGTCCTCGATCTCCTTGTCCTTGGCCAAGGTATTGGTGATCAGCGTGAAGACCCGCGCGTTGTCGCCGAACACCTTGCCGAGCGACTTGGCCGCGGCCTTGCGCACCGCGCCGTCGCGGTCGGTCAGCTTGTGCAGGATCTCGGCGCTGGTAAGCGACGCCCCGCCGAGCGGGAAGCGCAGGTCCGCCATGGTCTCGTCGAAGAGGCGCACCCAGGCGGCCCGCCCGGCCACGTACTTCTCGTGCAGCAGGCGCTCCAGGTCGTCGTTGAGCTGGTGCGGGCGGAAGACGCGCAGGTCGCGCAGCCAGGGGCGGTAGCGGGCGAGCGCGGGCGAGCCCGCCAGCTTGGCCTCCAGGGCCGCGTCCTCGACCCGGTTCAGCTCGAGGCCGAAGAACAGCAGGTCCGTCGAGATCTCGGTCGTGCGCTCCTGCATGGTCTGGAAGAAGCGGCCGACCTCGGGGTCGCTCATGTCGCCGGAATAGACCAGCTGGGCGTAGCTCATGACCCGGCCGAGCACCTCCTGGACGCGCTCGTAGGCCTCGAGGGCGGCGGCGAGCGCGTCGCCGTCGAGCCCGGCCAGCTTGCCCTGATGGGCCTCGCGGAAGGCCTTGGCCTCGGCGGCCGCGCGCTCCAGGTCGGCCGCGAGCTCGGGCGAGGCGGGGCCGGGGTAGAGGTCCGAAAGATCCCATTCGGGGAGATTTTGGAGGGTCGGCTCGGCGGCAGCAGGGGTGGCGGCGGGGGCGTCGGCGGGGGCGGCGGGGGTCTTGGCCATGTTCGTGCTCCTTGACCTGAGGCATATAAGCCGCCTTATCATGATCGCCAAGCTATAACCGGGACCGCCCCGCCGGAGAAAAGCGCCGGGGCGCGGCGCCGGAACAAGGGGGAACCACCATGGACTACAAGGCGCTGACCAGCCTCACGGCGCTGTTCTTCGACCAGGCCGAGGCCCTGGGCGACGGGCCCTTCCTCTGGGCCAAGCAGGAGGGGACCTACAAGCCGATCACCTGGCGCGAGACCGCCCAGGCGGTCAAGGACCTGTCGCGCGGCCTGCGCGACCTGGGCCTGAAGAAGGGCGACCGGGTCGTGCTGGTCGCCGAGAACCGGCCGGAATGGCTGATCGCGGACCTCGCGATCATGGCCGCCGGCGGCATCACCGTGCCGGCCTACACCACGAATACCGAGCACGATCACAATCACATTTTGACCAACAGCGAGGCGGCCGGGGCCATCGTCTCGACCCAGGCGCTCGGCAAGCGCCTGCTGCCCGCCGCCCTGGAGGCGCCGAACTGCAAGTGGGTGATCGCCATCGAGGACATGGACATCGACCAGAAGGGCCCGGTCGACGTGCATCTCTGGGCGGACACGCTGGCGCGGGGCCGCGCCCTGCCCGACGACGTGGCCGAGGTCGTCGCCGGCGCCAAGCGCGACGACGTGGCCTGCTTCATCTACACGTCGGGCACCGGCGGCACGCCCAAGGGCGTCATGCTGACCCACGGCAACATCATCTGCAACTGCATGGGCGCCCACGGCGTGCTCGAGCACATCGGCCTGGGCAACGACGTGTTCCTCTGCTTCCTGCCGCTCTCGCACGCCTACGAGCACAGCGCCGGGCAGTTCTTCCCGATCTCGATCGGCGCGCAGATCTACTACGCCGAGAGCGTCGAGAAGCTGCTCGTCAACCTGGGCGAGGTCAGGCCGACGATCATGACCGCGGTGCCGCGGCTCTACGAATCCATGCACCAGCGTATCCTGCGCGGCGTCGAGAAGCAGGGCGGCCTGAAGAAGAAGCTGTTCGAGGCGGCGGTCCGGCTCGGCCGCAAGGAATACGAGACCCCGGGCAGCCTGACCCCGGGCGAGCGGATCCTGAACGCCCTGGTCGAGCGCCTGGTGCGCGAGAAGGTGCGCGGGCGCTTCGGCGGACGCCTCAAGGCCATGGTCTCGGGCGGCGCGGCGCTCAACACCGACATCGGCACCTTCTTCCTCGGCCTCGGCCTGCCGATCCTGCAGGGCTACGGCCAGACCGAGGCGGCGCCGGTGATCTCGGCAAACCTGCCCGGCAAGGAGAAGATGCACACCGTGGGGCCGCCGCTCGAGGGGGTCGAGGTCAAGATCGCAGAGGACGGCGAGATCCTGGTGCGCGGTGAGCTGGTCATGAAAGGCTATTGGAAGAACGAGGAGGCGACCAAGTCGGTGCTTTACGACGGCTGGCTGCACACCGGCGACATCGGCAACCTGGACGAGGACAACTATCTCCAGATCACCGACCGCAAGAAGGACATCATCGTGCTGTCCGGCGGCGACAACGTCTCGCCGGCCCGCGTCGAGGGCTACCTCACGCTCGAGGCCGAAATCAGCCAGGCCATGGCCTTCGGCAACCAGCGCCCGCACCTGGTCGCCCTTCTGGTGCCCGACGACGAGTTCCTGGCCGATTGGGCGAAGGCGCAAGGCAAGGAGGCCGACTTGGCGGCGCTGGCCGGCGACCCCGACTTCAAGGCCACGCTGGGCGCCGCGGTCGAGCGGGTCAACAAGAAGCTCTCGAACACCGAGCGGGTGCGCCGCTTTACGACCGCCACCGAGGTCTTCTCGGTCGAGAACGAGATGATGACCCCGACCTTGAAGGTGCGCCGCCACAAGATCCTCGAGGCCTACCGGGACCGGCTGGACGCGCTCTACGAGAAGAAGTGAGGGGGCACGGGGCCGGCCAAGCGGTAGGGCTGTCGCATCCAGCGGTTTTCGATGGCCATGGTTCGTGACGCCGCCCCTCACCCTCTGAGCCTGGCGAAGAGGGCGGCTCCTTATGCTTCGACAAGCTCAGCATGAGTAGGTGTTTGTTGCAAATAAGGAACCTCATCCTGAGCCTGTCGAAGGATGAGGAGCGCCCGAAGGGCGCGAAACACACACCGCGCCCGCATGCGATTCCCCCGGCCCCAGCGGCGGCCCGCTCCCGCGAGCCTCACCAGCTCTGGAAGATCTCGATCAGGCCGGCGTTGATCTCGCTCGCCCGGCGCGCCGTCGTGTCGAAGGCGATATGGACGATGCCGAGGGTCCCGGTCGCGGCGAAGTGGAAGATCATATCGTAGTAGAGCGACCGGTCCTCGCCGTGGCAGGTGGCATTCGCCTGGCCGATCATCCGGTCCTCCAGGGCCTCGACCCGGTTCACCGTCGTGTCGAAGCGGTCCTGGCAGGCCCGCTCGAGCTCGCCGACGAACTCGCCGATGGTCGAGCGCGGCTCGTCGGCCGCGACGACGAAGAGCAGGCCGACCAAGTCGCCCTCGGGCGCGACCCAGCCGGCCGCGAAATATTCGCCGAACAGATTGAGCTCCTCGGCGGGCATTAGCAGGGCGTCGTCGAAGCCGGCGGCGCTCAGCAGCATTCCCAGATCGGCGGCCTCTTCGGGGCCGGTGGCCGTCAAACGCTCCGGCCAGGACCCCAGCGGTACCAGGGGCTCAGATGCGCCGGGAGATACGCGCGGTCCGGCCTCGGCCGCGGCCGACTGCAGGGTGCCGGGCCCGGGCCCGCCGTTATTCATCGATGACGCGGTGGCCGGATTTCCACCGACCGCGGCACCCCCCGCGAAGATCGCGATCATCCCGAAAGCCACCGCGCAACGGCACGCGAGCGCGCCGCGGTGCGTGCGCCAACCCCTTACCAAGCCCCACATCGTCGCCTCCCATCCCCAGAAACGGTGGGCCCCCCGCTTGGTCCGGCGAGCCTAGCACGCCAAGGCCGCCGAACCCAAGCCCCGACCGAAGGGCCCCGACCGAAGGGACAGCGGGCCGGTCCCGGCCCAGCCGAAAACGCACTTGGCCCGCGACCGCAAATCTGTAGACTCGCTGGGAGACGTCCCATGACCGCAGGGGAAGGAGCCCCGAACGTGCCGCAGCGCCGAACCCTCCGTTTTCTCCTCGCCGGCCTCCTGGCCGCCGCCATGGGGCCGGCCGCCATGGCCGCGGAGCCCTCGGCGGACGGCAAGCTGACCGTGGTGGTCGAGAACCTGCGCAGCGACCGGGGCCTCGTGTGGGTCGCGCTGTGGAAGGATGCCAAGGGCTTCACGAAGTCCAAGGCGGCACTGGCGAGGCTGCAGGCGCCGGCGGGAAACGGCGCCGTCAGCTTTACCTTCGCGGAGCTGGCGGCGGGGCGCTACGCGCTCGCCACCTATCACGACGAGAACGCCAACGGCGAGATGGACCTGACCTGGATCGGCTGGCCCAAGGAGGGTCTCGGGTTCTCCAACGGCGCCTGGATCGGCCTCCTGGGCGCGCCCTCCTTCAAGGCGGCGGCGGTCGAGGTCGAAGCCGGCGCCAAGTCGATCGTCATCCCGCTGCGCTATTAGTGCCTGCAGCCGACTCGGGCTGGAGCGCCCGAGTCGCGGGCAGGAAATTGCCCTGCGTACGCTTGGCCGGCAATATCGCACCGGGCCGGACCACGACCGCCATTCGATCCTTGCTATTCGCGGCCCCGCGACGCCGCGGCCATTGCTGGTTAGGTCAGCATCCATTACCTTACTCGAAAGGTAGGGGGTTCATTATCCAGGACCGAAGGACATGGCACTCGCAGCCGTCTCTCTCGATGACAAGTACGCGCTCGAATCCGGCCGGGTCTACCTGACCGGGACCCAGGCGCTGGTGCGCCTGCCGATGATGCAGCGCCGGCGCGACGAGGCCGCCGGTCTCCACACCGGCTGCTTCATCTCGGGCTACCGGGGCTCGCCGCTGGGCGGGCTCGACCAGCAGCTCTGGGCCGCGCGCCAATTCCTGCAGAAGAACCACATCCACTTCCAGCCGGGCGTCAACGAGGACCTTGCGGCGACCGCCATCTGGGGCAGCCAGCAGGGCGATCTCTTCGGTGACAGCAACTACGACGGGGTCTATGCCCTGTGGTACGGCAAGGGGCCGGGCGTCGACCGCTCGGGCGACGTCTTCAAGCACGGCAACTCGGCGGGCAGCGCCAGGCACGGCGGCGTGCTGCTGCTGGCCGGCGACGACCACACGGCCAAGTCCTCGACCCTGTCCCACCAGTGCGAGTACACCTTCATGGACGCCGCGATCCCGGTGCTCAACCCGGCCGGGGTGCAGGAGTTCCTCGATCTCGGGCTCTACGGCTGGGCGATGAGCCGCTATTCCGGCTGCTGGATCGGCTTCAAGACCATCGGCGAGACGGTCGACAGCTCGGCCTCGGTCGCCGTCGACCCGCACCGCATCGAGATTGTCCTGCCCGAGGACTTCGATATGCCCGCGGAGGGCTACAACATCCGCTGGCCGGACTCGCCGCTCGAGCAGGAGGAGCGCCTGCACCGCCACAAGATCTACGCGGCGATCGCCTTCGCCCGGGCCAACCGGCTCGACAAGGCGGTGATCGACGGCCCGAAGCGGCGCTTCGGCATCGTCACCGCCGGCAAGTCCTACCTGGACGTCCGCCAGGCGCTCGCCGACCTCGGCATCGACGAGGCGCTGGCCGCCGAGCTCGGGCTCTCGGTCTACAAGGTCGCCATGGCCTGGCCGCTCGAGCGCGAGGGCATGCGGCAGTTCGCCGAGGGCCTGGAGGAGATCCTGGTCGTCGAGGAGAAACGCGCGGTCATTGAGAACCAGCTCAAGGAGCAGCTCTACAACTGGCGCGCCGACGTGCGCCCCCGGGTGGTCGGCAAGTACGACGAGCACGGCGAATGGGTGCTGCCCTCGACCAACGAGCTGACCCCGGCGCGCATCGCCCGGGTGATCGCCCAGCGCATCGCCCGCTTCCACACCAGCGAGGAGATCGAGCGCCGCCTCAGGTTCCTGGCCGAGAAGGAGCACGCCCTGTCGGGCGAGAAGGCGCCGCTGCAGCGCATCCCCTACTTCTGCTCCGGCTGCCCGCACAACTCGTCGACCCGGGTGCCCGAGGGCAGCCGGGCGCTGGCTGGCATCGGCTGCCACTACATGGTCCAGTGGATGGACCGCGAGACCATGACGTTTACCCAGATGGGCGGCGAGGGCGTGCCCTGGGTCGGCCAGGCGCCGTTCTCCAAGACCAAGCACGTCTTCGCCAACCTGGGCGACGGCACCTACTACCACTCCGGCATCCTGGCGGTGCGCGCCTGCGTGGCGGCCGGCGTCAACATCACCTTCAAGGTGCTCTACAACGACGCCGTGGCGATGACCGGCGGCCAGCCGATGGACGGGCCGCTCGACCCGCCCGGCATCACCCGCCAGCTCTACGGCGAGGGCGTGCGCCGGATCGTCGCGGTGACCGACGAGCCGGAGAAGTACCCGATCGGCACCGAGTGGGCGCCGGGCGTCAGCGTGCACCACCGCGACGAGCTCGACCGCGTCCAGCGCGAGCTGCGCGAAATCCCCGGCGTGACCGCGATCGTCTACGACCAGACCTGCGCCGCCGAGAAGCGCCGCCGGCGCAAGCGCGGGCTCTACCCCGACCCGCCGCGGCGCGCCTTCATCAACGACATGGTCTGCGAGGGCTGCGGCGACTGCTCGGCGGCGTCGAACTGCGTCTCGGTGATTCCGCTGGAGACCGAGTACGGGCGCAAGCGGGCGATCGACCAGTCGTCCTGCAACAAGGACTTCTCCTGCATCAACGGCTTCTGCCCGAGCTTCGTCACGGTGCACGGCGGCAAGCCGCGCAAGCACCGCGCCTCGCCGGCCGAGGATGAGGGCTGGCCGGCGCTGCCCGAGCCCGCGCTGCCGGGCCTCGACGCGCCTTACAACATCGTGGTGACCGGGGTCGGCGGGACCGGCGTGGTGACCATCGGCGCGTTGATCGGCATGGCCGCGCACATCGAGGGCAGGGGCTGCGCGGTGCTCGACATGGCGGGCCTGGCCCAGAAGGGCGGCGCGGTGGTCAGCCACGTGCGCGTCGCGGAGAAGCCGGAGGACATCTACGCCGTGCGCATCTCGGCCGGCGGCGCCAGACTGGTGCTCGGCTGCGACCTGGTGGTGGCGGCCGGTTTCGAGGCCGTATCCAAGATCACGGCCCGCGAGACCCGCGCGGTGATCAACAGCCACGAGACCGTGACCGGCGACTTCGCCCTGAACCCGGACTTCAGCTTCCCGGGCCGGCGCCTGCAGGAGGTGATCGCCGAGGCGGCCGGGCCGGGCCAGGCCGATTTCCTCGACGCCTCGCGCATCGCCACGGCGCTAATGGGCGATTCCATCGCCACAAACCTCTTCATGCTGGGCTATGCCTGGCAGAAGGGCCTGGTGCCGGTGGGCGGCGCTGCGCTCGACCAGGCGATCGAGCTGAACGGCGTCGCGGTCGAGGCCAACCGGCAGGCCTTCCTCTGGGGCCGGCGCGCAGCGGTCGACCTGTCCCGGGTCGAGGAGGTCGTGCGGACCAGGCGCGAGCCGGAGAGCCGCCATCTGTCGCAGAGCCTGGACGAGGTCGTCGCGCGCCGCGCGGCCCATCTGACCGACTACCAGGACGCCGCCTACGCCAGGCGATATCAGGGCCTGGTCGAACGGGTCCAAGCGGCAGAGGCCGAGCGCACGCCGGGCAGAAGCGGCCTGACCGAGACCGTGGCGCGCAACTACTTCAAGCTGCTGGCCTACAAGGACGAGTACGAGGTCGCGCGCCTTTTCGCGGCGCCCGAGTTCATGGACAAGCTGAAGGCCCAGTTCGAGGGCGCGTTCCGGATCAGCTTCCACCTGGCCCCGCCGCTGC
>JAOUCL010000480.1 GCA_029859805.1 Rhodospirillales bacterium | reverse complement strand
CCCGGGACAAGCTCGTCCTGGACGATCATGTCACGGATGCGGCTTGCCACCTGCTGCGTCAGCGGCAGCGCCACCACCGTGGCCGCCTGCTTTGGCCCGGCGTCGCGCGACCCGTCGCTCGCGCGTTCAGGAGACGTGGTACGCTGGTACTCGCGGGTCTTGTCCAAGCCGATCTCTCCCTCGCCGCTCGGGCAGGCCGCTATATCACGTCGGTGCTTCACCGACAATACGAAATGGTATGCCATTTGTATTTGCGGGCGTCCAGCTTGTGTGCGATGGACCGCCCAGCCGCTTGTGATCCTCGTGCCTTGGTTTCTTGTTTTTCTTATTTTTCTTGGCCTATAGCAGGCGATCAGCGGCTGCGGGCGCCACCCCCGGAGGGCGTCCGCGCGCCCGCACAGCGATCTTGACCTTTGGCATACAGTATGCAATCGTCTCGGCCGCCTCTTGGAACGGTGAAGGCGCGATAGCATCAGGGCCTAGCGCCGTCCACAGGGTCGGGATCATGGGAGGGGTCGGCCTGTACTTGCCGCCTCATCAACACTAAGGAGACGCGCCGCGCACAGCAGGGCGGTGAGCTGCCAATCGGTTGCGCGAGAGCGGAATCGAGCTTCGGGCTAGGGCCGGATCGTCTCTTGCCGAGGGAGGGAATTATGCATAAGGGCTTTTACAAGGGTTTCATCGCGGTTTTCACCGGTCTAGCGATCGTGGTCGCGGCGGCGGCCACAGCTTCGGCCCAGACCGAGGTCATCTTTGCCATCAGCGCCAAGCCAGGGTCGCTGCAATACGAAACCGCCACCGAGTTCACCCGGCTTGCCAACGATCGCCTGACGGGCAAGGCCGTGGTTAAATTTTTCGGTGCCTCGCAGCTCGGCAAGGACAAAGACCTCCTGCAGAAGCTGAAACTGGGCAGCGTCCACATCGCGTTACCGTCCTCGATCATGTCGTCCATCGCCGACGAGTTCGGCCTGTTCGACATGCCCTTCATCGTCAAGGACCGCGAGCACGTGAAGCAGATCGACGAGAAGATCTTCTGGCAGATGATCGCGCCCGCGGCCGAGGCGAAGGGCTACAAGGTGCTGGCCCTCTGGGAGAATGGGATTCGCCAAATCACCAACAACGTGCGGCCGATCGATACGCCCGCCGACCTCGACGGCATCAAGCTGCGCACGCCGAAGGGCAAGTGGCGCGTGCGGATGTTCAAGGAGTGGGGCGGCAACCCGACGCCGATGGCCTTCTCGGAGGTCTTCGTGGCCCTGCAGACCAAGGTGATCGACGGCCAGGAGAACCCACTCACCAACATCTACGCCGCCAAGTTTCAGGAAGTGCAGAAGTACCTGTCGATGACCGGCCACGTCTACTCGCCCGCCTATCCGACGGTCGGGTTGAAGCCCTGGAACGAGCTTCCCGGCGACGTCCG
Source organism: Rhodospirillales bacterium (assembly GCA_029859805.1). Lineage (GTDB taxonomy): Bacteria > Pseudomonadota > Alphaproteobacteria > Kiloniellales > JAKSDN01 > CAMYKD01. The sequence continues at coordinate 1,217 of JAOUCL010000480.1, read as the reverse complement.
CGCAATCCTCGAGCAGACGGCCAAGGACGTCCAACCCTGGATGTACCAGAAGGGCGCAGAGGGGGATCGCGACCTGCGCACGAAACTCGAGGCTGCGGGCATGAAGGTCAACAATGCCGACCGCGCCGCCTTCGTCACAGCCTCCAGGCCGGTCTACGAGGCCTTCGCCGCCGAGGTTCCCGGCGGTCAGGACCTTATCGACGCGGCCTTGAAGCTGGCCAAGTAAGCCGACAGCCACTGTCCCCGCTGCCCGACCCAAGGGTCCAAGGGGCAGCGGGGATTTGGCCTGCAAGGTGTCGCCCGCTGGGAGTGTGCGCATGACGGCCCTTCTCCGCCGCCTCCTCGAGCGTCTGCTCGAGGCCATCAGCATCGCTCTTCTTCTGGGCCTGGCGGTCGTCGTGGTGCTTGCCGTCGTCATGCGGTATTCGGGCTCGTCGCCGGTGTGGTACGACGAGGTCGCCTCGGTCCAGCTCGCTTGGCTCACTTATTTCGGGGCGGCCTACGCGGCACTCAAACGAGCACATCTCGGCTTTCCGGGCGTTGTTCTGAAATGTGGACCCCGTCTCAGGCCTGTGTTCTTCGTGCTCGGCGAAAGCATCGTGATCGGGTTCCTCGTCGTCATGGCCTGGGCCGGCTGGGTGGTGCTCGGGGTGATGGCGGGAGAATCCCTGGTCAGTGTCCCGTGGCTCGGGCTCCAGGTCACGCAGTCCGTTATTCCGGTCGGCTGCGCACTGTTCGTTCTGGCGCAACTCTTGAGCGCCCCCGACGCCTGGCGCCGGATGCGGGCCGGGGTCGATCCCGAAGGCGCGGCCATCGACGAGGCGATTCGACACGCGCGCGAGACGCCGGCCGGGCGCCGACCCGAGGACGGGGCATGACGGCCGCCCTCGTCATCGCGGGGCTCTTCGCGCTGATCTTGATCAATGTGCCCATCGGCGTCGCCATAGGGGTCGTCGCGCTGCTCGGGATGGTCGCCGACCGTGGCACGATCGCCCTCTACAACGCGGCCCTCACGTTGTTCGACGGGGCGACCAACTTCCCACTCATTGCGATCCCGCTGTTCATCCTGGCGGGCGCACTGATGAACACGTCCTCGATTTCACGCCGCCTGATCGCCTTCGTGACCGCTCTCATCGGATTCATTCGCGGCGGCCTCTCCATGGTCAACGTCGGCGTTTCCCTGTTCTTTGCGGAGATCTCAGGCTCGGCCGTGGCCG
>JAOUCL010000198.1 GCA_029859805.1 Rhodospirillales bacterium | reverse complement strand
GCGGGTATCCCAGTGATCGCAACCCGCATTGGCGGCATCGTCGACGCAGTTCGCCACGAAGAGACGGGGTTGCTGGTGAATGAGGCCTCTCCCGAGGAAATCGGGACGGCGGTTAGACGGCTCGTTCTGGAGCCCGACTTGACAAGGCGCCTTTGCGATGCCGGCGCGGACCTCGTGCGTCGCAACTTCACCCGGAGCGTCACGGCCAAGGCCTTCGGAGACCTGTTCCGAGAGATGGTCTTGCGCCGGCAGACCCCGCCGGATTAGCCCGCCGCCGCCTGAAGTCGGTCTCGGATCAAGTCCAGATCAGCGCCCCGAAATACGCCAAGCCGCCAGATTAGCAACCCGAGCAGAGCGGCAGCCGCCGGCGCGGTCCACGGCTCTGGCGGCATACCGAGCGATATCGCCGCGCCGGTCCCGGCGATCGCGATGAGCGGATGCAGCCACCATCCGTGACCACGGATGCCGAGCCGCCTGTGAATGAACAGGATCCCCAGCAGACAGCCGAGAACGGCGGCGGCCACTAAGGCGGCCGTTGCGGCCACCAGGGCGCCGAGGGGCAGCAGGGCGATCAACAGCGTCACCTGGACGGCAACGATCGCCAAAGCCAGAACCGTTGCCAGGTTGCGGCCGCCGATGCCGTTCAGGGCCTGCACGGCCAGCAGCGTCACGGCATAGGGGCCGATCGCCCAAGATAGCGACGCGAAGACCTCGCCGGCGGCAGCAAACCGGTCACCTAACAGCCAGGTGACGATCCAGGCGCCGTAGGAATGGGCGAGTAAGGCGATGAAACCACCTGCCACGAGCAGACCCTTGATCACGAAGGTCAGGACCGCCGGGGCCGGACCGCCGCGGTGATATCCTCGGCTCAGGCTCGGCAGAAATGCCTGTCCGAAGGCGAACGGCAACAGCAAGAAGGTCGTCACGAACTGCATGGCCGTGCCGAAGTACCCGACAGTCGCAGCCTCTTCCCGCAGGAGACCGAGCCCCAGGATTCCGACCTGGGCGGACAGGTTCACCAGCCAGAGGCTCAGCATGAAATACAGCGAGACCCGGAAGATGTGCTTCAACAGTCTGAGATTGCGCCCGGGAACCAGCGAAAATCCGCCTACGCCGGTCAGCTTGCGCAGGGCAACCACGGCTTCGATCAGCCAGGCGGAGAGATGGATGGCGCAAACCACCCGAAGGTCCCCCCAAAGGAACAGCACCGCGGTTCCGGCCAAGGCCTCTCCGCCGCGAAAGACGAGCTCGTAGCGCGGAATCCAGCCCGCGTCTTCCAGGGCGACATAGCAGTGCCGGACCCACACCACGATGCTGCGCGGCACAAGGGTCAGAACCAGCAGACCGAGGGCCTGGACCACCTTCATTTCGTGCTCGCCGGCCCAGACCGATCCGAGGCCCAACCCCATGGCGAAAGATGCCATCACCAAGACAACCGCAAGGCTATGTGAAACCATCCTCGAGGCCTCGCGCCGGCTTTTTCCCAGGCGGGTCGAAAGCAGAACTCCCTGCCCGAAACCGGCCAAGCCCGACAGTCCGAGATAGAGGGCCACGCCATATACGAACACCCCGACATCTGCGGGACCAAGGATACGCGCAACGATAATGAGATAGAGAAATCGAACGACGCGGCCGAGCCCCTGGCTGAGCGTCAGGGCGCCGAAGTTTCGAGCCAAGGGCGCGCCTTGGAGTACCGAACCGAGCCTGGTCAGCTGCTTAAGCATTGGCAAGCAGGGCACGCTGCGGAGAGATTATCGCCAATGACTCAGGTCCCTGGCGATCAGCTCCGACAGCTTTTCGTTGTGTGGCTGGAAATGCTTCACCAGCCGGCTCCGCGTCTCCGGCGCCATCGGTTGGTATTTCGCAGGCCTCAGGTTTCTTTCCTCCAGCTTTGAGAACAGGGCCTGGTTGGCCAGAACCTGTAGGCGCGAAGGTACGATCCTCCGATAGAGTCTTTTGAATTCGTTCTGGCTTCTGATCACCCGCTGCAACGCCACAGACCTCGGCACTCTGGCTTCGTTTATCTTCTTCGAGAAATCGATCCGCAGCTCGCTGACGTCCGCGCCTAGGAAATCCAAGATTCCACGGGTGAATTGTTCCGGGTCACCTTTCAGGTCATCAAACAGGCCGATGCACACATCTTCCGGCTTAAAGAATTGATATATATGCTTTATTTGATCGTAGTAATATCCGTGCATGAGGTAGGTGAATTCCGCCCGGTCATAGAAGCTGCCCCGCTCCGCACGCGACGTTTCCAGGGCCAATGCCGCCTCGAAGGTCTTGGATCTCTCGCGTCCCATCCGCCGCGACATCCAGTAATCCGAGTAGGCCCGGTCGACCGGGTTCCGCAGCGTAATGATCAGCTTGGCCTCGGGGTTGTATTCGTGGAGATTCTCCACGGCCCCGGGAAAAGGCATGATTTGCACATTCGACCCCCCGACCAGCGACTGGCCTGAATAGCTCTTGTAATACGGCTCCAGCTTCGACCCTGAGACGCCGTAGACCGGATCGTCGTTGAAGGCGAAGAAATCCTTGCCGTTCGGTAGAAAAATGTCGTCGTGCTGGCGCAGATACTCGTACAGCGACGAGGTTCCGGCCTTTCGTGCCCCTACGATCAGAAAGTCTATCTTGCGATTCGGCTTCATGTCGTTTCTCGCGTAGGAAAACGCTTGGCCGCCTCGGACGCGGCCGTAAACACAGCGAGATACTCTTTTGCCCAACGATCCAAAGCGAATTTATCGACCGCCGCGGATCGCGCTCTTTCGCCCATCGCGTGCAGCTCGTCGCGGTCGGCGGCCAAGGCACGTATGGCCGCGACGAAGGCATCGGTATCGTCCACCGGACAGAGCTTACCCGTAACCCGGTCTTCGACGAGCTCCGGCAGGGACGAACAGGCGGAAGCGATCACGGGGGTGCCGCAAGCCATGGCTTCTGCCGCGGCATAGCCGAACCCTTCGAATCGGGTCGGGAAGAGCAGGGCGTCTGCTTGCCGATAGGCGTTCCTCAACTCTGTGCGGCTTAGCCGACCCAACGGCGTCATGCCGGGCAGGCGGGAGAAGGGATCACCGCCGCGCATGCCCAGTGTGTAGCGCAGCTCGAAGCCAGGTCCCAGCTTGGCCATGATATCCGGCAGGAGGTCCGCGCCCTTGCGCCGACTCAGGTTGCCGACGAAGAGCAGCCCGAACGGCCGTAGACCGCCATCCCGGTCGCCCTGCGTGGCAGGGTCGCTTGGCGCGTGGGGACAGAAGAAGTCAGTATCGATACCATTGAAGATGATCTCGGGCCATGGGCCGCCCAGCGCGCTGCGTAGGCTTCGGGCGGTATAGGTGCTGACCGCGACGATCGCGTCCGCGGCTTTCAGGCTGGCCTTTTCGAAACCCCGCACGAGCCACTCGTGAAACAAGGCCTGAAATGTGTTGCGGTAGGGCGAATAGGCCGGTGTGAGCACGCAGTGATGCTCCACGACGACGAGCTTGCAACCCTCGCGCCGAAACGCGAAGCCGTTCCAAGTGTTGGCGAGTATGACCTCGGTGCCGGCTGGGGCAGAGGAAAAGCGCAACGGCCAAGGGAAGTACTGCCAACGGCGACTGAATGGCGCGTGCACTGCATTGTGACCGCAGGCCTTCAAGGCGTCGGCAAGTGTCCTAGTGTAAACATCAGTCCCGCTTCCGGTTTCCAGATAGGGTAGCCAGATGTTCACCGCCGTGGCCTTTTCCAGAAAGAACGCCGCGGCACGCTATAAGGTTTAAGTAAACATTAGGTAAGTTTTCCGGCCTGCAATCAGGATGGGTCCGCGAGGCCGAGCCGGTTCGGAGACTTGGCTCGGCCGAAGCTGGACAGATGATACGGGGAGGTCACACGTCCTCCCATGTCAGCCGCGCTATCCGATCTCCTCGGCTGTCCTGCAGATATCGGCTGCGCGGGTGCGCAAGACAAGCGCGCGCGCCGACCTCGGGAAACAGGTCCGTGCCGACGTCGTTTCTCATGAACACCGCGTTGAATCCGAACTTCTCCGATCCGACCAGCCGGTAACCCTTCTTTCTGCCGAGCTTTACGAAGGCCGGAAGCGACGCGCCCGCGTACTCAGAACCGTATTCCGTAAGCTCGGCGACGAAGTCATCCGAATAGGGGATCGTCAAGGATCTGTCCGGACCCAGGATGTCGTTGCACTCCAACACAACGACCCGAGGGTCGACTGCGGTCATGGCCTCCCAGATCCAATAATCGTTGCCGTCGATGTCGAACGACAGTAGATCGATCGGGCCGGCGAATCCGTTTTCCTCGATGATGTCGTTTATGTTGTCGCGGGTGATCCAGGCATGGACGAAGGTCGGTTGCCAACGACGTGTCCGCAGGTCCCAACTGAAGAACTTCCGGCCTCGCTTGACGTTTCCCGGATCACCGTCGATCAACAGCCCCACCCAGCCATGGTTCAGAAGAAGATTGGCGGAATTGCACTGGAAACCGTCGCCGGCGCAGACCTCGACGCACCTCTTGTTGGTCTCTCCGATCAGCGAGAATATGTACAAAATGATGCCGTCTTCATCATTTTGAGAATAACACCGGAACCCGACTTCTGAAAATTCCAATACCGGCTCACCAGAATCTTTTCTTTTTTTGTACGTGAGCCTGAGGTTTTTCTGCATCATTTGCTCGGTGGCGCAGGACCTCTCATACAGGTTGCGGAACAGGATGATCGGGAAGAGCAGAATCAGGTCCTTTATCATGTCGACCATGTACTTCTTGATCTTGGCCATGATCACGCCGTGCCCCCGAGCCGCCGCACCAAACGTTGGCTTGCATCCCACAGCCCACCGCCTTGAGCCAACTCCGACAGAAGCGTCAAGCGAGTGCCTCCCTGGGCAGAATCTCCACACAAAGCGGGTACCGCTCTCCCGCGGCGCTCGTATCTCGACAGGGAGCCCATACCTCATCGCAGGTCCGCCTTGCCGGCATCTCGTTTCTGTTGACGGAATAGCGGCATAGTGGCCTTTCGTGGTTAAGGAAGGGTTAGGGACTCTGTTCGATTGCCTGCGTTGCCATCATCGCGCGGAGAGCCCTGCGGCCGGGAGCGCGGTTTAGGCGTGTTCAGTTGAGCTGACGGCGGATCGGTTCGGTCTTTCGAAACAGCTCCTCGATGTCGGTCACTTCGAAGACGTTGCTGGCTCTGTAGCGTCGTGCGGCCCATCGGGACGCCTCCAAGTGAGCCTCCAGGTTTTCGGAGTTGAGCCACACGCCAAAGTCAGACGGGACCGAGATTACCGCAGCATCCGGACGAAGCATCCGCTGCAGAACCAGTTCGCCGACCTCTTTCTTGTAGTGCGAAGACTCCCAATACCATTTCATTCTCTTTCCCGCTCCGGCCAGGGGCACCGCCTCGGTGGTGATGCTGTTGTAACCGCTAAAGTCCCAGAGAGGCACCGGCCTCTGACCTTCGACCATGCCGTGGTTGACCTGTTCCACCGCGGCCACCACGTCGCGCTTCCACCGTTCGAAAACAGGGAAAAGTCCCGCGACCCTTATGGCCTCGAGTTGACGGGCGTGCATCGGTGAGAAAAAAACATGCACGGCGATCCCCTCGCGCGCGAAACTCTCGACGAGATCCCGAAACATGGCCACGTGGCCGAGGCTGTAATCGAAGCCCGCATAGGAGCTCGGTCGAATGAAGTAGCCGTTCTCCAGAACTCGCGTGAACAGGTACCGGGGATCTTTCCTCCCATGCTTCACACTGCCATCGAGATAGCCGTTCAGTCGACTCGACGCTCTCTTCCCTAGCGAATTCATCAGCACGGTGTAGGCAGAATCCGCCAAGGAGCGGGCGGACACGAGCTCCCGCAGATAGATGTAACTCAATGAATGCCCGGCGAATCCGGAATTGTCGAAATCGCCTGATGGACGCAGCCGCGAGGAGAAGGAAACGAAATCCACCCCAAAAATGACCTGTTTGAGCTCCTGATGCGCAAGCGCGTAGCGTCCGGCTTGGTACATTTCGCGCATGCTCGGCCCGGCGAGACCCGCGTTGTATGTTAGGGGGCCAGTCAACAGAGGTGACATGGGGTCTATCCCCGACTGGGCGCGCGACGACCCGAGAATCAGGGTGTCGTATTCGCCGCGGCGGAGGTCTACCGACTTTGCGATCCGCCCGCCGTGGGCCAAGCGCCTTGCCTTCTCGAGATTGAACCCGGGCAGGCGAACCAAACCAAAAATGCCATAGGGATCCACCACCGCATTGACCGCGCCGAGAAGCAGCACCCCCGACAACAGGAGACCGAAAAACCAGCGGAGGTAGCTCTGTGCGGTCATGGCAAGTGTCTAGAACTGGAAGTAGAGGAACTCGGAAATTCGCGACAGGTTCAACAGCGAGGTTAGGGCGATCAGGGCCACGAAGGTGGCATAGGTTCGGCTGGGCCGCCATGCCATACCCGAGAACGGTTGCGAATCAGCGTGCCGACTCAGCTCGAATGCCGGGCGGTACCGGCGCATGAACTGCTGCGTATTCGGGGCCGCCAGCGCGAAGAGAAGCAGGCCGAGGCTCAAGGCAAAGCCCTCCGCCGAGACAAGCTCCGCCAGATCGGGGCGCAACATCTGCTCGATGGCCGGGGCGCCGAGCAGGTCGACGACGTGGCCGGGCAACTCGATGCCGTTCATCCCGGCCATGCCCGCCAACATGATCGATGCGCCCTCCAGGTTTGTTGCTCGAAAGAAGACCCAAGCGACCATGATGGCCAGGAGCGTAAACCAGCGGCTCAGGGCGGTCGCGACGGCGTCGGGCGCCGCCGGGGATCCCGACATGCGCCGATGCATGCTGCGCCACAGGTGATTGACCAGAAGATAAGACCCGTGGAGTCCGCCCCAGATGACGAAGGTCCAGCCGGCGCCGTGCCATAGGCCGCCGAGCAGCATCACGATCATGAGGTTCACGTAGCGCCGCGGCGGGCCGCTCCGCCCGCCGCCGAGCGGAATGTAGAGATAGTCGCGCAGAAAGCGCGACAGGGTCATATGCCAACGGCGCCAGAATTCGATGATGCTTGTGGACTTGTACGGCGAATTGAAATTGAGCGGCAGCCGGATGCCGAACATACGCCCGAGGCCGATGGCCATGTCGGAGTATCCCGAGAAATCGAAATAAATCTGCCCCGTATAGGCCAGCACTCCTTGCCATGCGGCCAGAAAGCCGACTTGCTTGCCGGCGTCGGCAATGTCGAAGACAGGCGTGGCATAGAGCGCTAGGGTATCGGCCAGCATCACCTTCTTGAACAGGCCGATCGCAAAGATCGTTAGGCCGATAGCCAGGTTCTCGGCGGAGAGGCGTCCCATCACCCCCGTCCCAAACTGCGGCATCATCTCTTTGTGATGAACGATCGGTCCCGCGATCAATTGTGGAAAGAACGTCACGAAGAGGCAGTAGTTCAGAAAGTCGTACTCGCGCGCTTGACCGCGGCTGGCGTCGACCAGATAGGCGATCTGTTGGAATGTGAAAAACGAGATGGCGAGCGGCAGGATGATCTCGCCCGGGCTCCACCCGATGTCCGCGAACTGGGCCACGTTGTCCACGAAGAAGTTCGCGTACTTGAAATAGCCCAGCAGGCCGAGATTGCCCGCTACCCCGACGGCCAGGAGGAGGCGCCGCGGGCCCGCGGTTGGGGCGTTCCCCAGGAGGAGGCCGACTCCATAGTTGAACAGCACCGAGCCGAGGAGAAGCGGGACGTAGACCGGGTTCCACCAGCCGTAAAAGAACAGCGACGCCGCGACCAGCCAACAGACCATCGCCCGGCGATGCCCGCCTCCGCCGAGCAGATAGAACCCGGCAACCGTTACCGGCAAGAACAAGCAAATAAAAATATAGGAGTTGAACAGCATATCCGGGCTTGTTCCGAGACTACTGGGACGGCGCTGGGCGGTTCCAACCGGTGCACGGCGTCCCAAATGGCGCTGATGGGGCGGCGCCTTGGGCTCGTACTATGTCAGCAGGATAAATTGACCAGTCCAACGTCGTTATCTGCCAAATGGACCCCCGGCCTGTCTTCATTACGAATACGAGAGACCCTTTTAATTTTCGATTAACCGAGCGACCGGAGGGCCTCGGCCAACGGCGACCCTCCCCCACCGCGCGCCTGGGTTCCCCGCTTAGGGAAAATGTGGCGCATTGGGGTCTAGTAAGGGGCAATGCCGACGATCCGGGGTTCTCATCGGACGTGCCTCTATTGAAGTCAGGAACAAATTTCCCGACCTGATCCGGCAAGGCCACGGCGTCGAACCGAGGACCACCGCCAAATCGAGAAATTCGCCAAGATCGATGGAAGCACCGACGGGGCACCGGCCCTTGATGAACCTCGCCGAACGGTCATAGGGTACAGCCCGCGCGGCCAGGGCGACGCACACTGACACTCTCGAGAGGAAACTCACCGTGTTTTTGACCATCACCACGACCCACCGGCCGGCCACGGACCTGGGATTCCTCCTGCACAAGAATCCCGAGCGGGTGCACGAGTTCAAGCTATCGTTCGGCAAGGCCCATGTATTCTATCCGGAAGCCTCGGACGCGCGCTGCACGGCCGCCCTGTTGCTCGACGTGGACCCGGTCGCGCTGGTGCGCGGCCAGGGCCGCGGCCAGTCCGGCGACGGCCTCTTGAGCCAGTACGTCAACGACCGGCCGTATGCCGCTTCGTCGTTCCTCAGCGTGGCGATCTCCCGCGTCTTCGGCAGCGCCTTGGGCGGGCGTAGCAAGGATCGTCCCGAGTTGGCGCTTCGGGAACTGCCGCTGGCGGTGCGCCTGACTCCCGTGCCCTGCCGCGGCGGCGAGGCGGTTTTGCGCAGCCTGTTCGAACCCCTTGGCTATCAGGTCGCCGCCGAGGGACATCCGCTCGACGAGGCCTTTCCGGACTGGGGCGAGAGCCGCTATTTCACCGTCGAACTCGAGACGTCGCAGAGCCTGGCGAACCTGCTCGCGCACCTCTACGTCCTCGTGCCGGTGCTCGACAGCGACAAGCACTACTGG
>JAOUCL010000197.1 GCA_029859805.1 Rhodospirillales bacterium | reverse complement strand
TCAACGTCCATACCACCTTCCTCGGCGGCGGGTTCGGGCGCCGTTTCGAGACCGACTTCGTCGTGCAGGCGGTGCTCGTCTCCAAGGCCGTGGGGGCGCCGGTCAAACTCGTCTGGTCGCGCGAGGAGGACATGCGCCAAGACTTCTACCGGCCGGCCGCCATGGCGCGCCTGCGGGCCGGGCTGAATGCGACCGGCGAGCCGGTCGCCTGGCACGTCCGTCTGGCCGCGCCGTCGATCATGAGTCGCGCGCTGCCCGACTATGTGAAGGACGGCATCGACCCCTCCTCGGTGGAGGGAGCGGCGGACAGCCCCTATGCCTTTGCGAACCAGCGAGTCGAGTACGCCATGCGGCACTTCGGCGTGCCCGTGGGTTTCTGGCGCTCGGTGGGCAACAGCCAGAACGCCTTTTTCGTCGAGAGCTTCCTCGACGAGCTGGCCCATGCCGCCGACCGTGACCCGCTCGCTTATCGCCTCGGCCTGCTGGGCGATCACCCGCGGCACCGCAAGGTACTGGAAACCGCGGCCCAGGCCGCCGGCTGGGGACGGGCGGCGCCCGAGGGGCGGTTCCGCGGCATCGCGCTGCACGAATCCTTCGGCTCGATCGCCGCCGAGGTGGCGGAGATCTCCGTCGCGAAGGGCCGGGAAATCAAGCTGCACAGGATGACCTGCGCGATCGACTGCGGACGGACGATCAACCCGGACACCGTGGTCGCGCAGATGGAAAGCGGCATCGTCTACGGCCTGACCGCGGCGCTGTTCGGCCGGATCACGATCGCCGCGGGCCGCGTCCAGGAGGGCAATTTCGACAGCTATCCCATGCTCGATCTGGCCCAAATGCCCGAGGTCGAGGTGCGCATTGTCGAGAGCGGGGCCGCGCTGGGCGGCGTCGGCGAGCCCGGCACGCCGCCCGCCGCTCCCGCGCTCGCCAACGCGCTCTTCGCGGCAACCGGAAAGCGTATCCGCTCTCTGCCGCTCTCCCGCCACGGTTTCAGCGCCGTGTGAGAGGAGCACCGGGGACCCGGCCTCGCGACGGGCCGGGGGCCGGCCGGGCAACCGGACATTGACTTAGGTCATGGCCGTCGGGATAACCCTGCGCGACAACCCCTCGCGCAACAGCAGGAGCCCCGGCCATGCAGCCATCCCGTCTTTTCGCGGGCCTCGCCATCGTGGCGGGTCTGACCGGTCTTTTGCCCGGTGGACCGCGCGCCCAGGAGTTCACGGTCGAGGTGCGTCCGGTCGACGACCTCAAGGCGGTCTTCGCGGCGGTCGCGAGCCTGGACACGACGCCGGCGCGCACCCGTATCGGCGGCACGATCTCGGGCCTTGCCGTGGACGAGGGCAGCCCGGTCGAGGAGGGCGAGCTGCTCGCCCGGGTCGAGGACCCCAAACTGGCGCTCGAGGTCGCGGCGCTCGACGCCCGAATCGAATCGGCCAAGGCCGAGGTCAAGCTGGCCGGCATCGAGCGTGACCGCTTCAAAACGCTGCGCGGCAGGGGCACGGTCAGCCAGGCCGCGCTGGACTCGGCCGAGACCGCCTCGAGCGTGGCCACCGGCACGCTGGCGGCGCTGCGCGTCGAGCGCGCCCTGGTGGTCGAGCGGCAGGCCGAGGGCGACGTGCTGGCGCCCAAGCCGGGGCGCGTGCTCGAGGTGCCGGTGACCGACGGCCAGGTCGTCCTGCCGGGCGAGACCGTGGCGGTGATCGCCGCCCAGGCCTATGTCCTGCGCCTGCACCTGCCCGAGCGCCACGCCCGCTTTCTCAAGGAAGGCGACCCGGTGCTGGTCGGTGCGCGCGGCCTGGCGGTAGACGACAAGGGCATGCGCGAGGGGCGCGTGCGCCAAGTCTATCCCGAGCTCGACCGCGGCCGCGTGGTGGCCGACGTCACGGTCGAGGGGCTGGGCGACTATTTCGTCGGCGAGCGCACCCGCGTCTATGTCGCGACCGGCAAGCGCCCGGCGATCGTCGTGCCGGCGGACTACCTCTTCACCCGCTCCGGAGTGACTTACGCGCGCCTGGCGGACGTCGGCGACACGGTGGTGCAGCCCGGCCTGCCGGCCCCGGGCGGCATCGAGATCCTCTCGGGCCTCCGGCCCGGCGACGTGCTCGTGAAGCCCGCCGAGCCGGAGACCGGCTCGTGACAGACAAAAAGCGATCTGACCCTATTTTCGGCGCCGCCGCGATCGGGGAGACGAGGGTGTCATGAAGCTCGGGCTTTCCGGTGTCCTGACGCGGGCCTTCATCGACTCGCCGCTCTCGCCGCTGATCCTGATCGCGGCTTTCCTGGTCGGCGCCCTGGCGCTGGCCAGCCTGCCGCGCGAGGAGGAGCCGCAGATCTCGGTTCCCATGGTCGACGTGCACGTGCGCGCGGACGGCCTCAAGGCCGGCGACGCGGTCGAGCTGGTGACCAAGCCGCTCGAGGACGTCGTCAAGGGCATCGACGGCGTCGAGCACGTCTACTCCCAGACGATCGACGACAACGTGACGGTGACCGCCCGCTTCTTCGTCGGCACGGACGAGGACGACGCCATCCTGCGTGTCCACGAGGAGCTGCGCGCCAACTTCGGGCGCATCCCCAAGGGCATTCCCGAACCCCTGGTGGTCGGCCGCGGCATCAACGACGTGCCGATCGTGGCCCTCGTGCTGACCCCGCGGCCCGAAGTCGCTGCGCGCTGGGACGACAGTGCGCTGACCACGATCGCCCGCAAACTTCAGCACGAGCTCATGAAGGTCGAGAACTTCGGCCTCAGCTTCATCGTCGGCGACCGCGGCGATCAGATCCGCGTCGAGCCCGACCCCGAGCGCCTGTCGCTCTACGGCATCACGCTGAACAAGCTGGTCGAAAAGCTGGAGAACGCCAACCGCTCGTTCCAGGTGGGCGCGCTGCGGCGCCTGGATGCCCACCTGCCCGTCGTGGCCGGCCAGACGCTGCAGGGCATCCCCGACATCGGCCTGCTGTTGCTGACCGCGCGCGACGGCCGACCGGTCTACGTCAAGGACGTGGCCCGGATCGTCATGGGCACCGCTCCCGACGAGCATCGTGTCTGGCATATGAGCAAGACCGAGGACGGTGGCCTGAGCGCGCCCCGCCCGGCCGTCGTCCTCGCGCTGGCCAAGCGCAAGGGGGCGAACGCCATGACCGTGGCCGAGCAGGTCCTGGAGCATCTCGAGCAGGTGCGCGGGCGCCTAGTCCCCGAGGCCGTCGAGGTCGTGCTGGTCCGCGATTACGGCGAGACGGCGCGCGAGAAGGCCGACGAGCTGCTGTTCCACTTGGCCCTGGCGACCGTGGCCATCGTCATCATCGTCGCGCTGTTCATCGGCTGGCGCGAAGGCGTGGTGGTGCTGGCCGTGGTGCCGGCGATCATCCTGCTGACCTTTTTCGCCTCCTGGCTGATGGGCTATACGATCAACCGGGTCAGCCTCTTCGCGCTGATCTTCTCGATCGGCATCCTGGTCGACGACGCCATCGTCGTGGTCGAGAACATTGTGCGCCACTGGCGCGAGTCGCCGGACGAGAACCCGGCGGCCGTTGCGGTGCGCGCCGTGGCCGAGGTCGGCAATCCAACCATCGTCGCCACCCTGACCGTGATCGCGGCCCTGCTACCCATGATGTTCGTCTCGGGCCTGATGGGCCCCTACATGAGCCCGATCCCGGCCAATGCCAGCGCCGCCATGCTGTTCTCCTTCTTCGTGGCGGTCATGATCACGCCCTGGTTCATGCTGCGCCTGCGCCCTCGCCGGGCCGGGGCGGGGGCGGGGGCGGAGGCAGGGGCGGCCGGGGCGCACGAATCGGGCGGCGTTCTGGGCCGGCTCTACCTCCGGGCCGCCCGGCCGCTGGTGAAGGGCCGGCTGCGCTCCATCGTCTTCCTGGCAGTGGTCGGCGCCGGCACGCTGGCCTCGACGGTGCTCTTCGCGACGCGCGACGTCACGGTGAAGCTCCTGCCCTTCGACAACAAGTCGGAGCTCCAGGTCGTCGTCGACCTGCCCGAGGGCAGCTCGCTCGAGGCGACCGAGCGCGCGCTCGTCGCGCTCGCCGGACGGCTCGCCGGGATGCCGGAGCTGACCCATATCCAGGCCTACGCCGGCACCGCGGCGCCCTTCAACTTCAACGGCCTGGTGCGCCACTACTATCTGCGCCAGGCTCCCGAGCAGGGCGATCTGCAGATCAACTTCCTGCCCAAGGATCTGCGCGGCCGGAGCAGCCACGAGCTCGCGCTCGCGGTGCGCGAGCGGCTGAAGGACGTCGCGCTGCCCGAGGGCACGACGGTCAAGGTCGCCGAGGTGCCGCCCGGCCCGCCGGTGCTCGCGACCCTCCTGGCCGAGGTCTACGGCCCCGATGCCGAGACCCGGCGCGAGGCGGCACGACGCCTGCGCGGCGTCTTCGATGGGGTCGACTTCGTCGTCGACACCGACGACTCCTTCGGACAGCCGGCCGAGCGCCTGCGCTTTGCCATCGACCAGGACAATCTGGAATTCCACCGCGTCGAGGAGGAGGCGGTCTACGACACGCTGACCGCGCTCCTGGGCGGGGTCCGGGTCGGCTACTCGCAACGCGGCGAAGAGGTCTATCCGATCGAGATCGCCTTGAGGCTGCCGCGCGCGGCGCTGTTCCTCTCCGAGCGCCTGCTGGCCACGCCGGTGCCGGGGCTGGACAGCGTCGTCGAGCTGGGCGACGTCGTGACCTTCGGGCGCGAGCGCGCGTCCTATCCGATCTTCCGCCACAACGGGCGCTTTGCCGAGATGGTGAGCGGCGAGCTGGCCGGACGCTTCGAGGCGCCGATCTATGGCATGCTCGCGGTCGAGGACGCGATCGAGTCCGTCGACTGGGACGACCTGGGCGGCCCGCCCACGGTCGCCTACCACGGCCAGCCGCTCGACGAGTCGCGCCTCACCCTGCTGTGGGACGGCGAGTGGGAGGTCACCTACGTGACCTTCCGCGACATGGGCCTGGCCTTTGCCGTCGCGATCCTCGGCATCTACCTGCTGGTCGTCGGGCAGTTCTCCAACTTCAAGCTGCCGCTGATCGTGCTCGTCCCGGTGCCCTTGACGCTGCCCGGCATCGTGCTCGGCCACTGGGCCTTCTCCGCGGCTTTCACGGCGACCTCGATGATCGGATTCATCGCCTTGGCCGGCATCATCGTGCGCAACTCGATCCTGCTGGTCGACTTCGTCGAGGCGCGGCGCGCCGAGGGCCGGGCACTCAGGCCCAGCCTGCTCGCCGCCGGCGCGATCCGCTTCCGGCCGATCTTCCTGACCGCCGTGGCCGCGATGGTCGGTGCCGGCTTCATCCTGCTCGACCCGATCTTCAAGGGCCTGGCGATCTCGCTGATCTTCGGCCTGGCCTCCTCGACGGTGCTGACAGTGCTGGTCATTCCGGCGATCTACCTCCTGCTGAGGGACGACGGTAAGGGATTGGAGGAAGACGGGAAAGGCGCGCCCGCGGAGGCTGGCGCGGGGTGACGGGCGGGTCTTTGAAGGCGGCCGCGCTGCGCTGACGCCGCGCGGCCGCCCTCGCACCCCCCCCCTTGCCTGGGCTACGCGAACAGTTCGCGCGTGATGCTGTCGTACCAGCCCCGGGCGTAGTCGGCCTCGCGCTTGCGCACCGCCGCCGGCGCGCCGGAGGGGCTCAGCCCGCCGGAGCCCTTGATCTTGACGATCTTGCCCTGGTCGAAGCCGTAGACCATGGCGACGGAGATGCCGTAGTCCGGCGCGACGAGGCTGTAGCAGGTGTTCACGAACTTCGGCGTGCCGGGGTCCTCGCCCTTCAGCATGGCCGCCAGGGCCGCGGCGCAGACCTTCGCCTGGGTGTTGGCGGCGAAGCCCGATTTCGGCATCGGGCTGGCGATGCTGGTGTCGCCGATCACGTGGATGCCCTTGTGGACCGTGGACTCGAAGGTCCTTTGATCGATCGGGCACCAGCCGCTGTCGTTGGTCAGCCCCGCGGCCTCGGCGATCGCGCCGGCCTTCTGCGGCGGGATGAAGTTGATCACATCGCCCTTGTGCTCGGCGAAATCGGTGTGCAGCGTCATGCCCTTGACGTCGACCCTCACGACCTTACCGTCGTTGCTCAGGTTTATGTAGTCGATCATGCCCGGATAGAGCTGCTTCCAGCCCTCCGTGAACAGTCCCTGCTTGGAGAACTTCTCCTTGGGGTCGAGCACCAGGATCTTGGAGCGCGGCTTGTGGGTCTTGAAATAGTTGGCGACCAGGCTGACGCGCTCGGCCGGGCCGGGCGGGCAGCGGAACGGGTTGACCGGCGGCGAAATGATGAAGACGCCGCCGTCCGGCATGGCCTCGAGCTGCTTTCTCAGCAGGACGGTCTGGGGCCCGGCCTTCCAGGCGTGGGGAATGGAGCCGCTGGCCTTCTCGTCGTAGCCCTCGATGGCGTCCCACTTGAAAGCGATGCCGGGCGAGAGCACCAGGCGGTCGTAGGCCAGGGTGCCGCCGCCCTTCAGGCTGACCGTCTTCTTGGCCGGATCGATGCCCGTGGCCGTGTCGTGGACCACGTCGATCCCCAGGCCCCGCAGCCCGTCGTAGCCGTGCGTGACCCGGTCGATCTTATTCATGCCGGCGATCACGGTGTTGCTGAACGGGCAGGTCACGAAGGACTTGCTCTGCTCGATCAGCGTCATCTTGATGTTGGAGTCGAAGCCGTGCAGGTAGCGGGCCAGCGTGGCGCCGCCGAACCCGCCGCCGACGACGACAACCCGAGGGCTCGCGGCCGCGGCCATCCGCGGGTAGCCGGCCAGGGACATGGCGGCCGTCGCGCCCAGGGCGCCGGCCATCTTGTTGAAACTGCGTCGGGTGATCCTCGTCATGACGTGCCTCCCCCTCACTTGGTGCTGAAATACTGGGCGAGGGCCTTGATCTCGTCGTCCGAGAAGCCCTTGGCGATCCGCTGCATGACGGTGGAGTCCATCGCGCCCGTCTTGAAATCGATCATCACCTTGGTGATGTAGTCCGTCGACTTGCCGGCGATCCAAGGCATCGCCCCGGCGCTCTTGCCATCGGGGCCGTGGCAGGAAAAGCAGGTGTTGGCCAAGACGGCGGAGCTTGCTTCCTCTGCCATGACGGGCCCCGACAAGGCGAGCACGCCCACCGTCGCAATGAACAGCGCTTTGCCGATATGTCTCATTTCGCAACTCCTCCCCTGTCGAAATCGAAGTCCTGCAACGGCAAGCCGGCCGTGCTCCAAATGGCGCGTCAGGAAAAATGAACGCGCCCAGTTTCCATGGTATACCAGGGCTGTCCATGACCTCATTGATTTAAGTCAAATTGAATCTTGTTTCCCGGGCCGCCGGCCGCAACCGCGGCGGCCACGCCGGCCGGGGCACCCGATAGCGCTTTGTTCGCCCTGTGATCGCACTTCGTTCGCAGCACATCGACTAGGCATATTGATCCATATCACGGCGCCGACGCGCCCGCTGTGCAAGGGTGTCGAAGTTATCGGCGTCGGCGGTTCCGCCCTCCTGCGGAGCTGTCCGGCTAGACGGAACGCCACGCAGGCCCGACGAACAATTCCAGGGATTTTACGAGAATCCGGACAAGGCGGCGGGACGGCCGGGGGCGACCTGCCATTGCAGAAGGAGACCAGATGTGATGAGCAAGCGACTTTCGAAAGAAGCCCTCGCCGAAGCCGGCGCGGGCGACAAGGTGACGCTGATCGACCACGCGACGGGCAAGCAGCTCGAGCTGCCGGTGATGGGCGGCACCGACGGGCCCAAGGTCATCGACATCCGCACTCTCTACCGGGAGACCGGCTACTTCACCTACGATCCGGGCTACACCTCGACCGGCAGCTGCGCGTCGGATCTCACCTTCATCGACGGCGAGAAGGGCATCCTGCGCCACCGCGGCTATCCCATCGAGCAGCTGGCCGAGAAGAGCGACTTCGTCGAGGTCTGTCACCTGCTGCTCTACGGCGAGCTGCCGACCAAGGCCGAGCGCGAGGAGTTCGAGCGCGATATCACCTACCACACCATGCTGCACGAGCAGCTGCAGTACTTCTACCGCGGCTTCCGGCGCGACGCCCATCCCATGGCGATCATGGTCGGCGTGGTCGGCGCGCTTTCGGCCTTCTACCACGATACCACCGACATCTTCGACCGCGAGAAGCGGCGCACGGCGACACATCAGCTGATCGCCAAGATGCCGACCATCGCGGCCATGGCCTACAAGTATTCGATCGGCCAACCCTTCATCTACCCGCGCAACGATCTGGGCTACGCCGGGAACTTCCTCAACATGACGTTCTCGGTGCCGAGCGAGGAGTACAAGGTCAGCCCGGTGCTGGCCCGCGCCATGGACCAGATCTTCATGCTCCATGCCGACCACGAGCAGAACGCCTCGACCTCGACCGTGCGCATCGCGGGCTCGAGCCTGGCCAACCCGTTTGCCTGCATCGCGGCCGGCATCGCCTCGCTCTGGGGCCCGTCCCACGGCGGCGCCAACGAGGCGGTCTTGAACATGCTGCGCGAGATCGGCTCCAAGGACCGCATCGGCGAGTTCATCAAGCGGGCCAAGGACAAGGACGACCCCTTCCGCCTGATGGGCTTCGGTCACCGGGTCTACAAGAACTACGACCCGCGCGCCGGGGTGCTGCGCAAGGCCGCCCACGAAGTCCTGGCCGAGCTCGGCAAGGAGGACGAGCCGCTGCTGGAGCTCGCCATCGAGCTCGAGCGCATCGCGCTGGAGGACGACTACTTCGTCGACAAGAAGCTGTTCCCCAACGTCGACTTCTACTCGGGCATCACCCTGAACGCCATGGGCTTCCCCAGCTCCATGTTCACGGTGCTCTTCGCGGTCGCCCGCACGGTCGGCTGGGTCGCCCAGTGGAAGGAGATGATCAAGGACGAAGCCCTCAAGATCGGCCGTCCGCGCCAGCTCTACACCGGCCCCGCCGAGCGCGACTACGTGCCGATGGCCAAGCGGAAGTGAGTGGCTGAACGACAGACCGGACCGCCCGCGGGGCCGCGAAAACGGCCCCGTGGGCTGCCAGAAAGGG
>JAOUCL010000479.1 GCA_029859805.1 Rhodospirillales bacterium | reverse complement strand
CGCCTCTCCAATCGGGCGTCTCAGACCCGAATCCCGGCGATTTGGATCGGTTGTCGGAGTTGTCTCGGCAGTTCGGACAGGACAGTTCGAACAAACTCAAGGCGTGGGGCGAGCGCCTTGCCGAACTGGCTAACCGCGGCGAAAGCGCGGCGGTCTGGGGGGCCGGCTCAAAAGGCATCACCTTCATGAATGCCGTTGGCGGGGCCGGACAAGCCGTGTGCTGCGTGGTCGATGTCAACCCGCGCAAACATGGTCAGTATGTGGCGAGGCGCTGCCTGCCGGTCGTCGCGCCCGAGGACCTGGGAGCGCTGAGACCCGACATGGTGCTGATCATGAACGAGCTTTACGAGGCCGAAATAAGGCAGAAGTTGCTGGACATGGGTGTGACGGCGGAAATTGGTTGCGTTTGAAAAGGTCACACCGGAGGGTGTTGTCGTCGCAGACTTGGGCGCATCTTCAGTGCAGGAGAATGCGTCGCACGTGGCAGAAAGCGGGCTGAGTCGTGCTGATTGATCCGCGTTTTCTGAATTCGGGATGGTCATGATTTCGAGCGCCGTAAACTCACTGAGCGGAACGAGAGCATTCGCCATTGCTCTTTCGACCACTGTGGGGGTGGCGCTTGTTTGTATGGGGTTTCTGTATTCGGCAGGCTTGGGGGACATGCTGCAGGCCTGGTCCCGCGATGAATACAGCCACGGTTACATCATACCTTTCATCGCCGTTTACCTCTTTGCGCGCGCATTACCCAATGCGACCAAAGTGGTTTCGCGACACAAGTGGTTTGGGCCGGTCGTTGCCTGCCTTGCCGTGGCACTGGGATTGGTGGGCAACTTCGGTCATTTGCCCGATATCATTCAGTACGGGCTGATCCTTGCCCTGGTCGCGGCTCTGCTCGCAGTCATGGGATTGCGGTCGACGCTGCTTCTCTGGGTGCCGATCGTGTATCTCCTGTTCATGGTGCCGCTTCCTCAATTTCTTTACCTGAAAATTTCCTTGGGCATGCAGTTGGTTTCTTCCCAGCTCGGCGTGTCTTTCATTCGTCTGGCGGATATTCCTGTCTATCTCGAAGGCAACATCATCGACCTAGGGGTCTACAAGCTTCAGGTTGCCGAAGCCTGCAGCGGCCTCCGCTATCTATTTCCGCTTATGAGTTTCGGTTTCCTCTTGGCCGTGCTTTACAGGGGGCCGCGCTGGCACAAGCTCGCCCTGTTCCTGTCCACTATCCCGATTGCAGTCGTCATGAACAGTTTCAGGATCGGCGTGATTGGTGTCTTGGTCGACGGCTATGGGGTTGAGCAGGCCGAAGGGTTCCTGCATTTCTTCGAAGGCTGGGTGATTTTTCTGGCCTGCATCGGGATCCTCTTGCTCGAGGCTTTCACCCTGCTCCGGCTCTCGAGTTCGCGCGAGACTTTGCGGGAGGCCTTGGACCTACAGTTCCATGGCATCGCGGCACGGCTGGCGGGCATTTCTTTCCCGCGAGACCTGCGGGCTCTGGTAGCCACCACTGCGATCCTCTTCCTTGGCGCGCTCGGACTGCAGCTCACGTCGGAAAGGCCGTCAGCCGTACCACCGCGCCAGCAATTCGCCATGTTTCCCTCCCACCTGAGCGGCTGGCGCGGGCAGCAGAGCCGCTTAGGGCCGATCGTTACCGAGGTTCTAGGCGCCGACGACTACCTGCGATCATACTATGCGAAGGCAAACGGCACGGCCCCCATCAGCGTGTTCATCGCCTATTACGAGAGCCAGACCGACGGTCGCGCCGCGCACTCGCCTGAAGTATGCATCCCCGGGGGTGGCTGGGAGATCCGTAGCCTTGAAACCGCAGATATCGAGATTCCGGGCGGACTTGGTTCGGCGATCAAAGTCAATCGGGCCATCATCCAAAATGGCACGATCCGCCAGCTGGTCTATTACTGGTTCGAACAGCGTGGCCGCCGGTTGACCAGTGAATACATGGTGAAGTGGCATATCCTTTGGGATGGCGTGCTACGCAACCGGACGGACGGATCCCTGGTACGGCTGATCACTCCAATTTTGGATGAGGGGGCAGAGCGAGCTGCAGACAAGCGGCTCACGGAGTTGCTGGGCCCAATTTACCACGTCTTACCCCGGTTCCTACCGCAATGAGGCGACCGGTATCGTTTTCTTGACGTTCCTGTCGTGACTGTTCTGAGACAGTTATACCAGCGGCCATTATGACTGACCGATAGCGCCAATTTCGAGTGGCGATGGATTGGACGCGCTCTGGCTGATTGATGAGCTTGATCCAGGCTCGGGCAGGCGGCTTCGACGATAGCGTTGTAGACCTCGAAGACGCGGATTGAGAGATAGGTCTGTCGCAAGTACTGCCAGAGGTTTGGACTAGGTTGAGCTCTGATGATTGCAGCGGCAGGAAGAGCAGGGAGAGGTTGGCGGGCGGGTTGAGCTTTTGGGTCGTGGGCCGCAAGAAGGGGGGCGAGACCATCAACGTGACGCATACCGACCTCGACGCCTTCCTCGAAACCTGCAACGCCAGGCGACTTACCAGGGCCGAAACATGAAGGGCCGGCCGCACCGAAAAGCCGTCCCAGACAGCCTGCCAAAGGAAGGGGGATGGCAAAATTAGACCTACCACAAGAAGCCGCTCTGGCCGCCCGGCCAGG
>JAOUCL010000478.1 GCA_029859805.1 Rhodospirillales bacterium | reverse complement strand
CAGTTGCCAGGCGATCCGGGTTGCCAGGGCCTCGGCGGCGGCCTCGCGCACGCGGCGCAGCAGGATCAGGTCGCCGGGCGGAAAGTAGCGGTTGTCGGAGTAGGTGTCGTGCTGCGGCACGTGGGACAGCTCGTGGGCCAGGAAGGCGACCTTCTGACCCTGGCTCAGGTGCGGGTTCAGGCCGATCAGGCGCAGACCGGCCAGGTAGTACCCCAAGAGGTCGGTCGCCGGATCGGCGCAGACGTAGACCTCGCTCCACCCGGCCCGCCGCATGAGGAGCCGCGCCAGCGGGCTTTTGGAGAGGGTCTGGAACAGTCGGCTGAGCTCGGCCTTCTGCGCGCTGCGCCGATCGATGGAGCCGGCCTTCAGACAGGTATCGGGGGCGTTCGCGACCTGGCGCAGGATGCGCTCCAGGCGGCCCGGCCCGAGGCGGCCGACGCCGGACAGAGACAGCGGGTCGACGGCTGCCAGGAGGCCGTCTCGGGCGACCGGGGCGCGGTGGCCGGTCGCCTGCGGCGCCCCTTGGGACGCGAGCGGGAGCCAAAGACAAAGGGCGAACAGAACGACCGCGAGCGCGGTGCCGAGGACCGCCGGCCGTGGGCCTTCGACCTTTCGCCGCCGCGGGCCCCCGCCGGATCTTCCCGTTTCAACCCGCTGCATCGCCGAACTCCGATCCCCAGCCCGGAACAGCCCGACTGGTCCGGTCAGCGTAGCGAGGAAGGGTTAAGCATTGCCTGCCGGGCCCCGGCGCGCGGCCGGGAGCGGGGCAGGGTGCGCCGCACAAAGTCAAGGTTCGTTAATGGTATTGCGCTAGTTTCGTGCCCGACGTGATGATCGCCGGAGGCTGGCAATGGGCATGTTTCAGAGCAAGGCGGCTGCCGAACCGGCGCCGGATATCGAAGCCGTGACCCGCGGCGGATACCGGAAGCCGATCCAGCATTCGGTTATCGGCGCGGACATGACGATCACCGGCGACCTCGTGAGCTCGGGCGACATAAAGGTCGACGGCCGGATCGACGGCAACATCACCTGCCGCACGCTGACGCTGGGCGACGAGCCCTTGCTCAACAGCGAGATCGCGGCCGAGACGGTGCGCATCTGCGGCACCTTCAACGGGCAGGTCAGGGCCAACAAGGTGGTGCTGACCCGGAATGCCAAGGTAAGCGCGGATATCGCCCAGGAGATCCTGGAGATCGAGCCCGGTGCCACCCTCGAAGGCAACGTCAGGCGCCTGGGCCCGAGCAAGGCGAACGGCGCCGCCTGATACCAAAGGCATGATTGACCCCTGATCCGCTCCGGGGCCGTGCAGGCGCGCTCGACGTGAGCGTGGACGGACCTGTCGGATCCCGCGTGGGCGCCAACACGCTGATTTCCTTACGATCCAACCCGAACAATCCAAACACGGCCCTGCGGCGGCCGGGACGGGAAAGACCCGGCTTGTTAAGAATTTGTTAGAGGTCTGCGGATAAGATTAGTCCATATGCAATATACGTTCCCTGCTGTGATGTTGCATGTGCCTCCCTTTCAAACTGCCCCGCCTTCTCGGCGGGGCATTTTTTTCGCGCGTCGCCGAGCGCCTCCGGTCGCGGCCACCGCCGGAATTCCGGCGGGCCGGGGTGGGTTCGGAGGTGCCGTTCCCCCGACGTGATCCGCCTTTATTCTTGACAAACGTCATTTAATAGGATAATAGACATACACTCGCGAAGCTGCGACAAGGAAGCGCCCGTCCGGACTCCAATAGGCTCAAATTGAAATCCCGCCGGACCGAAGTCTGGAACGTCCGCCTTCTTGGCAGATCATGTCTGCTTTCCACCCAGGCGCAGGTCTCGGCGACCCGGCCATCGGCATCGCGGCGGGCGACCCTGAGCCGTCACTAGGACCACCTCACGCCAAAGCGGCGGTCACGACGATCTCGACAAGATCCTCGCCCGCCAAATCCGCACCGACACAGGCACGCTGGGGCCAGTTCTCTTCGTCGCCGACCCACGCGCACCAGACCGCATCCATATCCGCCTTCATCGACATGTCCCTCAGATAGACGGTTGCTTGCAGCAACCTGCTCTTGTCGCTGCCCGCTTCGAGGAGGGTCTTTTCGAGCGTGTCCAGGGTCAGCCTAGTCTGCTCCGATATGCCCTCTGCCGAGCTGGTATCGGTCGCGACGGCATACACGAGGCCACCGTTCACCACGGCTCGGCACCGTCCCTTGTGTCTTCCGGGAAACCGCTTGATCGTCATAATCTTTCCTTCTCGGATTGTGGATCGCGCCCGCACACTGTCGCCTCTCGGCCCGGACGCAAACCCCGCACCGGAACGATGACCGTTTTCGGACACCAGGTCGACAGGGGAGTCCGCCGCGTGCTTTCGGCTCTGGCGGACCCGACAGGGCGTTTGGAACGCGGCGCCGGGATGCTAGGCTGCGGGAAACGTCGTTTTGCCAGTGGGAGGACGGCATGGTGGGTTGCGGCGGCGAGGCCTTCGTCCGGCGGTTCAACAGTCTCGGAATGCGGCCGACCAAGGCGGCGTGGCGGAGCCGGTCGCCGAAGAGGTCCGGATCGAGGCCTCGTTCGGTCTCCGGGCCTGCCTCTCGCCCGCGTTCGCGGTGGTCGCTGGCGCAAATCGTCGCGCTCGTGGCCCTGCTGGTCCC
>JAOUCL010000476.1 GCA_029859805.1 Rhodospirillales bacterium | reverse complement strand
CGGCGCGGGTCACGCTGCCGGTACCGGAAGGCGAGGACCCCGCCCACTGGCAGCCCTCGGCGGAGACCGTGCTGGCATACCAGCGCGCCGACATCGTGCTTTTGAACGGCGCCGGCTATGCGGCCTGGACCGAATTCGCCTCTCTGTCGCCGAGCCGCCTGGTCGATACCACCCGCGGTCTGGAGGACCGCTTCGTTTCGGCGGGTGCGATGACTCACAGCCATGGCCCGGCCGGCGAGCATGATCATGCTGACATCGCGTCCCATACCTGGCTGGACCCCGACCTCGCGGCGGGGCAGGCGCGGGCAATTGAGGGCGCGATGGTCACGCGGGTTCCCGACAGGGCGGATGCATTGCGGCAGCGTCTGCAGTCCCTGGTGGCGGAGCTGGCAGCACTCGACCAGCGGCTGGCGCTGGCTTTTCAGGGTTGGCGCAGCGAGGGCGTGCTGTATTCCCACCCGGTCTACCAGTATCTTGACGCACGCTATGAGCTCGGGGGAAGAAGCGTGACCTGGGAGCCCGGCCAGGACCCCGGCAAGGGTGAATGGGATGCGCTGGCCGCCCGGCTGGCCGAAGCGCCGGCGGCGGTGATGCTGTGGGAGGACGAGCCACTGCCGGCCACCGCCGGTCGGCTACGCGGGATGGGGATCGAGCCGGTGGTGTTCCAAACCGGCGCGGGTCCACCGGCGACCGGTGACTACCTGACGTTGATGGAGGAGAATCTCGGGCGGCTGGCACGTTTCAACGAGACCGTGGGGGCAGGGGACAATTAGCAGACGAATACGGTGGCTGGCCCTGCTCGCCGCACTGCTGCCCCAGGCGGCCGTCGCCGACGCCATCATCCGCGCCCAGGCCATGTTCGCCTCCACCATCGCGGAGATCTACGTGGAGGACGAAGCGGTTCATCTCGATGTGGAGATCGGTCTCCAGGACCTGAGCGCGTTCCGCAGCCTCCTGCCCGACGAGATCCACCGCCGCATGGGGTTCGAAGAGGCGCCGCTGGCGGATCGACTGCAGCGGTTCCTCGATGAAGAGTTCCGTGTCGTCGCCGACGACGTGCCTTTGCCCGGTCGGCTGGTGCGAATCACGCCGGCCGAGCGGGTGCCGCGGGACGAGATCACCGGGGAGCCGCTGCCGTCGGAAGACGAGCCGGAGACCGTCGTCAACGCCGTGTTCGTCTGGCCTCTGACCGCGCGTCCCGACTCCCTGGACTTCCGGCTCGCCCTTCCTGCCGCCGCCTCGATAGGTTTCGTCGTCTACCATGAGGGCGTCGCGGTGAACGACTTCCGCTACATGGCCGCGAGCCAGGCACTGAACCTGGACTGGGAAGACCCCTGGTACAGCGCCTTCGACAGGCGCGCGCTGCGCCGCCAGTACTATGCGCCGATGGCCGGCTTCATCTACGTGGAGCCCTACGAGGTGCGCAAGGAGATCATCGTGCGGCCCCGGGACATGCAGCGCTACGTCGATCTGGGATTGGCCGGCCGCGACACCATCCCGGTGGCCATGCAGGCCGACATCCGGCAGAAAGTCATCGAGTTCCTGAGCCGGCACTTCCCGATGACCATCGACGGCCAGCCGGCCGAACCAGCGATGGTTCGTGCCGACTTTCTGGAGCGCTCCCTGCGCACCAGTCGCGTGATCGACCCGCCGGAGGAGCTCGACCTGAACGCGGCCATCATGGGAGTGAAATTCATCTATCCCCACCCCGGCTTTCCCGACACGGCGACCATGCGCTGGGACCTGTTCGACGACAAGACCCGGGTCGTACCCGTGGCGGCGGTGGACCCGACCGGCCCGCTGCCCCAGTTTCTGGAGCCAGACTTCGACACCCTGGAGTGGCGCAACTTCATCCGCATCCCCGTGATGCCGGAGCTGGCCGACGTCAGTGCGCCGCCGGGGCTTTTCTCGCAGACACTTTTCTATGGCCGCTGGTTGTTGGTGGTCATCGCCGTGTTCCTGCTGTGGCGCCTGGGCCGGGCGATAGCTTCGGACGGCACACGCGTCGTTTCGGCGGGGAGCGCGGCGATCTTCGCAGTCGCCGCAGCCGGGGTCGGCTGGTGGATCGGCGGACAGGGGCGGCTCGACCAGGCCGCTACCCGCGACGTGGTGGCCGGCCTGCTCACCAACGTGTACCGCGCGTTCGATTTCCGGGCCGAGAGCGACGTCTACGACGTGCTGGCGCGCAGCGTGGATGGGGACTTGTTGCGGGATGTTTATCTGGAGATGCGTCGCGGACTGGTGCTGGCCAGCCAGGGCGGCGCCAGCGCCCGGGTGAAGGAGGTGGAGCTCCTGGAGCTGGACGCGGAACCCGCGCCGGATCGGGCCATCCGTGCCCGGGTCTCGTGGCAGGTCCGGGCGGCGGTCGGCCACTGGGGACACATCCACGAGCGGCGCAATCAGTATCGTGCGGATCTCAGCCTGCAGCCGATCGATGGCGCATGGAAGCTCGTCGTGGTCGAAATCCTCGACGAAGTCAGGCTCTAGAACGGTAAACGAATAGCTGACTCGGGTGCCGGATCTTTGCCGGACTGTGCTGTGCGCGGTTATGCACTGTTGTGCAAAATGCAACGGACGCCCCGACCTAACAGGCAATAAAAACGATTTACTCTGACCCTGACTCAACGCAAAAACTATCATCAGGAATCA
>JAOUCL010000477.1 GCA_029859805.1 Rhodospirillales bacterium | reverse complement strand
GCAGCAGGCTGCGCCGCCGCGCGGTGGCCTCGGCAGCCTTGCGGACCTGACCGGCAAGGACCTCGAGGCGGTCAACGCGATCATCCTCGAGCATATGCAGTCCGAGGTCGATCTGATCCCGCAGCTGGCCGGCCATATCATCGCCGCTGGCGGCAAGCGCCTGCGGCCGATGTTGACGCTGGCCTCCGCCCGCCTGTGCGACTACCGAGGCCGGCGGCACCTGCCGCTTGCCGCCTGCGTCGAGTTCATCCATACCGCCACCCTACTGCACGACGACGTGGTCGACGAGAGCGACCTCAGGCGCGGCCTGGCGACGGCCAACGCGCTCTGGGGCAACAAGTCGAGCGTGCTGGTCGGCGATTTCCTGTTCAGCCGCGCGTTCCAGCTGATGGTGTCGGACGGCTCGCTCGAGGTGCTGCGCATCCTCTCCGACGCCTCGGCAATCATCGCCGAGGGCGAGGTGCTCCAGCTCATGACCTCGAACGATACCGAGACCACGGAGGACAGCTACCTGCGGGTCATCAGCGCCAAGACCGCGGCCCTCTTCGCGGCCGCCTGCCGCATCGGCGCGGTGGTGGCCGAGCGCCCGGACGCCGAGGAGCTGGCGCTGTACCGCTATGGCCGCTCGTTCGGCATAGCCTTCCAGCTGGTCGACGACGTGCTCGACTACTCGGCGCGCCAGGCCGAGCTCGGCAAGGCGATCGGCGACGACTTCCGCGAGGGCAAGATCACCCTGCCCGTGGTCCTGGCCTTCGCGCGCGGCGACGAGGCCGAGCGCCGCTTCTGGCGTCGCTGCCTGGAGGACCTGGAGCAGGAAGAGCCGGACCTGCACCGGGCCCTCGACCTGATGGCCCGGCACGACGCGCTCGAGGATGCCATGGCCCGGGCGAAGCACTACGGCGCCCAGGCGCGCACGGCGCTCCAGGCCTTCGCCGACTCGCCAGCGCGGCGGGCCCTGACCGAAGCGGTGGACTTCTGCGTCGACCGCGCCTACTGAGCGCTTGTCCAGCATCCTGCCCATGCCGATTACCGCAATCTACGCCGCGATCATCGCGGTCCTCATCGTGGTGCTGGCAGCGCGCATCGTGCCCCTGCGCCGCAGCCGGCGCGTGGGCCTGGGAGACGGCGGCGACAAGGACCTGCGGCGCGCCGTCCGCACCCACGCCAACCTGGTCGAGTACGCGCCCATGGCGCTGATCCTGATGGCCGCCTGCGAGTTCAACGGCGGGCCATCCTGGTTGCTGCACGGGCTCGGCGTGGCGCTGGTCGCCGGGCGCCTGCTGCACGTGCTGGGCCTGTCGCGCTCGAGCGGGATCTCCTTCGGGCGCACCGCGGGCACAGCGCTGACCTGGTCCGTCCTGCTCGCCGGCGCCCTCGCCGCGGTGTGGCTCGCGATCTTCGCCTAAACGTTCCCTCTCGTTGTCTTCCTGGTGCGCTACCTCCGCAATTTCGGGCGGCGCCTGATCCCTCGCGCCGCGGGGGTCGCGCTCACCTTCCTGGCTCCGGCAATCCAGAACGATTTGCCTTTCCTTCCATCGGATCTATTCCAACCACAGCGCCCTCTATCGCGTGGTTCAGGTATTGGACCTGCTGCTGATCTTCCGGACCGCACGATGGTTGGTCTCGACGTTCGATAAACCCAAGGGATAGCCGATGCTCTCACGACGCATGTTTCTCGACCGGATCGCGGCCACCCTTCTGGTGCCGGCCGGCTGCGCCGAGGCCCCGCCCGCCAAGTGGCAGGGACAATCGGGCGAATGGGTCAACGACATTCACTCCCGGCTGAACCGCACCCGGGTGCGTGCCGTGCACCGGCCGCGCGTGCTCGCGGACCTCCAGGAGGTCGTAAACGGGGCCCGGGACGGCGAGTCCGTCTGCATCGCCGGCGGCCGCCACGCCATGGGCGGCCAGCAGTTCGCCGCCGACGGCCTGCTGCTCGACATGAGGAGCATGAACCGCGTGCTGCGTTTCGATCGGGACGCGGGCCTGATCGAGGTCGAGGCGGGCATCGAGTGGCCAGGGCTGCTGGACTATCTCCTGGAGGCCCAGCGCGGGCTCTGGCCGCAGTGGGGATTCGCCCAGAAACAGACCGGCGCCGACCGCCTGAGCCTCGGCGGCGCCTTGTCCGCCAACGTCCACGGCCGAGGGCTCAAGCTCAAACCGTTCATCTCCGACGTCGAATCCTTCGTGCTGGTCGATGCGGAGGGCCGCTCCCGGGTCTGCAGCCGGCAGGAGAACGCCGAGCTGTTCGGGCTGGCGGTCGGCGGCTATGGCCTGTTCGGCGTGATCGCCAGCGTGACCCTGCGCTTGACCCGCCGCCGCAAGATCGAGCGCGTGGTCGAGATCATCTCCGCCGAAGGACTGGCGGAGGCCTTCGAGCAGCGTATCGCGGCGGGTTTCCTCTATGGCGATTTCCAGTTCTCGACCGACCGGGACTCCGACGGTTTCCTGAACCAGGGCGTGTTCTCCTGCTATCGGCCGGTCGACGACGAGACGCCGATCCCTGACGACCAGAGGGCCCTATCGGCGGAGCAATGGACCCGGCTCATCACCCTGGCCCACGCCGACCGGAAGCGCGCCTACGAGGTCTACGCCACCTACTACCGCACGACCTCGGGGCAGATCTATTGGTCCGACAGCCATCAGATG
>JAOUCL010000030.1 GCA_029859805.1 Rhodospirillales bacterium | reverse complement strand
GTAGCCGTAGGTCGCGTACTTCAGCGCCATGTTGGTGTTCTGCTCGGCCAGCAGGAAGGACACGCCCTCCTCCGTGTTGAGCCGCTTGACGGTCTCGAAAATGCCTTCGACCAGCTGCGGCGCCAAGCCCATGGAGGGCTCGTCCAGGAGAATCATCTTGGGACGGCTCATCAGCGCCCGGCCGATCGCCGTCATCTGTTGCTCGCCACCCGAGGTATAGCCGGCCAGGCTCTTACGCCGTTCCTTGAGGCGCGGGAAATAGCCGTAGACCATCTCCAGGTCGCGGTTGATGGCGCCACGACCGCCGCTGCGGGTGTAAGCGCCGGTCAGGAGGTTTTCCTCGACCGACAAATGCTCAAAACAATGGCGCCCCTCCATGACCTGGATGACGCCTCTCTTGACCAGGGCGTTCGGAGTCAACTTCTCGATCTGCTCTCCGTCGAACTCGATGGCGCCCTTGGTCACCTCACCCCGTTCTGCGTGCAACAGGTTGGAGATCGCCTTCAAGGTCGTGGTCTTGCCGGCGCCGTTGGCCCCGAGGAGGGCGACGACGCCTCCCTCGGGGACCTCGAGCGAAACCCCCTTCAGCACGAGGATCACGTGGTCGTAGATCACCTCGATGTTGTTCACCGACAAAAGGGGTTTGGCGGTCTCGCTCATGGCTTGCCAACGGCTCCTGGCAGGAGGGTATGCACTATGGGCATTCGGAACCGAGCGACATGCCCGTGCGCAGCGTCAGCCCCTTTTCGGCGGCATATTTGGCCGCCGAAGCTTCGATCATGGGGCGCACGATCGACTGATCGGTCTCGATCCAGTCCGAAACCATTTCCCAGTGATCGCCGACCCATTGCTGGAACTTCACGCCGCCGCCGCCCTCATGGTCGAGGCAGGAGAGCTTGAGAGGCGGAACCAAGCCGGTCGCGCCCTGGCTCCCGATGTCCGCGGCGGTCAGATTGAGATTCTCGAGGCCCCAGCGCACCTGCTCGCCGGACATGACCTTGTTGCCGAACTTCTTCTGCGCCGTCTTGATGCCCGCGACGCTGAGGAAGGCATTCACGACACCGCGGTTCCACAGGATCGTGCCTACCGCTTTCTTGGGACCAGCGCCGTCGCCCTTATCGTAGACGTGCTTCAGGATGTCCTGGATCAAGGGGAAATCCTGTCCGGCGGCATGGAAGCCGGCGCAAATGTAGCCATCGGCTGCCGCCCCGGCGGGCACGGTATCCTGCTCAGCGCAGCTCCACCAAACGCCGATCATCTGGTCGCGCGGGAAGCGGATACGCGCCGCCTCCTTGATGGCGGTCTGGTTCATTACGCCCCAGCCGCGCAGGATCACCCAGTCGGGCTTGTATTGGCGGATCTGCAGCCAAGTGGCCTTCTGGTCGAGGCCCGGGTGGGTGACCGGGAAGTGGGTCACCTCGAAACCGTATATCTCGGCCTGCTTCGCCAGTACGGGGATCGTCTCCTTGCCGTACGCCGAGTCATGATGGACGTTGGCGATTTTCTGGCCCTTGAGCTTGTCCATGCCGCCAAGTTTTTGGCCGATGAACTTGATCTTGGCCGTGCTCTGGGACCAATAGTTGGTGACCATCGGGAAGATGTAGGGAAAGACGCGCCCATCGGATGCGTCCGTCCTGCCGTAGCCCAGGGAAATCACCGGGATCTTGTCCTGGGGCGCCCGGTCGATGACGGCGTAGGTCAACCCCGTGCCGAGGGGATTGAACAGCGAGGCGCCGGCCTCACCCTTGTTCTTGAGCCGTTCGTAGCATTCGACAAAGCGATCGGGTTTGTATCCGGTCTCGCATTCCTCCCAGGTCAGCTTGACCCCATTGATGCCGCCGTCGCGGGCGTTCAGCATCTTGAGATAGTCCACGAACCCGTCCATGAACGGTTGGCCGTTCACGGCGTAGGGACCGGTGTCGTACGTGGTCACCGGGATGAATTGCTGGGCGGCCGCAGGCGAAATCATCATCGGAACGGCGATGATCGCCGCCCAAATCGAGTTCCGGCCGAATTCACTCAAGTTCATAGGTGCCTCCCTTGGTTTAAAACCCTTGGAACTCACTGTCCCAAAGCTAGCATGGGGCCCGTAAAGCCCGCAAATTTGCAATGTGCATAGCCCGCCGCCCTAGTACGGAAACGGCCATAGCCGAAACTTCTCCTTGGCGATCTGCCACAGCCGCGCAAGGCCGGCCGGCTCGACGATCAGGAAAAAGATGATGAGACTGCCGAAGATCACCAACTCCAGGTGCGAAAGCGTGTGCGCGGAAAGCGTTCCCCCGGCGAAGATCGATGAGACGTTGTTGAGCACGATCGGCAGAAGCACGATGAAGGCCGCGCCCAGAAACGAGCCGAGGATGCTGCCCAGACCACCGATGATGATCATGAAGAGGATCTCGAAGGAGCGGAAGATGTCGAAGGCCTGGGGTTCTACCGTGCCGAGGTAGACGTAAGCCCACAGGGCCCCAGCGATGCCACAGTAGAAGGAGCTGACGGCGAAGGCCAGGAGCTTGGTGTGAAGCAGGCGTATTCCGATCACCTCGGCGGCGACGTCCATGTCGCGCACCGCCATCCAGGCGCGGCCGATTTCGCTGCGCACCATGTTCTTGGCCGCCAAAGCCAAGACCGCAACGATGCTCAGCGTGAGCAGATAGCGGCTCTGCGCGCCGGAGAACTCGAAACCGAACATCACCATTGGCGGTGCGGTGATCACGCCCGAACTGCTGTAGTTGGTAAACCAGCCGACCCGGGTGAACAGCCACTCCAAAAAGAACTGCGCGGCCAGAGTCGCAACCGCAAGATAGAATCCCTTGATGCGAAGCGACGGCAGCCCGAACAAGATCCCGACCGCGGCGGCGATCAGGCCGGCGAGTACGAAATCAAGGATGAAGGGAATCTCGGGAATCCGAATCTGCAGGTTGTAGGCGGCGAACGCCCCCACGGCCATGAATCCGGCGGTACCCAGCGAGAGCTGCCCCGCATAGCCGGTCAGGATGTTCAGCCCCAGCGCGGCCAGCGAGAAAATCAGGAAAGGCGTGAGGATCGACCTCAGCCAATACTCGTTGGCGACTAAGGGGACGAAAACGAAGGCTACGGCCAGGATCACCAACACGCCGAAGCGGTCTTGAGCGATCGGAAAGATCGACTGATCCGCAGCGTAGCTGGCCTTAAACTGCCCCGCCTCGCGATAAAACATCGCCTAAACCCTCTCGATGATCTTTTCGCCGAACAGGCCCTGCGGTCGGAACAACAGGAAAACCATGGCCAGCATGTACGGAAACCAGCTTTCGATCGCGCCGCCCACGAAGGGACCGATGAAGACCTCGGCCAGTTTTTCGCCGGCGCCGATGATCAGCCCCCCGATGATCGCGCCCGGTACCGAGGTGAAGCCACCCAGGATCAGCACCGGAAGGGCCTTCAGGGCAACCAGAGAGATGCTGAATTGGACGCCCAGCTTGGAACCCCACACCAGCCCCGCGACCAGCGCCACCACGCCGGCCACACTCCAAACGACGACCCAGATCGTCTGCAGCGGAATGCCGACCGACAGTGCGGCCTGATGGTCGTCGGCCACGGCGCGCAGGGCCCGGCCGATGCGCGTTTTCTGGAAGAACACCGCCAGCACCACGACCAGCGCCGCGACCATGGCCGCGGCGAAGATGTCGAACTGGCTGATCAGCATCCCGAACACGTCGATGGGCAGATCGGGAACCCCCAGGTCCAGCGCATGCACGTCGCTGTCCCACACGCCTTGGGCCGTGCCCTCGATGAAGAAATTCAGGCCGATCGAGGCCATGAACAAAATGATCGGCGCCTGATTGACCAGCTGGCGCAGCACCAGCCGCTCGACTAGCATGGCCAGCACCACCATCACCATCAGTGTCGAGACGCCCGCCAGCCACAAGGGGGCGCCCATCTCGACCAGCCTGACGAAGGTCAGCGCGGCCAGCAGGACCATCGCGCCCTGGGCGAAGTTGAACACACCCGAGGCCTTGAAGATCAGGACGAATCCGAGGGCCACGAGAGAATACATCGCCCCCGATAGCAGGCCGGCGATAAGCACCTCTAAGAAGAACAACCAGTCGAATGCCATGTGTGCGTTCCTGTCGCGCTGGGCCTCCCTAGTGGCTCACGCCCAGGTAGGCATCGATTACCTCCTGATCGGCGCGCACCTCGTCCGGCGAGCCATCCGCGATCTTGCGACCGTAGTCCAACACCATGACGCGGTCCGAAATGTCCATGACGACGCCCATGTCATGCTCGATCAGCGCAATGGTCGTGCCGAATTCGTCGTTCACGTCGAGGACGAAGCGGCACATGTCCTCCTTCTCTTCGACGTTCATGCCGGCCATCGGCTCGTCGAGCAGCAGCAAGTCCGGCTCCATGGCCAGGGCCCGGCCCAACTCAACCCGCTTCTGAAGACCGTAAGGCAGGCGGCCGACAGGGGTCTTG
Source organism: Rhodospirillales bacterium (assembly GCA_029859805.1). GTDB lineage: Bacteria > Pseudomonadota > Alphaproteobacteria > Kiloniellales > JAKSDN01 > CAMYKD01. Next base: position 22,154 of record JAOUCL010000030.1, on the reverse strand, counting down.
CGGATTGCCTGGATCTCCAGGAAGTCGATGATCTTCTCGCACACCATGCGGTTCTCGATCTCCTCCTTCTGTGCAGGTCCCCAATAAAGCGCCTGCCAAAGAAAGTTTCGACGCATTTTCAACAACCGCCCGGTCATGATGTTGTCGAGCGTCGACATGCCCTTGAACAGGGCGATGTTCTGGAAGGTGCGGGCAATGCCTTGCTTGGCGGCCTGGTGCGGGCGCATCTGCTTGCGCGTGCTGCCCTTGTAGGTAATGGCGCCCTCCTGCGGGTGGTAAACGCCGTTGATCACGTTGAGCATCGAGGACTTGCCGGCACCGTTCGGCCCGATGATGGCCAGGATCTCGTGCTCCCGGACGTCGAAGCTGACCCCGGACAGTGCCCTCACGCCGCCGAACGACAGACTGATGTCCTCCACCTTGAGCATAATGTCGCCGATCTTCTTGTGGGCCTGGCTCATGGCCGGTCGCCGCCCTCAGCTCGCCCGTTTGAGGTCTTGAAGGGTGAAGACTTCCGCGGGTTCGATCTTCAGGTCCGCGGACAGCTTGCCCTTGCGGCCGTCCTCGAAGGTGACCTCGGTCTCAATGTAGACGTGGCTCTGATCGGAATAGAGCCCGTCGATCAGTGGCTTGTATTTCTCGGCGACGATCCGCCGGCGCACCTTGCGGGTGCGCGTCAGCTCGCCGTCGTCGGCGTCGAGCTCCTTGTGCAGGATCAGGAAGCGTTTGATCTGTGAGGACGCAAGCTTGGGATCTTCGGCCAGGTCGCGGTTGACCCGTGCAACGTGGTCTTGGACGGTGCTGTAGACCTGCGGCAGGGCGGCGAGCTCCTGATAGCCGCCGTAGGCGACGCCGTTGCGCTCCGCCCAGTTGCCGACCGCCTCCAGGTCGATGTTGATGAAGGCCGTGACGTCCTCGCGCCCGTCGCCGAAAACAACGGCCTCCGTGATGTCCGGGAAGAACTTCAGCTTGTTCTCGATGAACTTTGGCGCGAAGAGGGTGCCGTCCTTCAGCCGCCCCACGTCCTTGGCCCGGTCGATGATCTTGAGGTGGCCGTCCTCGTCGAAGAATCCGGCGTCCCCTGTGTGCACCCAGCCGTCCTGGGTCTTGGTCTCGGCGCTCGCCTCCGGGTTCTTGTAGTACTCCTGGAACACGCCGGGACCTCTGAACATGACCTCGCCGTTGTCGGCCACCTTGATCTCGACCTCCGGTGCCGGCGGACCCACGGTGTCCGGCTTGATCTGGCCGTCCGGCTGGATGGTGATGAACACACTGGCCTCGGTCGAGCCGTAGAGCTGCTTCAGGTTGATGCCGAGCGAGCGGTAAAAGTCGAAGATGTCCGGACCGATCGCCTCGCCGGCGGTATAGGCCAGGCGGATCCGACTGAAGCCCAGGGTATTCTTGAGCGGGCCATAGACCAGCAGACCGCCGAGCCAGTAGAGCAGCCGGTCCGTCATGGGCACCGGCTGGCCGTCGAGGATCTTGACCCCGCTGCGCCGGGCCAGGTCCATGAAGCCGCGGAAGATCTTGCGCTTGATCCAGCTGGCGTCCTCCATCCGGATCATCACGGTGGTCAGGATGTTCTCGAAGACGCGCGGCGGCGCGAAGAAATAGGTCGGCCCCAGTTCGCGCAGATCCTGCATCACCGTTGCGCTCGACTCCGGGCAGCTCACGCAGAATCCGGAACAGTAGCTCTGGCCGTAGGAGAAGATGTGGTCGCCGACCCAGGCCATGGGCAGGTAGGCCAGCATCTCCTCCCTTTCCGTCAGGTGCTCCAGCCGGGCGGCATTGTCGGCCGTTCGGATCACGTTGTCGAAGCTGAGCACAACGCCCTTGGGCTGTCCGGTGGTGCCGGACGTGTAGAGGATGATCGAGTTATGGTCGCCGGAGGCCTTCGCCACCTCGGCCTCGAAGAAACCGGGGTTGGCCTGGTCGAAGGCCCGACCGTCGGCCTGCGCGCGCTCGTAGGGCTCGAGGAAATCCTGATCGTAGTGTCGCAGCCCGCGGGAATCGTCGAAGATGATCCGCTCCAGGGTCGGGCAGCGCTCCTTGATCTCGAGCAGCTTGTCGACCTGCTCCTGGTCCTCGACCACGGCGAAGCGGGCGCCCGCGTGCTCGATCACGAAAGCCATCTCGTCGGCCACGGAATCCTGATAGACCGGGACCGGCACGCCGCCCACCGCCTGTGCGGCGACCATGGTCCAGTAGAGACGGGGGCGGTTATCGCCGACGATCGCGACCTTGTCGCCGCGTTTCAGCCCCCGGGCGGCCAGGCCGCAGGACAAGGCCCGGACCTCGTCGAGCACTTGGCTCCAGGTCCAGGACTGCCAGATGCCCAAATCCTTTTCACGCATCGCCGGGCGGTTGCCGCGGCGCTTCGCGTTTTCAATGAGCAGCTTCGGAAAAGTGTCCGCGCCGATGCCGGCCGGACCTTCGTTGCCGGCCGCGCTCATGGCTGATGGCCCTGGTTCGGCGGAAGACGGTGCACCTGAAAGCCGCGTAGCTTCCGGATGTCAAAGGCAGGGGCTCCCCTGAATCCCCCGAGCGTGATCGGCATCACGCTTCTCTCCCTGTCTGTTCTTGTTCTAAGCCGCAGTTTTTTCTTGGTGCGGAGTTTAGTGCGGCCCGAGGCTTATGACAATCGCGGCATATCGCCGGACAATCGGCGCTAGGGTAACAGGGATCTCTCGACGAGAAACTTCGGCACGGCGCCGCGCGGCACCGGCCAGGTCGGACGCCCGGGGAAACGGCGCTGGCGCTGTTCTTCCCGCCGGCGTCCGTATTTCCTCCGGCTCCTGCGGCGCTTCAGCTTGTGGCGATGCCGACGGCCACCAAAATCGAGAAAGCGGCAACCAGCCAGATCCAGGTGTTCTTCTTCAAGGCTTGAGTGATCCGTTCCGCCATGTTCCATCTCCTTCATCGAGTGCGTGGTGCGTAACCCCCTTTAGGGTCTCGTCCGGCGGTACGGTCCCCCGCGATTCGCCCGACGCGCTCAGAGCATCGGCAGTGTTGTTATACCTGTCAATAATTCATTGTTTACCAAAGAATTTTTTGTAAAACCCTTACTTGGAACAGGCGTAAATTTGTCAAACGTGTAAATCCAAATAGGGACTCTTGGCGCGAGCGCTTAAAGTCTGCGACACTGACCCACAACCTATGCAGCCTCGGTGACGGGTGGGCGTTCCATGATACGGTACCTTTCGACAGTCTTGATCCTGGCCGGCCTGGCGGCCTCCGGTACGGTCTTGGGCGCGAACGCCGCCGAGGAGGGCGGTGCCATAAACAACGCGCGATTGGACCAGCTGATCCGGCGGCTCGAGGGAATCGAAGGCGAGATCGAGGGTCGGCCCGGCTTTTGGCGGTTCGGCGTCAAGGGGTTCCAGGCCTACGTCATCACCGACGAGCGCGCCGACCGGATGCGGATCATGGTTCCGGTCGCGGCGGTCGAGGGCCTGGGCAAGGAGGCGCTTTATCGGGTGATGCAGGCCAATTTCGATACTGCGCTGGATGCTCGCTACGCGATCGCACAGGGCGCCCTGTGGAGCGCGTTCATCCACCCGCTGTCCGCGTTGGGGGAGGACGAGTTCTTCGCCGGCTTCGAGCAGACGGTCACCCTGGCCGCGACCTACGGCACCAGCTACAGCTCCGGCGCGCTCAAGTTCGGCGGCGGCGATGAGCCGCCCGACAGTCCCGAGGACGCGCCCGAGCGGGAAGACAAGGACCTTTAGCGCAAGATACTCTGAAAGCCGGCGGCGTGGCTGCTGGACTCCCGGAGCGAATCGAATAATGTGGCGCTGCCAAGGCGTTCCCCGCCAAGCGCCCGCGCACGGCGGGGAATCGGAACCCACCCGGACCGTGGAACTCTCATCGAAGGGGACAGACCCGTGACATCCGGCAAAGACACGCTGAAGGCCCGCCGCACGCTCGCGGTCGGCGACAGGAGCTACGACTACTACAGCCTCGAGGCCGCCGCCGAGCTCGGCGACGTCTCGCGCCTGCCCTTTTCGCTCAAGGTGCTCCTGGAGAATCTGCTGCGCCACGAGGACGGACAGAGCGTCACGGTGGACGATATCAAGGCCATGGCGGAATGGCTGCAGACCCGCCGCTCGTCGCGTGAGATCGCCTACCGGCCGGCGCGCGTCCTGATGCAGGACTTCACCGGTGTTCCCGCGGTGGTCGACCTGGCCGCCATGCGCGCGGCCATGACCGACCTGGGCGGCGACCCGAGGAAGATCAACCCGCTCTCGCCGGTCGACTTGGTGATCGACCACTCGGTCATGGTCGACAGCTTCGGTGCGCCCGACTCGTTCAAGAAGAACGTCGAGATGGAATTCCGCCGCAATGCCGAACGTTACGCCTTCCTGCGCTGGGGCCAAGGCGCCTTCGACAACTTCCGTGTGGTGCCGCCGGGAACCGGCATCTGTCACCAGGTCAATCTCGAGTACCTGGCCCAGGTCGTCTGGACCCGGGAGTCGAACGGCCGCACGCTGGCCTATCCCGACACCCTGGTCGGCACCGACAGCCACACGACCATGGTCAACGGCCTGGCGGTACTGGGTTGGGGCGTCGGCGGCATCGAGGCGGAAGCCGCCATGCTCGGCCAGCCGGTCTCCATGCTGATCCCCGAGGTGGTTGGCATGAAGCTGAGCGGCGTGCTCAAGGAGGGCACGACGGCGACCGACCTGGTGCTGACCGTGGTCCAGATGCTGCGCGCCATGGGCGTGGTCGGCAAGTTCGTCGAGTTCTACGGCCCTGGCCTCGATCATCTGACCCTGGCCGACCAGGCGACCGTCGCCAACATGGCGCCGGAATACGGCGCCACCTGCGGCTTCTTCCCGATCGACGCCGAGGCGATCCGCTACCTCGAATTCACCGGCCGCGACCCCGAGCGCGTCGCCCTGGTCGAGGCCTACGCCAAGGCCCAGGGGCTGTGGCGCGACGCCGGCACGCCGGATCCGGTCTTCACCGACACCCTCGAGCTCGACCTGGGCAGCGTCGAGCCGAGCCTGGCCGGGCCCAAGCGTCCGCAGGACCGCGTCGCGCTCTCCAGGCTCGGCGCCGAGGCCGGCAAGCTCGTCGAGGACGCGGTCGGCGAGGCCGCTTCGGCGCAGGTGCCGGTCGAGGGCGGCAATTACAGCCTCCGGCACGGCGACGTGGTGATCGCCGCGATTACCAGCTGCACGAACACCTCGAACCCGGCCGTCCTGATCGGCGCCGGGCTGCTCGCCCGCAAGGCCCGGGAGAAGGGCCTGAGGACCAAGCCCTGGGTCAAGACCTCGCTCGCGCCCGGCTCGCAGGTGGTGACCGACTATCTCGAGGCGGCCGGCTTGCAGGAGGACCTCAACGCTCTCGGCTTCGACCTGGTGGGCTACGGCTGCACGACCTGCATCGGCAACTCCGGCCCCCTGCCCGAGCCGGTCGCCCGGGCGATCGAGGCGGGCGACCTGCACGTTGCCGCGGTGCTGTCCGGCAACCGCAATTTCGAGGGCCGGGTCAACCCGCTGACGCGCCTCAACTACCTGGCCTCGCCGCCGCTGGTCGTGGCCTATGCACTCGCCGGGTCGATCACGCGCGACCTGCTGAACGAGCCGCTCGGCAAGGGCAGCGACGGCCAGCCGGTCTACCTGCGCGACGTCTGGCCCTCCAACCGCGAGATCCAGGAGGCCGTCGAGCAGTCGCTCTCGCCGGAGATGTTCCGCGCGCGCTACGGCAACGTCTTCGAGGGGCCGGAGGAATGGCGTGCGGTCGAGGCCGCGGCCGGGCTGACCTACGACTGGCAGAGCGCGAGCACCTACGTGCAGTACCCGCCGTTCTTCGAGGGCATGGAGGCCGAGCCCGGCGCGCTCGGCGACGTCATCGGCGCCCGTGCACTCGCCCTGCTCGGCGATAGCGTGACCACCGACCACATTTCGCCGGCCGGCGCGATCAAGAAGGAGGGACCGGCGGGCGAGTACCTGATCTCGCACCAGGTCCGGCCGCTCGACTTCAACTCCTACGGCTCGCGCCGCGGCAACCACGAGGTCATGATGCGCGGCACCTTCGCCAACATCCGCATCCGCAACATGATGGTGCCGGGCACGGAGGGCGGCGTGACCAAGCACCAGCCCTCGGGCGAGGTCATGCCGATCTACGACGCGGCCATGAAGTACCAGGCCGAGGGCGTGCCGCTGGTGGTCTTCGGCGGCAAGGAGTACGGCACCGGCTCGTCGCGCGACTGGGCGGCCAAGGGCACGCGCCTGCTAGGAGTCAAGGCGGTCATCGTCCAGAGCTTCGAGCGCATCCACCGCTCCAACCTGGTCGGCATGGGCGTACTGCCGCTGCAGTTCAAGGAGGGGCAGGCACTGGCGCTCGGCGGCGAGGAGGCCTTCGACATCGAGGGCATTGAAGGCGGCATCACGCCGGGCATGGATGTCACCCTGCGCATCCACCGCCCGGACAGCACCTCCGAGGAAATCCCGCTGACCTGCCGCATCGACACCGCCGACGAAGTGGAATACTTCCGCCACGGCGGCATCCTGCACTATGTGCTGCGGAACCTGTTGAAGGCGGCCTAGGGAGGCCACGCTCCAGGGTCGAGGCGCGCCTTCAGGGTCTCGATCCGGCCGCCGCTCAGGCGGTAGAGGTTGGTCTGGTTCTGAGTCAGTTTGACGCATTCGGCCGGTGGCAGGCCGGCGTAGAGGCCGCGCATCACCCGCGAGACCGCGCCGTGGCAGACCACGATCAGGCGGGCCTCCACCGGCTGTGTCTTTAGCCACTCGCCGACGCGCGCCGCCAGCAGGGCGTAGCTTTCGCCACCCGGCGCGGCGAAGGTCCAGCGGTCGGCCTCGCGGCGCGCCCAGGCGCCGGGAGCGGCTGCCTCGACCTCGGGGACCGTCAGCCTGTCCCAGTCGCCGAAGCTGATTTCGGCGAGCCGCGGATCGCAGGTCACCGTCCGGGGGTCGAGGCCCAGCGCCTGGCATACGATGACCGCGCTCCGCCGTGCCCGGCCGAGCGGCGAGCTCACGACGGAGAAGCCCGACGGCTCGGCGACCTGCTCGCGCAGCAGCGCCCCGATCGCGCGGACCTGCGCGACCCCGTTTAGGGTCAGGGGCGCGTCGCTTCGGCCTTGCAGCCGGCCTTCCCGATTCGCGACCGTCTCGCCGTGGCGCAGCAGGTAGATCATCGGCCTCTTGCCGGCGCGCTCGCCTAGTCCGGCTCGGCCTGGAAGGCCGCGATGGTGCCCTCGGCCAGACGGTAGAGAGAGCCCTGCGGCTCCAGCATTTCCATGACTTCCGCCTGCGGCAGGCTTCCATAGAGGCCGCGCAGCACGCGGCCGGCCAGGCCATGGCCGACCACGATGAGTCGGGAGTCGGCGCTCTGCTCGTCGAGCCAGCTGCGCACCCGCGCCGCGACCCGGGCGTAGCTCTCGCCGCCAGGCGCCTCAAAGGCCCATTTGTCGGCCCGCCGCTGCTCCCAGAGGTCCGGGAAGCGCGCCTCGATCTCCTGCCAGGTCAGGCCTTCCCAGAGGCCGAAGTGATGCTCCTGGAGGCGCGGCTCGAAACGGATCGCGCGGCAGTCGAGGCCGAGCGACTGGCTGACGATGACCGCAGTCTGCCAGGTGCGGGCGAGCGGGCTGGCAACGACGGTAAATGTCGAGGGGTCGTTGATCAGGTCGCGCAGCAGGCCGGCGACGGCCCGGGCCTGCGAGATGCCGCGCAGGGTCAGAGGAGAATCCTTCCGGCCCTGCAGGCGGCGCTCGACGTTCCAGATCGTCTCGCCGTGGCGCAGCAGGTAGATCATCGGCGCTGTTCACATCCTCTGAGGCGGGAAGGTGAGAATAGGCGGGCCGCTCTCGCTTGTCACTTGGGGCGGCTGCGTCCGCGGCCACAATATCCTGTAGCCGTTCCGCGCTTTCCGGTAGACTGCCGCGCTGCCTTGCCCAGGAGGTTCGTGTATCGCCATGACCCGGCTGACGGTCCGCCACGTCACGCTCTACCGCTATCGCCGGCCGGTCGGCTTCGGCGAGCACCGCCTGATGTTCCGGCCGCGCGATTCCCATGACCTGCGCCTGATTCGCACTTTGCTCACGATCGAGCCCGCCGCCGAGGTGCGCTGGCTGCACGACGTCTTCTCCAATTCCATCGCGATCGCCGGCTTCCGGGACCAGGCCACGGAGCTGCGCTTCGAAAGCGAGATCGAGATCGAGCACTATGGCCTCGATTACCCCGAATTCCTGCTCGAGCCTACCGCCCGGACCTATCCCTTCAGCTACTCGAGCGACGAGGTGCCCGATCTTGGCCGTACCATGGAGCGCCATTACCCCGACCCGGACCGGCGGGTCGACGCCTGGGTCAAGGACTTCCTGCAGGACAGCGGCGATACCGACACCGCCGACCTGCTCGGGCGCATCACCCGCGCGATCAACAATAGTTTTATTTATCAGACGCGCTATGCGATCGGGACGCGCAGCCCGATCGAGACCCTCGAGCACGGCAGCGGGACCTGCCGCGACCTGGCACTCTTCATGATGGAGGCGGTGCGTTCGCTGGGGCTGGCGGCGCGCTTCGTCTCCGGCTACCTCTACGAGCCGGTGCTCGACCCGCCGCCCGCCGAAGGCGGCCCCGCGGCGGCCGGCATCCAGGGCGGCGGTGCGACTCACGCCTGGGTCCAGGTCTACCTGCCCGGGGCCGGCTGGGTCGAGTTCGACCCGACGAACGGGCTGGTCGGCGGCGCCAACCTGATCCGGGTCGCCGTGGCGCGCGACCCGGCCCAGGCGGTGCCCCTTCAAGGCGGCTACCTCGGCGCGCCCGAGGACTTCATAGACATGGAGGTGGACGTTAAGGTTACCGCCGCGGGGGTTTGATTCGGGGGCTCGGCTCTCACCCGAAAGTGATTCGCACGTGAGGGGAGGCGTCGTTAGGTTCCCCGGATGGCAAGATCGCAACATTGGACCTTCGCGGCCGCCGCCGTCGTGGCGGCGGCACTGGTGTTTGGCCCCGATTGGAGCCTCCCCAGGCGGGCAGTTGCCGAGGTCGGAGTGACACCGGGCTCCCCGAGCGCGCCGGTCGTGGTCGAGCTGTTTACCTCGCAGGGTTGCAACTCCTGTCCGCCGGCCGACGAGTTTCTGGGCGAGTTGGCCGAGCGGCCCGGGATCATCGCGCTATCGCTGCACGTCGACTACTGGGACTATATCGGCTGGAAGGACCCCTATGCCACCCCGCAGGCGACCGCGCGGCAGCGCGGCTATGTCGCGGGGCTGGGACTGCGCTACGTCTATACGCCGCAGATGGTCATCGACGGGCGCGTGGACGTGGCGGGTCTGCGGCGGAACGAAGTGCTGCGAGCGATCGAGACGGCGGCCATCGGGCGCAAGGCTCTCCAGGTCCGGTTCGAAAGCGCGGACGGCGGCAAGATCGTGGTTCCGGCCGGACACGCTCCCGATGGGGGCGCCGCGGTCTGGCTCGCGGTCTACGACCAGAGCCACGAGACCAGCGTGCCGCGCGGCGAGAACGCGGGGCGAAAGCTGCAAAATCACAACGTGGTGCGGGAGCTCAGCCGGATCGGCACTTGGCAAGGCGAGCGTTTGGAGATCCCCTTCGACATGGCCGCCGCCGCCGCGCAAGGCCGCGACGGCTGTGCCGTCATCGTGCAGCAGGGGTCGGCTGGACCGGTGCTGGGCGCCGCCGCGATTCCGCTTGAGACGCTGCGCCAGTAGGCCGCGTCGACCCGGAATTCGAAGCCTGCCACAGACCCGGGAACGCCGAGGGGCGCGACCGGCACGGCCGCCCCGCTACTCGCTCAGGCTTCTGGCCATAATCTCGGACATGCGTTTGGCGAAGCCGGCCGGGTCTGCCAGCGGCTCGCCCTCCAGGATGCGGGCCTGGTCGAGCAGCAGGCGCGCGGCCGCCTCCAGGTCTTCGCCGGCGCCGCTTTCGCCGACCCGCTCGGCCAGACGCCGGATCAGCGGATGCTTGGGGTTGACCTCGAGGATGCGGTGCGCGGCTGCGTTAAGCTGGCCGTGTTGCTTCAGGATCCGTTCCAGGTGTATGTCCAGATCGCCCTCGTCGGCGACCAGGCAGACCGCGCTCTCGGTCAGGCGCTCGGAGCCGCGCACGTCCTTGACCTCGTCCTTGAGGGTCAGCTTGACGAAAGCGACCAGCGCGTTCAGCCCGGCCGCCTGTTCCTGGACCTCGCCGTCGGCCGCCGTGCCCGCCGCCGTATCCCCGGCCGCCTTGATCCTGCCGAGGTCGGTGCCGCCGCGCGTGACCGACTTGAAGGGCTTGTTCTCGAAGGCGCCCACCGCGGGCAGCCAGAACTCGTCCACCGGGTCGGTCAGCAGCAGCACTTCGATGTCCTTGGCGGCAAAGCCTTCGAGCTGCGGGCTCTTGGCCAGGCTGTCGAAATCGTCGCCGGTGATGTAGAAGATCGACTCCTGGCCCTCCTTCATGCGGCCGAGATAGTCGGCCAGGCTGACCAGGCCGTCGCCGGCGGTCGAGCGGAACCGGGCGAGGCCCAACAGCACCTCGCGCTGGCCCGAGTCCTCGTAGAGGCCCTCCTTGATCACAGCGCCGAAATTGTTCCAAAAAGCGGCGTAGTCCTCCGGCGTTTTTTGCGCTTTCTTCTTCAGCTCGCCCAGCACCCGCTTGACCACTGCGTTGCTGATCTTGGCGATCATGGGGTTGTGCTGCAGCATCTCACGGCTGATGTTGAGCGGCAGGTCCTCGGTGTCGATCACGCCGCGCAGGAAGCGCAGATAGGACGGCAGCAACTCTTCGCAATCGTCGGTAATGAACACCCGCTTGACATAGAGCTTGACCCGATGCTTGCGGGTCGGGTCGAACAGGTCGAAGGGCTTGGTCGAGGGGACGAACAACAGGCCAGTGTACTCGATCACACCCTCGACCTTGAAGTGCAGCTTGAGCCAGGGCTCGTCGAAAGCGTGCCCGACGTGGTGGTAGAACTCCTTATACTGCTCGTCGGTGATCTCGGACTTGGGCCGGGTCCAGATCGCGGCGGCGCTGTTCATGCGCTCGGCTTCGCCGCCCGTTTCCCCGCCAGCCTCGCCGTCGGCCTTGGCGTCGGGCTCGAGCAGGATCGGGATCGCGATGTGGTCCGAATAGGTCGTGACGATCTGGCGCAGGCGCGCGGCCTCGAGGAAGTCCTTCGCGTCCTTCCGCAGGTACAGCGTAACCCGCGTCCCACGCGCCGGCGCGTCCTCCGTGGCGGTCACCGTGAACTCGCCCTTGCCGTCCGAGACCCAGCTCCAGCCCTGCGTCTCCCCCGCCTTGCGGCTCGAAACCTCGACCCGGTCGGCGACCATGAAGGCCGAATAGAAGCCGACCCCGAACTGGCCGATCAGGCCGAGGCTGCCCTCCGTCTTCTCGATCTCCTCCACGAAGGCCGCGGTGCCGGAGCGCGCGATCGTGCCGAGGTTGGCGACCAGGTCGCCGCGGTTCATGCCGATGCCGTTGTCGGCGACTGTGAGGCTTTTCGCCTTCTTGTCGAGAGCGAGCGTGATCCTGAAGTCGGAATCCTCTGCGCTCAGATCGGGCTGCGTGATCGCCGCGTAGCGCAGCCGGTCGCAGGCGTCCGAGGCATTGGATATCAGCTCGCGCAGAAAGATTTCCTTGTTGGAATAGAGCGAGTTCGCGACGATGTCGAGGAGCCGGCTGACCTCGGCTTGAAAGCTGAGCTTCTCTTCGGACATGGCGACCTTGTCAATATCGATATGTTTGGGCGATGGCGTCGCCCGCTCGCGGCGCGACCACGCGCAACCGCGCCTGATATGTGGTGAGGTGTCGCTGCGTGCAACCCCCACAGTGGGCCGCCGCGGGAGGATTCGACCATGACGAAGGGCGACGATTGGGCCGAGCGGGCGCGCCGCGCCCTGGTACGGACCATCGCCGAGGAGGTGATCGAAACCGAAAACTGGCTCGGCAAGCGGGCGCTCGACCCACGCGTGATGGAGGCGATGGCGAAGGTGCCGCGCCATGAGTTCGTGGCGGGCGCGCAGCGGCTGTTCGCCTATGAGAACCGACCGCTTCCGATCGGCCACGGCCAGACCATATCGCAGCCCTACATGGTCGCCGTCATGACCGACCTCTCGGCGGCCGGACCGGGCACACGGGTGCTCGAGGTCGGCACGGGCTGCGGCTACCAAGCGGCCGTGCTCGGCGAGCTAGGCGCTCGGGTCACCTCTGTCGAGCTGGTGCCGGAACTGGCCGAGGACGCGGCGCGGCGCCTGGAGCGACTCGGCTACGACCGGGTCGATGTGCACCAGGGCGACGGCGCCAGAGGCTGGCCGCCGGACGCGCCCTACGAGGCCATCGTGGTGACGGCGGCCGCCTTCGCGAGGGTGCCGCCGGCGCTGCTCGACCAGTTGGCGCCGGGCGGGCGCCTGGTGATCCCGGTCGAGCATGGCGGCGCGCGGCGCGGCCTGTTCCGCTTCGGCCCCGAGCAGGAGCTGCTCGTGATCACCAAGGACGCCGAAGGCCGGACGTCGGAGCGCGGCATCCTGCCGGTCGCCTTCGTGCCGCTGGTCGAGGGCAAGGGTCGGCCCCGCAGGCATTGAACAGCGCTTGCAACCGGGGACAGCAAGGCCGATTCTCTCCGCCATGAGGTCTTCGCGCCAAGGCCGAGTCACCGCCGTGCTCGGCCCGACGAATACGGGCAAAACCTACCTGGCGATCGAGCGCATGCTGGGCTACCGCAGCGGCATGATCGGCTTTCCGCTGCGCCTGCTGGCGCGCGAAAACTACGACCGCGCGGTCGAGCTCAAGGGCCGCAACGCGGTGGCGCTGGTGACCGGCGAGGAAAAGATCGTGCCGCAGAACGCGCGCTATTTCTGCTGTACGGTGGAAGCCATGCCGCTCGACCGGACGGTCGAGTTCCTGGCCATCGACGAGGTCCAGCTGGCGGCCGATCCCGAGCGCGGCCACGTCTTCACCGACCGCCTGCTGTATGCGCGCGGCAGCGAGGAGACCATGCTGTTGGGCGCCGATACCGTGCGCCCGGTGCTGCAGAAGTTGGTGCCGGAGGCCGAAATCCTCTCCCGGCCGCGCTTTTCGACGCTGAGCTACAGCGGCCCGAAAAAGCTCACGCGGCTGCCGCCGCGCTCGGCGGTCGTGGCCTTTTCGGCCGCCGAGGTCTATGCCCTGGCCGAGATGCTGCGGCGCCAGCGCGGCGGCACCGCCGTCGTTCTGGGCGCGCTCAGTCCGCGCACGCGCAACGCCCAGGTGGCGCTGTTCGAGGCCGGCGAGGTCGATTACCTGGTCGCCACCGACGCCATCGGCATGGGCCTCAACCTGAGCCTGGACCACGTCGCCTTCAGCCGGCTCAGAAAGTTCGACGGTCGCCTGCCTCGGCGCCTCACCCCGGCCGAGGTCGGCCAGATCGCCGGGCGCGCCGGGCGGCACATGAACGACGGCACCTTTGGCTCGACGGACGAACTGGGCCCCATGGAGCAGGACCTGGTGGAGGCGGTCGAGGCGCATCGCTTCGACCCGCTGCATTTCGTCTTCTGGCGCCACCGCCGGCTCGACTTCCACTCGCCCGGCGCCCTGCTCAAGAGCCTGGAGCGCAATCCGCCGGCGCCTGAACTGGTGCGCGCCCGCGAGGCCGACGACCACCTGGCCTTGGCCGCGCTGGCCGGCGACGCGCAAATCGCGCAACTCGCCACGACGCCGGCGGCGGTCGCCCTGCTCTGGGAGGTCTGCCAGATTCCCGATTTCCGCAAGACACTCTCGGACCAGCACGCCGGCCTGTTGCGTCGTATCTACCGCCACCTGATGGCCGGCGGGGGGCGCCTGCCGGACGACTGGGTGGAGGGCCAGATCGCTCGCATCGACCGGGCCGAGGGCGATATCGACGCCCTGGTGGCACGCATCGCGCACGTGCGGACCTGGACCTATGTCGCCCATCGCGGCGACTGGCTGGAGGATGCCGCCCACTGGCAGGGTCGCACCCGGGCCATCGAGGATCGACTGTCCGACGCCCTGCACGACCGCCTGACCCAGCGCTTCGTCGACCGGCGGGCGGCCGTGCTGGTGCGCCGCCTGAAGGACGGCGACGCGCTGCTCGGCGCCGTTCGCCCGACCGGTGAAGTCTTGGTCGAGGGCGAGTTCGTTGGCCGCCTCGAAGGCTTTCGCTTCTCCCTGGACGAGGCCGCCGGCAGCGGCGACGCCAAGGCCCTGCTGACCGCCGCGAGGCGCGCTCTGGCAAGCGAGATTCCCGCGCGCGTGCGCCGGCTCGAGGATGCTGGCGACGAGGCCTTTGCGCTGCAGCCGGACGGCCGGATCGCCTGGCGGGGTCAGGCCGTGGCGCGCCTCGCAGCGGGCGCCACCGCGCTTGCGCCCCGGGTCGAACCGCTGGCCAGCGAGTTCCTGGACGGCGCCCAGCGCGAGCGCCTGCGAAAGCGTCTGACGGTCTGGCTCGAGCGCTATCTGCGGGCGCGGCTCCGGCCGCTGTTCCGCGCCGTCGAGACCGAGGCCGGCGCCGCGGTGCGCGGCCTGGCATTCCAGCTGACCGAGGCCCTGGGTGTCCTGCCGCGCGCCGTTCTCGCCGCGCAGATCGCCGGCCTGACCAAGGCCGACCGCAAGGCCCTGGCCGGCCTGGGCGTGCGGCTCGGCGCCGCCAGCGTATTCTATCCGGCGCTGTTGCGCCCGCGTGCTGCGCGGCTCAAGGGATGGCTCTGGGCGGCGCACGCAGGGCAGCCCGTGCCGGCGATGCCGCCTTCCGGAGCGCTGTCCTTTCGGCCGGCCGGCGCTGAGGGGACCCTAGGGGCGCAGGAAGAGGCCTTCTGCCTGGCCATCGGCTACCGCCGTTTCGCCGAGGGCGAACGGGTTCTGGCGGTCCGGGCCGACGCGCTGGAACGTCTGGCGGCCGCGGGCCGCAAGCTGGCCGCGCAGGGCAGATTCGGCGCGACCCCCACGCTGCAGCGGTTGGTCGGCGGCAGCGCGGAGGACCTCGCCCTGGCGCTGGCGGCGCTGGGCTATCGGGCCGAGAGCGACGAAACGGGTCTCAGCTTCATGCCGAGGCGTGCGGGCGCCCCTCAGGGGGGTGGGCGCAAGGGCGGTACGGGACGGCCCCGGGGCGGTGGCAAGGGGACCGGGGCGCGGCGCAGGCCCGCGCAGGCGGATTCACCCTTTGCTAAGCTCCGAGACCTCAAAATCGAGCCATGAGCGACGAGGGCCTGAGGGCCGACAAGTGGCTGTGGTACGCGCGCTTCTTCAAGACGCGCAGCCTTGCGACCAGGGTCTGTAACGCGGGCCAGGTGAGGATCGGCGGCAACGGCGTCTCCAAGGCGCACAGCAAGGTGAAGGTGGGCGACGTCCTGACCTTCACGCAGAGCCGGCATATCCGGGTCGTCAAGGTGCTGGCCCTGGCCACCCGGCGCGGCCCCGCTCCGGAAGCGCGCGCGTTGTACGAGGACTTGAAACCGCCCGAAGCGGCCAATCGCCTGCCGCGCCGATCTGCCCCCGGGCGTTCGCCGGGCACTGGCCGCCCGACCAAGAAGGACCGACGGGCTGTCGATCGCTTGGTCGGCGAGCCGTAGAGGCGCCGGACTAGGACCTGACGAAGAGCACCGAGAGGTTGTTGGCGGGCATCTCGATCACCTCGCGGAGCTCCAAGCCGTGCCGGCCGGCCAGCTCGGCCACAGCCTCGAGGTCGCGCAGGCCCCAGTCTGGGTTTCGGCTGCGCAGGCTCTCGTCGAACTCGGCATTGCTGGGCGCGGTGTGGCGGCCGTCGCGCCGGTAGGGGCCGTAGAGATAGAGCACGCCCGCCGGTGGAAGGAGGCTGCCGGTACCGGCCATCAGGCCCTCGGCCGCCGACCAGGGGGCGATGTGGATCATGTTGATGCAGACCACCGCGTCGGCCCGTTCGATCGGCCAGGGTTGCCGGGTCACGTCGAGGTCGAGCGGCGGTTTCAGCGTCCTGACGCCGGCACCCGCCGCGTGGACCGCGATGCTTCGGCGCATCGCGGGGTCCGGATCGCTGGGCTGCCATTCCAGCGGGCGCAGGTGCTGGGCGAACCAAAGGGCGTGCTCGCCGGTACCGCTGGCCACCTCGAGCACCAGTCCCTCGCCCGGCAACGTTCTCGACAACACCTCGAGGATCGGTTCGCGGTTGCGCTGCGTGGCGGGCGCGAAGAGGCGGGGGTCCGCTTCTGGCGTCTCCGTGGGTGGTGGCCAAGTCTCCTCGGGCGGCGGCCGGGTCATGGCATGAGGTTAAGCGGACCGGCCCGCCCCCACAAGGCGCTCTTACCCCAAGAAAGGCTGGGGTTGAACCAGCCCGGGGCACCATGATAGGCAGAGCGATGATCCACCGAATCAAGGCCCTGTTGCTCGGTTCCGGCCACAAACAGATGGCGCACGCGCTTGGCAGCGAGAAAGAACGCCGGACTGCGGTGGCCGCGCTGTTGGTCGAGGCGGCGTTGATGGACGACTGTTTCGACGCCGGCGAGAGGGCCAAGATCGCGGAGCTGTTGAAGGCGCGCTTCGACCTGAGCGACGCCGAAACCGAAAATCTCACGGAAACCGCCGGAAAAAGGGTTGCGGACTCGGCCCAGCTGTTCGGTTTCACTCGCGTGGTCAACGAGGGTTTCGCCCAGGCGGAGAGAGTCGAGTTGATGGAAATGCTGTGGCAGGTCGTGTACGCGGATGGTCGGCTGGACGATTACGAGGCCAACCTGATGCGGCGAATTTCAGGATTGATCCATGTGTCCGACCGGGATAGTGGGGAGGCGCGCAAACGGGCCTTGGCACGCCTCGGCCTGGAAGCATAGAACAGCGGCAGCGAGGGCGGCAGAACAGCGGCCGCACCGCCGGAGGAGGAATACGAGGAAATGACCTACATCGTCACCGAAGCCTGCATCCGATGCAAGTACATGGACTGCGTCGAGGTGTGCCCCGTGGATTGCTTCTACGAGGGCGAGAACATGCTGGTCATCCATCCCGACGAATGCATCGACTGCGGCGTCTGCGAACCGGAATGCCCACCGGAGGCCATCCTACCGGACACCGACCCCCAGGCCGAACAGTGGCTGGAGCTTAACCGCGAGTATAGCGAGATTTGGCCCAACATATCGCGCAAGGGCGAACCGCCAACGGACGCCGAGCAATACCGAGGGATGGCGGACAAGTACAACAAGCTCTTTAGTTCTAACCCAGGTAGCAGTGATCAAAACTAAGCATAAATTTCAGTCTTCAGAGGCTAGTTTCGGTAGAATCTGGTTTGCCGCACCGCCCTCGGGGTTGTAACGCGGCCTCGCACCAGTGGAGACGCCCACCCGCCGCCCTTCGGCGGCCGATCTGCCTGCATTGCAGACGTTGTGCTGGAAGCCAAAATATTGTATATATATAAGCTCAAAACGCGGGTGTTCACGGGCGGGCGGGTGTCATAGTGCAGACGCCAGCAGGCAGGCTGAACGGGAGCACCCGAATTCGCCGTAGCGATACGAGAGAGGGGTGCGGCCAGGGCCCGCGGCGCTTGAAGCCTCCCCTCGTGTGTGGCGGACCGAAGTCGGGTCGCGCCGAAATCCGCGGGCGGTTGGGTCGGAGACATTGTGCGGAAACAAGAGAGCGGACACATGGCAAAAGCAAAACACGATGACTACAGCGCAGGCGATTTCGTCGTCTATCCGACCCATGGTGTCGGCAAGGTCCTCGGGGTCGAGACTCAGGAGATCTCGGGCATCAGCCTCGATCTGATCATCATAAAGTTCGACAAGGACCGTATGACCTTGCGCGTGCCGGTCGGCAAGGCCGAAAATTCCGGGCTGCGCAAGCTCTCGACCCGCAAGGTCATGGACAGCGCGCTGACCACGCTCAAGGGGCGCAGCCGGGTCAAGCGCACCATGTGGAGCCGCCGGGCCCAGGAGTACGAGGCGAAGATCAACTCCGGCGATCCGGTGTCGATCGCAGAGGTGGTGCGCGACCTGCACCGCGGCGACGATCAGCCCGACCAGTCCTACAGCGAGCGGCAAATGTACCAGGCCGCCCTCGACCGGCTGGCGCGCGAGCTGGCGGCGCTCGAAAAGATCGACGAGGATGCCGCCGCCGAGAAGCTGGAACGTCTGCTCAAAGCGGCGTGATCCCGGGGCCGGGTCCGTATGCGGGCGGATCCGACCGGAACCGGGCTGGCCGGGGAACCTCGCTGCATCGGCGGTGCGGGTCTGATAGCAACGACCATTGGTGTGAGCCGCCAACCGGGCCAAAGGGGGCCTTGGGCCGCGCCATGAACGATCGGCGCAAATTCGCGAAGCTGCGCGGTGCCAGGCGGATCTGGGCGGTGGCCTCGGTGCATGGCGAGGGCCGGCGCCTGGAGCGGCTGCACGGGGCACTGGCACCGTGTCTGACGCCCGGCGACCGGATTGTCTATCTGGGCAATATGATCGGCCGTGGGCCCGAGGTCGCGGAAACCCTCACCGCCTTGCTGCGGTTCCGCGCGGCCGTTCTCTCCGGTCAGCACAGCTTTGCCTGCGACCTGGTCTATCTGCGCGGCCGCCAGGAGGAGATGTGGCAGAAGTTGCTGCAGATCCAGTTCGCCACCGATCCGGCGGGCACCTTGGAATGGATGCTCGATCAGGGGATCGGCCCGACCCTCGAGGCCTATGGCAGTTCCGTGGACGACGCCCGGCGCCACGCCTTGGGCGGCGCCGTCGGCCTGACCCGCTGGACCAGGAGCCTCCGCGAGGCCATGCAGGCCAGGCCGGGTCACAACGAGTTCTTCGCTTCGCTGCGCCGCACGGCCTTCACTGAGGACGGTGCCTTGCTCTTCGTCAACACCGGGCTCGATCCGAGCCGGCCCCTGGAGGCCCAGAGCGACAGCTTCTGGTGGAGCAGCGGCGCTTTCGCGCGCATCGCCGAGCCCTACGGGTCCTACCGGCTCGTCGTGCGCGGGTTCGACCCGGATCATCCAGGGCTCAAGATCACCGCCTACACCGCGACCGTTGACGGCGGCTGCGGCTTCGGCGGCCCCCTCCTTGCAGCTTGTGTGACGCCGGGCGGCGAGATCGTCGAGACCTTGGAGGGTTAATACCTTTGGTATAAGTCAGCTTGTCTGCTGGTCGGGGCTGACCGAACTCGGCAAGCCCTCTTGGCCGGTCAGACGAAATACTTCCGTCTTGCTGATGCGCCCGCGCAGCTGGTGCATCCCGAGAGCCGATAGCCGGAACCCGGGCCCGAGCAGGGCCGCGGTCTCGCCGCTCAGCAGGATCACCGTGTCCTCTTGGGCCTCGGCAAACCTCTTGCCCAGACCCTCGAGCCGCTGGGCGACGTTCACCGTGTCGCCGATCAGCGTATAGTTGACGCGCCCGGGCGCGCCGATGTTGCCGACCACTGCGGGCCCGGAATGGATGCCGATTCTCAGGCGGACCGGCTCGCCGCCCGCGGCGCAGCGCTTCCGGTTGTCGGCGGCGATCGCGGCGGCGATGGCCAGCGCGGCGCGGCAGGTCTGATTGGCGTGGTCCGGCTGTGTCGTCGGCGCCCCCCAGAAGGCCATGACCGAGTCGCCGATGTACTTGTCCAGGGTACCGTTCTCGGCATCTATGGGAGCCGCGACCAGGGCAAAGTGAGTGTTCAGGAACGCGGCGAGCTCGGCTGGAGTAAGCCGGTCGCTCAGGCTTGAGAACCCGGCGATATCCGTAAACAGGACACTGATCATACGCTCTTCGGAGCGGGTCGTCGCGTCGCCCAGGCGCATGAGCCGGAAGACCAGGGTCTTGGGCACGTAGGTCTCGAACCAGCGCAGGCCGCTCAGCATGGAATTGTAAGCTTGCGCCATGCTGTCCAGCTCCCGGAAGGGGCTGCGCTCGAGTGGCCCGATGCTGGCGATCTCCAGGTTTCTAATCGCCAATGAGGCCGTTGCCAGGCGGCGGATCGGCCGTGTGATCGCCTGCCCCAAGACCAACGCCAGGGTGATCGCCACGAGCAGGATGGCGAGCGCGATCGCTCCGGCAATGAAAAGTCGCCGGTAGGGATTGTCGACCTCGCCTTCCAGGAAGTAGACGCCGACGTACCAAGGATCCGGTCCGAAACTCTCGATCCGCCGATAGAGGTAAATGTAATCGTCGTCGGGCCCTTGGACGACCCGGCCTTGCACCGGACTATCGGCCAGGAAGGCCTGCATGTCGTCGACGCTTTCGCTCCAGATCGCGGCCAGCACCCGATCGTTGACCTCGCCCAGGGCGGGCAGCGGCTTGTTCTCCGACAGGCCACGCGTCCCGCCGGCCAACGAGGGGTGCGCCAGCACACGGTCCCGGCCGTAGAGAATGAAGCTGTGGGTGCCAAAGGCCCGGTCGTTGGCGTCGAGAAACTCGGAGAGCGCGCCGATCGAGACCACGGAGGCCATGACGCCGAGGAATTCGCCGTCGCGCCGAACCGGATGGTTCACGGTCACGGACGGCAGCTTGAGATCCTGGATCCACAGCACCGGACTCCAAATGCTCGCCGTCTCGTCCCGCATGGTCGGGAGCCAATCCCGAATGTCGGCACGGTTGCTCCAGTCGGATCTGAGACTGAGCAGCTCGTCGTGGCGGCGACCGACCCGAAACGAGGTGAGGTCCGCCGAAATGAAGGCGATTCCCGCAACCTGCGGGGCTGCGGCCAGGCTGCCTATGAGCACTTGCTCCAGCCGTTCGCTGTCGGCGGGATCGAGCTCGCCCCGGCCGATGAGGCCGGCCAGAAACTCGACCTCGTGGCGGGCCGGGCCGAGGTGCAGATCGATGCGTCCGATGACCGACTCGAGGGTCAGCTCGGCCGTCCGGCGCAGCAGGTGGCGCGTGTTCTCTCGCGCCGCGTCGAGCGAGACCCACATCACCGCCGCCACTGCCGCGACCACCAGCGAGCCGAAGCCGAAGGTCAGAACGGCCGCGATCGACGGCCGCCATCGCGACGCCCCTGCGCCGCCGGCCTCTGTGCCGGTGCCGGGTTGCGGCGCGGTCGATGGGGGCGGTGCCGCGCTGCTCATTCCGTGACGATCTTGACGGTCTGGCCGGGCCTGATCAGGTCCTTTTCGTCAAGGCCGTTCAGGACCAGGAAGCGCTGGAGGCGGTAGCTATCGAAGGCCATGCGGCGGGAAATGCCGCTCAGCGTGTCCCCGGGCCGAACACGGTAGAGGCGCAGCCGGCGCGGTTTGATCTGCGCCGCCTCGCCCGGGCTCAGCCGGCGGAAGCTGTAGGTCGTGCGCTTGAACCCCTCGGCCAGGGCACCAGTCAGCTTGGGCGGCGACACGAAGCGAAAGCGGTAGACCGAGTCGGCGTCGTCCTGGATGGCGACCAAGCGGAAATCGAGCGTGCCCCGCCTGCCGCGCAATCGGGTCTGTGCCGTCGCGGCGGCCAGGCCGTTGACGGTGATCGTTTCCACGTCCCGAAGGGTCGCGTCCTTGGCCCAGTCCCGGATGAGATAGGCGATCATCGAGGCGCCCGCGGCTTTGGGCGCCCGGTCGAAGACGATGGCCGCGCCCTCCGGCCCCCGGGCGGCCACCTGCTCGGGGCCGTTGAGCAGGTGGAAGCCGTCGGGCACCTCGAAGGCGAAGCGGAGGTCGGGGTGCAGGAACCGCCGGCCTCGAATGACCCCTTGCTTCGGATCGTCGCCGTACAGCAGGCCGTCGATCTTGCCGAGGTAGAGATCGCGCGCAATCAGCGGATCGGCCACGGGCTTGGCGCCGGCCTCGCGGATCGCCAGCGCGATGCGGTCGGCCGTGCGCGGATGGGTCTGCAGCAGGCTGAACTCGTCGGCCTCGCCGGGCCGGCCCTGGATCTCCGCCTCCAGGCGGCTGTGCGCCTGAAGGCGGGTCAGGAAGCTGGCCATGGCCTGGGGCCGGTAACCGACGCGCGACAGGTAGCGCACGCCGAGCAGGTCGGCCTCGTGCTCCTGGTCGCGGGACCAGCTGCGCACGAACAGCATCGTGGTCGCCCCGGTGAGGTCGCCCGCCACGTCGCCTAGGAGAAGCCCCGCGCCCAAGGCTCCGCCCTGGGCGAGGATGGTCTGGCCATAGCGCTCGGCGGTGTGGCGAGCGGTGACGTGGCCGATCTCGTGCGCCAGCACACTGGCCAGCTCGGCCTCGTCGTCGGCCAGGGCGAGCAGGCCGCGGGTCACGTAGACGTAGCCGCCCGGCAGGGCGAAGGCGTTGACGATCGGCGAGTCCAGAACCGTGAAGGTGAACGCGAGGTCCGG
>JAOUCL010000196.1 GCA_029859805.1 Rhodospirillales bacterium | reverse complement strand
TCGACTGCCGCCCTTACCGGCTGAAATCCTGGACGAATCTCGCTATCATGTCGGCCGTCGCGGCGGCGGCCGCAGAGTGGGGAGGACGGCAAGCGAGCCGAGACATGGCGCAGCTGAGAACCGAACCCCCGGCCGGCGCGGCTCGGGCCTCCTGAGTCATGGCTAGCGATACCTCTCCTGTCCTGCTGGCCGATATCGGCGGGACGAACGCCCGTTTCGCCCTCGCACGAGCCGGGGCGGTCGAAGAGACCAGACATTTCCTGGTCGCCGAACACTTGGGGCCACTCGAGGCTATCCGCGCCTTTCTGGACGAGGTCGGACCGCGGGCCATGCCCCGGCGGGCGGCGCTCGCCTTTGCCGGGCCGGTCGTGGACGGTCGAGCGCAATTGACCAACGGGACCTGGCGGGTTTCGGCCTCCGGGCTGCGCCGGATCCTGGATATGGAGTCCGTGGCGATCGTCAACGACTGCGCCGCCACCGCCTGGGCGCTCTCCAAGCTCGGCGGCGAGAGCTTGGTTCCGCTGGGTGGCGACGCGGCCGTAAAGGGAGCGCCGGTTGCCGTGATCTGCCCCGGGACCGGGCTCGGTGTCGCCGGGTTCATTCCGACCCGGCCGCGTCCCGTGGTTATCGCCAGCGAGGGCGGCCACGTCACCATGGCCCCGGCGGACCGGCGCGAGAGCGCGCTGCTGGAGTATCTGCGAGGGCGCTTCGAGCATGTGTCGGCCGAGCGTGTCCTGTCCGGGCCCGGTCTGGAGAACCTCTATCAGGCAGTCGCCGCCGTCGACGGGTTGACTGCGCCGCCGCGTCCCGCTCAGGAGATCGTCGCGCGGGCGCTGGCGGGCGACTCCAGGGTCAGCGTCGCAGCACTCGACTGCTTCTGCGCCATGCTGGGAACCATGGCCGGAAACTTGGCGCTGACCTTTGGCGCGCGCGGCGGCATCTACATCGGCGGCGGCGTCGTGCCGCGCTTTGCCGAGTTTCTCCCCGCCTCCAGGTTCCGCGAAAGGTTCGAGAGCAAGGGTCGTTTCGCTACCTATCTCGAACGAATACCTGCCTTCGTGATTGTTCACCCGGATCCGGCTTTTCTGGGCCTAGAGGCCCTGGTCGAGGCTGGCTAGAAGCGCCGGGGCGGCATGGCGGAGTCCTTTAACACCTGGATCATGCGGCTCGGGTTCAATCTGTTCCCTTGCTATCGCCGGACCGGCGCCCGCGTGACCTACATTGCCGAGGATCAACGCGAAGTCCGGATCAAACTACCGCTGAACTGGACGACCCGCGGCTATTTCGGCACCACCTTCGGCGGCAGCGTGTACGGCGCAGTCGATCCCGTCTTCATGGTGATGCTCAACAAGCTGCTCGGCCGCGAATTCGTCGCCTGGGACAAGGCGGCGACGATCCGCTTCAAGCGGCCCGGCCGTGCCACTTTGTATGCGCGATTCACACTGGACGAACGGGAGCTCGAGGCCATTCGGGCCGAGCTCGCTCAAAAGCCCAAGGTGGATCGCACTTACCATGTGGACTTGACAGACGAGAAGGGTGTTGTCCATGCTTCCGTCGAGAAGATGGTTAACATCCGCCGCAGGGGAAGCGGGCGGGGAGCTTGACGGTCCGGCAGGGCCACCCGGGCACCGGACCGAGCCGGAAAATTGTTTGCCGGACGAGCACGCCCTTCCCCGACAAGGCGCAACGGCCGATTGCCGCGGGAGGCTTGCAAATGAACCGGGTCGAGCTGAGGGAGCTGCGCGCTGCCCTCGAGGGATACACCAGGCGGTCGACGGCTTTGGCCTGTGGCCTGTTCCTGATCGATTTGGCCGTCTATGCGTTGGCCGTCGCGGGCGCCGTCTACCTCGAGAACCCAGCTCTCAAGGCCTTGTGCGCGGTCGTCGCCGGCGGCGTGATCTCGGCGATTTTCGTGATCGCCCACGATGCCGCCCACGGCGCCTACACCGACAGCAAGATGCTCAACAAGCTGATCGGGCGCCTCGCGTTCCTGCCGGCCCTGCACAACTACAGCCTCTGGCAGATCGCCCACAACAGGCAGCATCACCGGGTGACCAACCTCAAGGGTAGGAACTCCTGGTCGCCCATGTCCAAGGCCGAATACGACGCACTGCCGGCTTGGCGGCGGATGATCGAGCGCCTGTACCGGAGTCCGCTCGGGCTCGGCGCCTACTACCTGGTTGAGCGGTGGTGGAAGGACAAGTTCTTCCCGACCCGGCGCGTGGTGAAAAGGCGCCAAGCCGTTCACTGGCTCGATTTCGCGTTGGTCACGACCTACCTCACTGCCTTCCTGGGCGGGCTTGCCTATGTGGGAGCGCTGCTGCCGCAGACCGGCCCGTGGGGCGCGGTACTCTGGGGCTTCGTCGTGCCATTCGCAGTCTGGAATTCAGCCATGGGCTTCACGGTCTATCTGCAGCACACGAACCTACGCGTTCCCTGGTTCGATGAACTAGATCAGTTACTGAGGCTGGACGGCCAGCATGATGTGACGGTCCATGTCCGGTTTCCGCGCTGGTACGGTCACATTTCCCACGACATCATGGAGCATCCGGCCCACCACCTCGCCCCGAAGATCCCGCTATATCACCTCAAGCAGGCGCAAGACGCCTTGGCCAGGCTGCTCGGCGAACGGATGATCAGCGAGCGGTTCACGCCGGGCGGATTCTTGCGGACGATGGCGCGCTGCAAGCTTTACGACTACAAGGACCATCGGTGGCTCGATTTCGAGGGACGGCCGACCTCCGGGCTCACGGTCTCCGGCGCCCGGCTCGAGGCGGCGACTGCGTCGGCCGGGAGCGCGCCAAAGGCGGCCTGACCAGCGCCAGAGGAGGCAGCCGGCCTCCATCTCCGCCACGTAGTTCTCGGCGACGTTGGGCGAGCGCGCCGCTACTGCGACAATGGTTGTTTCCGGTTACAGTTCGAAGCCGTTCACGAGTTCCCCGCGCGACAGATGCACCACGTAGACTGTGGCTCGGTACGGGGCTCGCGCGATATGATCGCGAAAACTCGGAATGGAATGTCAAGGTCTTGTTGGCGTGCAAGCATTTTGCAATCTCTAATATTAAATATATTATAAAAATCTATTTTTTAGCTTCTTTGGCGACTGGACATCGGTGCGAAGATATACTCGTGTCTAAGCACAGTAGCGCCCATGAATACTCGGAAATGTTGGAAAAAACCGGTGCCCGAGATTTTGTTAAAACGAAAACAGTAGCGATAATTGCGTATGGTCAAATCTAAATTTTCTGTTAATATTTGGACTCTGGAATGGTTCAGGTGTCAAAGAGTCTCGCATAGATTCGTATACCCCGTATGCGCAATTCCAGGGTCCTGCGCAAAACATATCAAACTTAAACTAAGAGTGGGGGAGTTTATTTGAAAAGGACTAGGGGATGAGGGGAAGGTCTGGACCACTCAAGAATCTGGACGATGACGGTCGGCTTGCAGTGTTGTCATCGTCTGTGCAGCCCACAACCAACGTCGCTTTGTCACCTGCAAGAAGCGGCGAAGCCGTTGAGCGCCTGCCCGATGCTAGAGCGCGCAGGATTTACGACGGCTGGCTGCGGAATGTTTCGGAATTCGACCAGCTCGAGGTGATCGCGGACGTGACGGACGGGGTTCTCTGGTGCTACATGGCCCCTCGGGACCGCCCGAGCGTTACGCCTGGGCTGGCCCGGCAAAGCCGGGAGCTTCAACGTTCGTTGAAGCAGCTTTTCGAAGAGCTCGGACCGAGCGACCTTAGGCCATTCCGCTATCTGGTATGGGGCTCGAGGGTACCCGGGGTTTTCAACCTGGGGGGCGATCTGCGGCTGTTCGGGCAGCTCGTGCGCAACCAAGACAGGCACGCCCTGCGGGATTACGCCATCAACTGTATCGACGTCGTCTTTGCGAACGCAATGAGTCTCGATCTTCCGGTCATCACGATTTCCCTGGTCGAGGGGGATGCCCTGGGCGGCGGCTTCGAGGCCGCGATTTCCAGCGATCTCGTTGTAGCCGAACGCGATGCGCGATTTGGCCTGCCAGAAGTGCTGTTCAACCTCTTCCCCGGGATGGGCGCTTACAGCCTGATCGCCCGGAGAGTCAGTCCGGTCCAAGCCGAGCGCATGATGTTGAGCGGTCGGGTCTATTCGGCCGAAGAGCTGTACGAACTCGGTCTGGTTGACGTTTTGGTCGACCCCGGCGAGGGGCGGCATACGATCAATGACTTCGTGGCCCGCAACGCCAGCCGCCATGCCGCGCAGTGCGCCGTCTACCGGGCCGGCCGGCGCGTGAATCCCTTGCCCTACAAGGAGCTGTACGATATCGCCCTCATGTGGGTGGATACCGTGCTGACCCTTTCGGAGTCCGATCTGCGAAAGATGGAGCGCCTGGCGGCCGCCCAGGACCGTAGACGCGCCGTCAGGAACGGCCGGCATTGAATGGCCCCGCCGACCATCCTTGGAGGTCGGCCCGCACTGGACTGAAACATCGGCGAGAACCCTTCAGGAGGGCAGTTCCTCGCCTTTGGTTTCGCGCAGATATTTGATGAGCGCGGTGCGCAGCTGCGCGAACTCGCCGCCGATCCTGTCAACATAGTCCTGGCCATGCCGCTCGACCTCCTTCGGCCCGACATCGCGGAAGGATAGGAGAAGCTGATACAGGCTCATGGCCCCAATGTTCACGGCGCTGCCCCGCAATCCGTGCATGACATCGCGGAACTCGCGCGCTTGCCGATCTGAGGCCGCGACCGCAAGGTCCTTGAGCAACTGCTCGCCGTCCTTCAGGAAATCCTCGATCAGGCTCGTGACGAAGTTCGAGTCCTTGCCGAGCCTGTTGAGGCTCGCCAGCATGCGCTGGTCGATCACCGGGTGTCTGCCGCCCGAGGCGAACTTCGGGTGGGTCAGGATATTCGACCCGGTCCGCGGGCGCCGCATCGCGCCTGGCGCTGCGCCGGCCTCGACGGCAACCAGGGTATCGATGGTTTCCAGCAGGCTGCCCACCTCGACCGGCTTGGTCAGGCAGGCGTCAGTCCCGGCCTCATCGGCCTCCTGACGCGCAGCCCGGGTCGCATCGGCGGTAAGTGCGACGATCGGCAGGTGTGGTCGGTCGAGATTGGCCATGCGGTAGAGTCTGGTCGCTTCGAGGCCACCCATGACCGGCATGTGCATGTCCATGATCACGAGATCGAAATCCTGTGCGTCCAAGGCATCCAGGGCCAGCTCGCCGTTCTCGACGAAGGTAGCGTCATGGCCTGCGCGCTCCAGGATCTTGGCGATGACGCGGCGGTTCACGCTGTTGTCGTCGGCTACCAGGATATTGAGCTGGAGCCCTGAGGTCGGCGGGAAATCCTCTCGGTCGTCCTCGTCGCTCGGCTCGCCGGTGAGTGCGAAACGGAGTGCGCTCAAGAACTCGGGCCCTTCCGCCAAGCCGTGAAGCGAGGCCACGAAATCGCGCCGGACGGCGCTTTGGTCGACCGTGGAATTCCCGTCGCCGATCAGAATCGCGGGCAGGTCGAACCCCCTGTCGCGCAGCCTCGCGACGGCATCGTGGGGATCCAGGCCAAACTTTCGGCTGTCGACCAGCACGACGGGGCGGATCCCGGGGTTGTCGATTTGGTCTTCGAGAACGTCTGCCGTCTGCGCAACGCTGTGCACCACGACCACCTTGAGATCGGGCACCCGCGGCGGGTCAAAGCTCTGCGCTGCAGACTGCAGCACCACCGCCACCACGCCTTCCGGCAGTTCCCGCGGGTGGTCGCCCTGCGCCATTGCAAGGGGCAGTTCGAACCAGAACCGGCTGCCCCTGCCGACCTCGCTGTCGACGCCGATCGTGCCGCCCATCATTTCGACCAGCTGCCGGGAGATCGCCAAGCCCAGACCGGTTCCGCCGAAACGCCGCGTAATTGCTTCGTCGGCCTGCGTAAAGCTTTCGAAGATCCGCTCGCGCGCGTCCTCCTGGACGCCGATGCCGGTGTCGGTTACCTCGAAACGCAGGTGCCGGCCGGGCTCTCTGGTGACCGGAGCAACGCTGAGCGTCACGCTGCCCGTTTCGGTGAACTTGATGGCGTTGGCGGTCAGGTTAACCAGAATTTGATGCAGGTACTGTTCGTCGCCATTGATATGGGCGGGCGTCTCCGGTGCGAGGTGGATCGAAAACACCAGGTTCTTGGCGTGGGCCTGCGGCCGCATCATGGAGCGCAAGCCGGCCAACAGGGCGTGCAGGTCGAAATCAGCTCGGGTGACCGAAAGTCCGGCCGTTTCGACGCGCGAAAAATCGAGGATCTCGTTGATCAGATGAAGCAGGGACCGACCGGAGGCCTTGATCGAGCCCACCATATCGCGCTGTTCCGGATCGAGGTCGCTGTCGTTCAGCAAGGCGCTCATGCCGATGACCGCATTGAGCGGAGTGCGCAGCTCATGGCTCATGTTGGCCAGGAATCGGCTCTTGGCCCGGCTCGCCTCCTCTGCCTGAGACTTCGCCTTGGTCAATTTTCGCAGCAGCGTCGAGGCGTAGGCCGGCAGGACGATTAACCCCAGAAGCAGTCCGAAGGCAAGAAACGGCTGCTCGTACCAGAACGGCGTGGTGGCCACGACCAAGGCGAAACTGACCACGCTGCCGACCGCTGCCACGATCAGATAGGCAAGCCCGTAGCGAAAGCCCATGCCCAAGGTTTCCCACAAATAAGTGGGATACCAGAACGCGAAGAGCGGCCCGCCGAAGTGCAGGAAACCAGTGAGCGACACGAGGTCGATGGTAATGGAAATGAGCTTCCGGCCCACCGAGAGTCCGGGGCGCCAGACGATATGGCCAAAAACGAGAATTGCGAGCACAAGGCCCGCCGCGGCGATCAGCAGGGGATATACGACATTCGTGTCGCCGGGCAGGTCGGCCCCGTAGAAAGCCAGCAGTGCGAGGCAATAGCAGATGCAAGACGCGGCGAAGGCGATTCGGACCAGGGCCTGCTCATGTTCGCTGTCCGGCCGGCTTCGCAAGCGCTCGACCACTCGGCGCAGCCAAGAACCTGCGCCCGAGGACTCGTTCTCGGGAGCTTTTGCGGGGTGTTGTTCACTGCTCGGCGCCGACCCGCCCATTCATTCATCCCTGCTGGACCTTGGCAACGGTGCGCTGCGCCGGAAAGCTCAGAGACACCTTGGTGCCGACACCCTTCTCGCTTTCGATACGGCAAGTGCCGCCATGCAGTTCCATCAGGCTGATCACGATCGACAGGCCCAGCCCGGCGCCCGCGTAGGTCCGCGAAAACGTGCCCTCGACCTGCCCGAAGCGCGAAATCGCCAGGGGGATCTCCTCTTCGGACATACCGATGCCCGTGTCGGTGACGCTCAGTTTCACGGACCGGTCCGGCGCCATCTCCGTTGCAACGACGATCCGGCCCTCGGGCGGCGTGAACTTCACGGCGTTACTGAGCAGGTTGAGCAGAATCTGTTTCACCTTGACTTTGTCCACGCGCACCAGCGGCAGCGCGGCGGACGACAGGTTCTCGAGCACGAGCTTCGACTCCAATGCGCGCGAGCGGGTGATCCGTAAGACGTTCTCGATCACTTCGGGCAGGTCCACTTCCTCTTCGTGCAGCTCCATCTTGCCGGCTTCGATCTTGGAAAGGTCGAGGATTTCGTTGATGATACCGAGGAGGTGTATCGCACTCGAATTGATGTCCTTGGCGTAATCGCGGTATGCGGGGCTGCCGATCGGTCCCAGTGCCTCCTTCGACATGATCTGGGCGAATCCGATGATCGCGTTGAGCGGTGTGCGCAACTCGTGGCTCATATTGGCCAGAAATTCGGTCTTGGCGCGGTTGGCGAGATCCGTCTGTTCCATAGCCTCGAGCAGTTCGCTCTCCGCCAGCTTGCGCTCGGTGATGTCCAGGGCCGCCGTGACCACGAGCGTGGCCCGGCCGGTGCTGTCGGGAATCGGGCTCTTGGTGGTCAACATCACCCGGTCCCGACCCTCGGCATCGTTCATCACCTTTTCGTAGGCGGCTAGAGTTTCGCCCGAGTTTAGAATGCTCAGATCGCGAGTCTGGCTCTCCTTGCCGACTGCCTCGCCGAAGACCTCCCGCGTCGTGCGGCCGATCGCGGCCTCGGGCGCCAGGCCCAGGTACCGCGCCGTGTAGCTGTTCATGAAAATGAAGCGCTGGTCGGCGTCGCAGGCGTAGATCATGGCCGGAACGGCGTCGATTACGGCGCGCAGGCGCTCCCGGCTTTCGTGCAGGACGGTCTCCAGCGTGCGGTGGTCCTGGGACAGCTTCTGCTCGAGGGAATAGGCCCGGTTCTTGATGATCTGCTGCTGTTTGCGCAACGCCAGGAGATTGCGCGAACGCGCTTGGAACTCGTGATGATCGACCGGGCTGAGCAGGAAATCCGTCGCACCGGCCTCCAGCGCCTTGTACCGGAATTCCCGGTCCTCGTAGATCGTGATCACGATGACGGGCACGTCGAAACAAAACGGCAGGTGGCGGAACCGTCGAATGAACTCCGCTCCGTCGATGTTGGGCATTTTGTAGTCGGTGATGACCAGATCGGGCGAATTCTCCTCCACCCATTCGAGCGCGGCAATCGGGTCTTCGAAGGACTCGACCCGTGCGTCCACCTCGATGGTCGACGCCAGCTCGGAAAGAATCCGCCGGTTGGTGACCCGATCGTCGATGATGACAATGGTGGACATTTTGACGCCTGCAGCTTTACCCCTGTACGGACTGCTCTGCCGAGCCGCCACGAGGCGGCCGGTGGGAGAAGTACCTGGCGGATTAAAAGCCCAAATTCGTTATTATTCCGATAAGGTAACCTTAACGCCCGTTAGCCCCCATCGGATCGTTGTTCGAACTATGGATGATCTGCAGGGTAAAATCTAGGCAATCAGTGGTGGCAGGCCCATGCCGCATCGGCCGCCAAAAGAAAAGCCCCGCCGCCAGTCCGGGGA
Organism: Rhodospirillales bacterium; assembly: GCA_029859805.1. Taxonomy (GTDB): domain Bacteria; phylum Pseudomonadota; class Alphaproteobacteria; order Kiloniellales; family JAKSDN01; genus CAMYKD01. The sequence goes on along the minus strand of JAOUCL010000196.1, from coordinate 168 downwards.
AGAAATGGCGACAGGGCAGGGGCAAGCAGCGAAGTAGCCTCAAGAATGACCCAAAACGGCGAATATTGGCGTGTCATTCTTGTGGCAACCCCCCGGGATACGGTCCACGTCAGCCTTGCGGATCCGTGTCGCCAAGGCCCGAAGGCCGCCCAACAAGGCGGGCGCGGG
>JAOUCL010000195.1 GCA_029859805.1 Rhodospirillales bacterium | reverse complement strand
GACCTGTGATCGGCCGGGCCTGGCCGTTTCCCCTGATCTCGGCGGCCGGGCTCTCGCTCTACGGCATCGCCCTGGTGCTGACCCTGCGACGCGGCGACCTGTCGGTCTACTACCCGATCATCCGCTCCTCGCCACTGTTCATCGTCCTGGTCGGCTTCTTCCTGCTCGGCGAGCGCTACTCGGCGATGCTGCTGCTCGGCATCGCCCTGGTGCTGGGCGGCGCGTTCCTGCTGCAGTACCGGCGCGGCGCGCGGCTGCTGCACGATCCGCTGACCCTGGGCCTCGCGGTCCTCGCCATGGCGGGCAGCGGCACCTACTCGATCTCGGACGCGCGCGGCGTGCAGCTGGTCGAGCCGATGTTCATGTTCTTCTGGTCGGGGGCGCTGGCCCTGCCGGTCTTCGCCGCGTTCCTGTGGCTGATCCACCGGCGGCGCGACGACAGCGCCTTTGCGCGATTCTTGAGCGGCTGGGCGACTCGGCCCTGGCGCCATCTGGCGGTCGGCCTGCTCGCCTATGCCTCCTATTTGCTGCTGCTGACCGCCTACCAGCTCGGCGGCAACGTCGCGGCGGTGACCTCGGTGCGCCAGGCCTCGATCCCGATCTCGGTCCTGCTGGGCGGTCTGCTGCTCAAGGAGATCGGGATCCCGGCCCGCTTCGCTTGGTCGCTGGTGCTGGCGGCGGGCATCGTGGTGATCATCCTGTCGCGCTAGGCGCGGCTGAAAAAGCCCGCGGCGGCCCGTTGCCCTCGTCCTTCGACAGGCTCAGGATGAGGTCAACTCCTTGAAAAAGCTCACCCTCACACTGAGCTTGTCGAAGTGCGAGGGTGAGCCTTCGCACTTTCTCAGCAACCTGCTAGGCGCGGTCGTCTTCGAAGGGCGTCAGTTTGGCCGGTCTTCGCGCTTGACGTAGCGGCCGTCCTCGATGCCGGAGAAGATATCGGCGACCTGCGGGTGGGAGACCGGCTTGCCGGTCTCATCGGGCAGCAGGTTCTGCTCCGAGACGTAGGCGACGTAGGTGGTCTCGTCGTTCTCGGCCAGCAGGTGATAGTAGGGCTGGTCCTTGGCCGGGCGGATGTCCTCGGGGATCGCCAGCCACCATTCCTCGGTGTTGGAGAAGACCGGATCGACGTCGAAGATCACGCCCCGGAACGAGAAGACCCGGTGGCGTACGATCTCGCCGATATGGAACTTGGCGGTCCTGATGGTCATTGGCTCTCGGTCTGTTGTTTCGATCGTCCTCGTTAGGAGCGGTCCGGCTCCTTGCCTGCTAATTTGGCGTGCCCGGCCCGGCCATACAAGCCCCGCGGCCGGGGGTCTGAGGTTCGGGGCGCGGGCTTTCAGGCGGGAACTTCGACCCCACCCTCGACCGCCGGCGCGGCGGGACCGTCGTCCGCCACGGCGACACAGCGCTCGGGCCGGAAGCCGTTGAAATCCGTCCGGAGCCCATAGGCGTAGGCGCCCAGCATGCCGACCTCGATCCAGTCGCCTTGGCGGGCGTCGCGCGGCAGGACGAAGGGATAGCCCAGCACGTCGAGGCCGTCGCAGGTCGGCCCGTAGACCGTGAACGCTGCGGTCTCGGCCGCGGCGGGGCCGGAGGGGCGCAGCAGGCGCACCGGATAGATCGTGCCGATCTTGGTGCCCGACAGACTGCCATAGATCCCGTCGTTGAGGTAGAGCGCCTGGCCCCGGCGGTGCTGCACCTGCGCCACCACCGACACGGCCTCGGCGACCAGGGCGCGGCCCGGCTCGCACATGACCACGCAGTCGCCGGGCGGGCCGAGGCGCCGGAGGCCCTCGTCGATCGCCCCCATGAAGTCCTCGAGCGCCGGCACAGGGGTCTCGTAGGCCGAGGGAAAGCCGCCGCCCAGGTCCAGCCAGCGCAAATCGACGCCGGCCTGCGCGATAACCTCGCCCGAGAGCTCGATCGCCCTTCTATAGGCCGCCGGCTCGGTGCATTGGGAGCCGACATGGAAGCAGAGCCCGGCCTGACAGCCCGCGTCCGCCACCGATCTGAGGAGCGCCGCGGCCGGCCCCGGCCCGGCGCCGAACTTGCCGGAAAGGTCGAACAGCGCCCCCTCGCCCGGCGTGGCCAGGCGGACCATGACGGCCAAGTCCGGCGGCGCGCCGCCCAGCACCCGGATCATCTTGTCGAGCTCGTCGGCGTGATCGACCACGAAGTGCCGCACGCCGTGGGCCCGGTAGGCGTCGCGGATCGCCGCCTCGCCCTTGACCGGATGCATGAAATAGCAAGTGGCTTCGGGGAAGCGCCCGGAGACCAGCGCGATCTCGCCGAGCGAGGCGGTGTCGAAGTGGCGGATGCCGGCGGCGTAGAGCAGGTCGAGCACCTCGGCCTGCGGGTTGGCCTTGACGGCATAGAGCACCCGTCCCGGGAAGCGGTCCTGGAAGCGCCCGGCGGCCCGCCGGAACAGCGCCGGCCGCAGGCAGTAGACCGGCACCTCCGGCCTGAGCTCCGCAACCATCTCCTCGGCGTCGGCGAACTCACGCAGCATCTCGTATCCCCTCCAGTCGTACCGGCCGCCGGCGCGTGGACGCTCTTGTCCGGCGCGTCCGGTGCTATGCTATGATGTATCGAGCGCCCTGTCGCAATCCCGAAAGCGACTCCGGATCCAGGAGAGACGCGACCATGGCTGACCCAACGAGCACGCCCGAGCTGCAGAGCGCGGCGGTCCAGGAGGCCGAGGCCAATACCGAGTGGTGGCACCAGGAGTGGCTGAAGTTCCCGACCATCAGCCTCGACGACGACGGCCACTGGCACTACTGGGACGTCCCGGCCGACAGCGGCGTCTACAGCGACGACTGGCGGACCGGCGAGGGCCTGGCGCGCGACACGGTCGCGCAGATGCAGCGCTTCATGGCCGGCAGCTCGGCGCTCCGGCGGATCATGCACGAGATCGACTTCAACTCGACCGTGGCCCAGGGCTTCCTGACCCGGATCGAGGACATGCTGGCCAACCCCGACCTCTATCTCGACTCGCTCGAGCCCGGCTCGGTCGAGGCCAAGCTGAAGGCGCTCGCCCGGGACGCGGCCGAGCCCAAGGCCGAAAGCGGTTGAGGCCACGGTCCAGTCCGCCCGGCCGATTCATCGCGAAATCACCAGGGAGACCACGATGACGCAGCCCGGGGGGCTGGAAAGCCTGCTTGCCGCCGGGCGCTTCGTCGTCACCGCCGAGGTGACGCCGCCGCTTTCCGCCGACGCGGGGGTCCTGCTCGCCCGGGCGGCGCCGTTGAAGGGCAAGGCGGATGCCGTCAACGTGACCGACGGAGCGGGCGCCCGGGCGACCATGTCGAGCCTAGCCGCGGCCGCCATCCTCGTCCGCGCGGGGATCGAGCCGGTGCTGCAGGTGGCCTGCCGGGACCGCAACAGGATCGCGCTGGCCGCCGACCTGATCGGCGCCGCCGCGCTCGGCGTCACCAACATCCTGGCGCTGCACGGCGACGACCCCGAGGGCGGCGACCTGCCGGACGCCAAGCCCGTCTACGACCTCGACTCGCGCGGCGTCATGGCCCTCGCCCGGCAGCTGCGCGAGGACGGCACCCTGCCCTCGGGCCGCGCGGTCCAGCCGCCGCCCCGCCTGTTCATCGGCGGCGCCGACACCCCCTTCGACCCGCCGGCCGGCTGGCAGCCGACGGCACTCCTCGCCAAGGCCGAGGCCGGCGCGGATTTCGTGCAGACCCAGTTCTGCTTCGACCCGGCGGTGGCCGGGCGCTACCTCGCGCGCCTGGCCGAGGCCGGACTGACCGAGCGCCTCGCGATCATCCTCGGCGTCGGGCCGCTCGCCTCGGCCCGCCAGGCGCGCTGGATGAACGAGAACCTGCACGGGGTCAGCGTCCCGGAGGGCGTGATCGAACGCCTGGAGCGCGCCGCCGACCCGGCGGCGGAAGGCCGGAAGCTCTGCGTCGAGCTGATCCAGGGCCTGTCCGAGATCCCCGGCGTCGCCGGCGTCCACCTCATGGCGCCGCAGCAGAAGGCCGAGGCCATCGCGAGGGTCATAGAAGACTCCGGTCTGCTGAAGGACCGTCCTTCGATGGCCGGTTGACCGCCGAGGCCGGCACCCTCCGACTCATACCAACGAGCCGATGAATGAAGTCACTGCGGACTCGCCCTCATACTTCGACAAGCTCAGCATGAGGGCTTCAATCTGAGCCCCTCATCCCGAGCTTGTCGAGGGACGGGGGGCGAGACCCGAGTCACTTCGTCCACTCGCTGGCATCAGACGTAGGACAGGACCTTTTCGCGGCGGCCGACGAAGTTGCGGCCCCGATCGCCGTCGAAGGCGCCGCTCACCAGCTCGAACCAGTCCTTGCCGTCGACGCCGTGGTCGGCCGCATCGACCGAGACCTCGAGCCCGGCCAGGAACGCCTCGAGCTGCTCGGCACCGGCCTCGAGGTTGGCGCCGAACACCCGCTTGAGCGCGGTGTCGCTGGTCCGGCTCTCGCCCGCCACCGCACGCAGCACCAGCGGCAAAGTGAACGAGCAGGCGATGCCGTGCGGCACGCCGTGGTTCAACGTGATCGGATAGGACAACTCGTGGGCGAGTGCCGTCATGGTGTTCGAGGAGGCGAGCCCGGCGGTCAGCGCCGCCTTGGCGACCCGGCCGCGCAGCGCGAGGTTTTCCAGGTCCTCGGCGAGCAGCGGCAGCGTCATCAGCAGCTCACGCGCGGCCGGCACGGCGAACTCGGTCGACATCGGGTTGGCGTTGCGGTTCCACAGGCTCTCCAGCGCGTGGGACAGCGCGTCGAGGCCGGAGCTGACCGTGACCGCGCGGGGCAGCCCCAGCATCAGCTCCGGGTCCACCAGGGCGCACTGCGGATAGACGCTCGGCCGGGCGAGCGAGTACTTCGTGCCGCCCTCGAGGTCCCAGACGGTCGCCCAGTTGGTGACCTCGCTGCCGGTCCCGGCCGTGGTCGGCACGGCGATGATCGGGATCGCGCCCAGGGTGTCGCCGCCCCGACCGGTCTCCAGATAGTGCCGCACCTGGGCAAAGTCGCCGCGCGCGGCGGACAGCACCTTGGCGGTGTCGATCACCGAGCCGCCGCCCAGCGCCACGATCACCTCGGGCGGCGGGTCGATGGCGGCGAAACGGGCGCAGTGCGCGTTCAAGGTTCCGAAGTTCGGGTTGGACGCGACGTCGTCGACGGTGACGGCCGGCTCGCCGGCCAGCTCGGCCAGGCGCGCGCGGGGGTCCTCGAAGGGCGCATCACCGTAGGTGACCAGCGCGTAGGACCGGCCGTCCAGCGCCTCGCCGATCCGGCCGAACGCGCCGGGGCCGAAGGTGATGTCGACCGGGTTATGGTAGCGCCACGTCTGGCTCACGACTCGAGACTCCGCCGGGCATAAGTACGGCAGACACCCATGGCCGGGGCGCTCGCGCGAGGTCTCGCCCAGGAAGTGTGCCTTCGGCGATGTTGCAGCGAGAGTCCCTAACGTTTCGTTTCCGCCGGCAGGGCGCACCGCCGGCAGGGCTCGCCGGGACCGGCGCCCCGGCTCAAGCTATTGGAATCGAACGCCTAGTTCTTCTCCTTGTCGACCAGCTTGTTCTCGGCGATCCAGGGCATCATGGCGCGCAGGCGCTCGCCGACCTCCTCGATCGGGTGCTCGGCGGCGCGCCGGCGCAGGGCCTTGAACGACGGCTGGCCGGCGGCGCACTCGGCGACCCAGTCGCGCGTGAAGCGGCCGGACTGGATGTCGTCCAGGATGCGGCGCAGCTCCTTCTTCGTCTCGCCGTCGATGACCCGCGGCCCGCTCGTGTAGTCGCCGTACTCCGCGGTGTTGGAGACCGAATAGCGCATGTTGGCGAGGCCGCCCTCGTAGATCAGGTCGACGATCAGCTTGACCTCGTGCACGCACTCGAAATAGGCCATCTCCGGCGCGTAGCCGGCCTCGACCAGGGTCTCGTAGCCGGCCTGGATCAGCGAGGTCAGGCCGCCGCAGAGCACGACCTGCTCGCCGAATAGGTCGGTCTCGCACTCCTCGCGGAACGTGGTCTCGATCACCCCGGCGCGCCCGCCGCCGATGGCCGCGGCATAGGACAGGCCGATCTCCTGGGCGTTGCCCGAGGCGTTCTGCTCGACGGCGAGCAGGCAGGGCACGCCGGCACCGCGCAGGTACTCCGAGCGCACGGTGTGGCCCGGGCCCTTGGGCGCGATCATGAAGACGTCGAGGTCGGCCCGCGGCTCGATCAGGTTGAAGTGGATGTTGAGGCCATGGGCGAAGGCGATGGCCGCGCCCTCCTTGAGGTTGGGGGCCAGGTCCTCCTCGTAGAGCTTGGCCTGCAGCTCGTCGGGGGTCAGCACCATGACCACTTCGGCCCAGGTGGCCGCCTCGGCCGGGGTCATGACCTGGAGGCCGGCGGCCTCGGCCTTCTTGGCGCTGGCCGAGCCGGCCCGGAGCGCGACCCGCACCTCGGCGACCCCGCTGTCCTTCAGGTTGTTGGCGTGGGCGTGGCCCTGGCTGCCGTAGCCGACGACGGCGACCTTCTTGCCCTTGATCAGGTTGACGTCGGCATCCCGGTCGTAATAGACGCGCATGGCCCTTCCTTCCCTAACCCATGATATCGTTTCGGAGTGTTCCCTGGCCCGGGTTCTAAAGCCCCTCCGGGCCCCTGGCAATGGCGACGACGCCGGTGCGGGAGACGTCGACCAGGCCCAGGGGACGCATCAGCTCGATGAAGGCGTCCAGCTTGTCGGTCCTGCCCGTCATCTCGAAGATGAAGTGGTCGTGGCCGGCGTCGACGACCCGGGCGCGGAAGATGTCGGCGATGCGGAGCGCCTCGACCCGCTTGTCGCCACTGCCCGCCAGCTTGATCAGCGCCAGGTCGCGCTCGACGTAGGCCCCCTCGCGGGTCAGGTCGCTGATCGAGTGCACGGGCACGAGGCGCCCGAGCTGTGCCTTGATCTGCTCCAGGATCATCGGCGTGCCGCTGGCCACGACGGTGATGCGCGACAGCGCCTTGTCTGGATCGACCTCGCTCACGGTCAGGCTCTCGATGTTGTAGCCGCGGCCCGAAAACAGGCCGATGACCCGCGCCAGCACGCCGGGCTCGTTGTCCACCAGCACCGCGATGATGCGCTTTTCGATTTCGGTCTCGATTTTTGGCGACACGGGGACTTCGCTTTCCTGGCTCGGGTTTCAACGCGGGTCGTGGCTCGGTCGCTTCTCATGGTTCGACAGGCTCACCATGAGGATTTCAGCTACTTTGGAGACCCTCATCCTGAGCCTGTCGAAGGATGAGGGGGGCGGGCCTCCGGCCCTAGACCAATACCATCCCCTCCTCGGAGATCGGCTTGGCCGCCTTGTCGCCGGGGCCGAGCAGCATCTCGTAGTGCGCCGCCCCGGAGGGGATCATGGGGAAGCAGTTCTCGGCCTGCTCGACCCGGCAGTCGAGGATCACCGGCTTGGGCGTGTCGATCATCTCCGTGATCTTGTCGTCCAGCTCGCCCGGGTCGTCGGCGCGCAGGCCGACCGCGCCGAAGGCCTCGGCCAGCTTCACGAAGTCCGGCAGGGACTCCATGTAGCTCTCCGAGTAGCGCTCGCCGTGCAGCAGCTCCTGCCACTGGCGGACCATGCCCATCCACTGGTTGTTCACGACGAAGACCTTCACCGGCAGATCGTACTGGGCGATGGTCGAGAGCTCCTGGATGTTCATCATGAAGGAGGATTCGCCGGCGATGTCGATGACCAGCGAGTCCGGGTGGGCGACCTGCACGCCCATCGCGGCCGGGAAGCCGTAGCCCATGGTGCCCAGGCCGCCCGAGGTCATCCAGCGGTTGGGCTCCTCCAGCTTGTAGTACTGGGCGGCCCACATCTGGTGCTGGCCGACCTCGGTGGTGATGTAGGTGTCGCGGTCCTTGGTCAGTTCGTAGAGCCGCTGGATGGCGTACTGCGGCTTGATCACCTTGCCGCTCTGCTCGAACTTCAGGCAGTCGCGGCCGCGCCACTTGTCGATCTGTGCCCACCAGGCCTTGAGCGCCTTCTGGTCCAGGCTCTTGCTCCGCGCCTCCCAGAGCGCGATCAGGTCCTCGAGCACGTGCTTGACATCGCCGACGATCGGCAGGTCGACCATGACGTTCTTGTTGATCGAGCTGGGGTCGATGTCGATGTGGATCTTCGTGGAGCGGGGCGAGAACTCGTCGAGACGCCCGGTCACCCGGTCGTCGAAGCGCGCGCCGATGTTGACCATGACGTCGCAGCTGTACATGGCGAGGTTCGCCTCGTAGGTCCCGTGCATGCCGAGCATGCCGAGGAACTGCGGGTCCGAGCCCGGGATGGCGCCCAGCCCCATCAGGGTGCTCGTGCCGGGCATCCCGGTCATGTGCAGGAACTTGCGCAGCAGCTTGGTAGCCTCGGAGCCGGAGTTGATCACCCCGCCGCCGGAATAGATCACCGGCCGCTTGGCCCCGGCGATGATCTCGACCGCTTCCGCCAGCCTGTCCGGCTCGGCCTTGACCTGCGGCCGGTAGCTGCGGTGCTCGACCTGGTCCGGCGTGGTGTAATCGCCCTTGGTCTGCAGAATGTCCTTCGGGAGGTCGACGACCACCGGGCCGGGGCGGCCGTGGGTCGCCACGTAGACGGCCTCGTGCAGTATGCGCGGCAGGTCCTCGATCGATTTGACCAGATAGTTGTGCTTGGTGCAGGGCCGGGTGATGCCGGTGGTGTCGGCCTCCTGGAAGGCGTCGTTGCCGATCAGGTGGGTCGGCACCTGGCCGGTCAGGCAGATCACCGGAACGGAATCCATCAGCGCGTCGGTCAGGCCGGTCACCGCATTGGTCGCCCCGGGTCCGGAGGTAACCAGGACCGCGCCGACCCGGCCGGTCGAGCGCGCGTAGCCCTCGGCCGCATGGACCGCGCCCTGTTCGTGGCGCACCAGGATGTGGCGCAGTTCGTTCTGCCCGAACAGCGCGTCGTAGATCGGCAGCACCGCGCCTCCGGGATAGCCGAAGATCACGTCGATGCCCTGGTCCACCAGGGCCCTGATCACCATGGACGCCCCGGTCATCTGCTCGCTAGCCATTTCCCTCGCATCCCCTCGAACGACATGTCCCGCGCAAAAAAAGGCGCCGGCGCACCGACCGCCGATG
>JAOUCL010000475.1 GCA_029859805.1 Rhodospirillales bacterium | reverse complement strand
CTCGTCTCCTAACGGCGGCTATCGACGAAATTCCCAAGATCGTTGACTCTCTCGTTCCAGTGTCGGACGAGGAGACCGCGGTCAGTCTCGGGCGCCTGGCCGAACGGATCTCGGACGAAAACGTTCGTTACGTCGTCGCGGAGGCGCTCGCGGAGTTGGATGGAAGGGCCGCGGTGACTTGGCTGTTACGGCTGGTTGATGATCCGTGCCCCGCGATTCGGCAGGTGGTGGCCGAAGCGCTCGCTGTCCGTGACGACCCTCGCAAGGTAGCGGCGCTGCGGCGTCTGACCGACGACGCGGACATAGAAGTAGGCAATGCGGCCAGAGTCGCACTTCGGGCTTCCCGTCGGTGATGACCCAGGGATTGTCAGACAGACGCTCGATGTTGTCCACATCCGGTACGGCCCAAGAGCCGGAGGGGAAGCGAATTGATGGGAGCGGATCGTGCAAGGTACGGCGGGAGACAATACGCCTGGCGGCGAGGCAGCTGCGGTCGCCAGTCCAACGATTTCAGCGGTGCTTGCCGGGTACCTCGCTGACGAAAAGGCTCGCCTCGCTGCGAAGACCTACGGCCTCTATGCAGATGTGATCGAGCTGCTTCAGCACAGCTTGAACGGATACGCGGCTAATTCGCTGGACAAGGGCGAGTACGAGCTGTGGGAAGAACTCTTCAACGCCGAAGGCGACCAGCACCGAGAGTTCTGCGAGATTTTCGGGCCGGAGCACATCCTGCCGCATATAGGGGAGTTCCTGAGCTACTTCATGGTCAGCAAGGTGATGGCCGGCCAGGATTTGCTGCGCGCGTCGGGTACCGTCACCAAGAAACTGGCGAAGTGGCTGGCGGACAAGGGCTATGCGACGGCTGAACAAGCCGGGGACACCGTGGAGCGCGGAACCGACGCGGCGCGCGATCTTCCCAGAGCCGAAAAGCTGGGCGCCGTACTCTACGAGTTCACATCGAACAAGTATTCTCCTGAGGACACGGACATCGAAGACCGCTTCGAGATCATGCGCATGGAACCCGGCAAGGTATGGCTCGAAGGCTTCGAGGACGGCCGACTGTTGGGTCCGATCAGCCTGCCGGTAGAGGCGACGAAGCTATGCCGAGTTGGCTGGACAATTGCTGGCGCTGTCCGAGAGACCGGAAAGAAATGTGTTCTGGTCGAGGCGTGGAAGGTCTATCCGTAGTCGTAAGGAGCAGCCTCTTGCGCATCAAGAAGCCCCGACATGCCGCTCTGGACGAAGTGAAAATCTCCAGGGAAGACGATGGAGCCGTCATCGAATTTGCCGACCCGACTATCTCGACGACTCATTTCAAGATTGGCCGGCAAGTCCGCCAAATGTCGGACCAGGCGATCCTGAACATGTTCAACGACATGATCTCTGCCAGGGATCAACTGGCCGCGGAGTACGAAAACATCGTGATCGAGATTCCACCTGGTCAACCGCAAATCAAACACTCGGAACGAAGCGACCAGTGGGTGCCGCGTGGCGACGTGCTCCGCTGCTTCATCGAGGACGGCCGGCCGGACGGCGAAATGACGATATATATCGACGACCAGGAACTGTCGCTTGGCGAGTTCGGCCAGCTTCTTCTAACACATGCGGGCTGGGGCATGCGCATAACCTTCGTGCCCGACAACCTTGTTGAGGAGGAGCCCGAGGTCGAAGTCCGCGAGCCGCGTGATGAAGAGCGATAGAATCGAGGGATGCTTTCATCAGTTACCGATGTTCCAAATGGGATAAGCTGACAACGATTTCGAAATGCCTTCGGAGAGAACAAACCGCGCCACAAGCTTGCAATTCTGTTCCCCGGGTTGCTGTGGACGAATAAGATGGGAAGGCAAACATTGACCAAAATGGATGCCTTGGAGAACCCGACACTCGACGCCTTGGCAAATCGTGTCCTGGAAGCACATGCGGAGTTCGATGCACGGCTAGGTGAGCGCGGGCGGCGCTTTCCCGTCGCGGAATTCGATAGGCTGTGGCGGACGGTTGTAGAGTATTCGGCTGCAATGAAGAGCCTCAAATGGCTGCATAGAGACGTGGCGCGGGTGCTCAGCGGGCTGCGAGAGTACTTGGAGCTCGAGCGCTTCAAGACGCCTGGCGATGCGGTGCGGAGAGCCGATCAGATGGAGTGCATTTTGTTTGCTGACTACGATCCGTATCCGGATGATGACGAGCCGCCTGGATTCGAAACTATGCCGGGGGAAACGAAAACCGAATTCGGCCAACACGAAGACGAATGTGCCGGGTGCGAGCAATTCCGTCGCGTTAATGAATCAGGAGTGTGTGAAAACTGTTCGCAGAAACTGGAACGGGATTTAATCCGAAACCGAGATTGGGCCTATAGCGCGACCGCGCATGGGGTGAGTGATGAACGACGGGAAGATATGCGGAGGCAGATCGTAGACAAGTTTGGCGAAGGTCTGGAACTGATCGCCCCGTCGCGGTCGGTCGAGTTGAATCGAAAACGCCGGAAACGCCGGAGGCGCAAGTAAGGTGGCGTGATCTAACCAGGGCCATTGCGCGAGCCAATCACGAGTTTCGCCGATTCGTCTGGGCTTGGCTAGGAGCACGCATGGGAGGCTGCCTCGGACCACGGCCGCTTTTCTGCACAAAGCCGAAGTTCGAGCCCGAACGTCAGCTTTCCAACGGATTT
>JAOUCL010000474.1 GCA_029859805.1 Rhodospirillales bacterium | reverse complement strand
CGACCGAGGATACGGTCAGGGTCTATCGGGAGGCTGCGGCCAGGGGCGGTCTCTTCTCCATGATCGGCATCGCGATCGACCAGTCCGGCCACCAGCGCACTCTGACGCAGAAGATGAGCAAAGAGTTCCTCCTGATCGCCTACGGTCACGACGTCAACAAGAACAGGAGGCATCTGCAGGAGACGATCCAGCAGTTCGACCAGACCCTCCTGGGGTTGATCAACGGCGACTTCGAACTGCTTCTGCTGCCCGCGCCGACCCCGGAGATCCGGGGCCAGCTCAGAAAGGTGCAACGGATATGGGACGAGTTCCTGCCGCTCCTGCGCACCGCGGTGGACAAGGAGAGGATCGGTCCCGAAGTGATCGCGCAAGTGGCCCGCGACAACATGTCGCTGCTGCTGGAGATGAACGCGGTCGTCGACCTGTACGCCGCCCTCTGACCGATAAACGACATCTATCCCCGACAACGGCTGTCCAGGGACTCGAACCTAGCTGCCCCGGGCACCCGGCTCACTACAAACTGGAGTTCGCAAACATGTTGAAGAAGATTCTCGCCTTTGCCGCCCTCGGCGCGGCGCTCAGCCTCGGCCTGCCCACGGATGCCACGGCCGGAGCCGTGTCGATACATGGTTCGACCACCGTCGACACGACCCTCATTCAGCCCTATAAATCGAAGATCGAAAAGAACTCGAAACAGTCCCTGAAAGTCGTCGCCAACGGCAGCGGCTCGGGCTTGCTCGACCTAATCGCGGGCAAGGCGCAGATCGCCATGATCTCCGCGCCGCTCGACGCCGTGATCGCCAAGCTCAACCACAAGAACCCCGATGCGGTGCCGGACGGTTCGGTGTTCGTCCCCCATATGGTCGGCGCGGCCCGGGTCGCCTTCGTCGTCCACAAGTCGAACCCCGTGAAGTCCCTCACGCAGAAGCAGCTCGCCGGCATCCTCGCCGGACGGATCAAGAACTGGAAGGAGGTCGGCGGCAAGAACGCGCCGATCGTCGTCATGGCCGAGCAAGAGGGCGGCGGCGCGCGCTCCATGGTCGAGAAGACGCTTCTTTACGGCGGCGACATCCGCGCCACGCTGAAGGAGGCCGACAACGGCGCGGCGGATGTCCCGCCGATGGTGGCGAAGGATCCCAACGCCCTCGGCATCACCATGGAGGCCAAATCCAACAGCATCGTGAACAAGCTCAGGACGGACAAGGCGATACAGCAGCCTTTGATTCTCGTCACCATAGGCGAGCCCGCGCCGAACCTGGCAAAGGTCATCGATGCCGCCCAGACGGCGGGGTTCTTCTAAGGAACTCTATAGAACACCGACTACCGATTGACGGGGGAAGGTTCACCTTCCCCCGTCTTCTTTTTGCCGGCGACAGTCCCCGGCTACACCGCTACGCCGCTACCGGCGGCAATGCCGCCCGGTCACTCCCACAGGCCCAGCTCCTTGATCCGGTTCCGGTAGACCGGATCGTTCGGGTTCAGCGTATAGGCTTTCCTGTAGTCCTCGATGGCGCGCAGCAGGTCGCCCGTCCGCAGGCGGCTGTTGGCCCGGTTGTAGTAGGCGGCGTCGAAGTCCGGCCGGATCCGGATGGTCTGCGAATAATCCTCGATCGCCCGGTCGTGATCGCCCACGTCCGCATAGCTGTTGCCACGATTGTAGAGCGCTTCGGCGTGCCCCGGCTCGAGCACAAGGGTCCGCGAGTAGTCCTCGATCGCTTTGCCGTGGGCACCGAGGTAATAGTAGGCGTTGCCCCGGTTGTAGAAGGCGTTGCCCAGGTTCTTCTTCGACACCCCGCCCGACTCGATGATCCAGGTGAGGTAGTGGATCGCCTTCTCATAGCCGCTCTGCTCCACCTCGCCGTCCCACACCGCCCGGGCGGCGAACGCGGTTGACCCGGGCGCAACCGCGATACCCGCCGCCAACAAGATGATGAACGCCAGTCGCCCCATGCCAAACCTCCCCTTTGTTCGAACCGGATGGCAAGCTCCGGACTGCGCGGGCTGCTTCCCGCGCGCCGGGGCGAGCCGACCGGCACGCCGCCTCGGACCTCTGCCCCCAGGCCGGGTCCGACACTCTCCGACCGCGGACCATCGTCGCTTCGGACGATGCTCCGCCGCGCCTTGTTGTCGAATTTTAGTCGAAATCAACGAATCGATAAAGTTAACGTGCGGGTGCCGAAGAATCGAAATCTCGCTGAGAGTAATACGGCCATGTCGTACTATCACCTATGGATAAAGCCCGTCAGAGTTGTTTTAACAATTTATATACACATGGTCCGATATGTCTAGTAGCCAAGTACCGCCGAGCACCCTGTAGAAGCGGAGGTCCAGGCAGAGACAACGCCCCTGATAGTCCGCCTGCACATGGGGTCGGAAGCTCCTCGAATCGACGCGAAGCCCGTTGGGACCGGTCGATATCACACTGTCGGAGACGTCAAGACGATGACAAGAAAATCGGCCGCGGTTCTTGGTTCCTGTATCGCCATCACAGCCCTATTGACGCTGACCGGCCCCCTGGTGGCCGAGTACGACCTAAAACGCACGATCAGCCTCGCCCAGGGCCAGGCGGTGCTTGCCGAGAAGATGAGCAAGGAATTAGTGCTTGTCGCCTTGGAGGTCGACACGGAGAGGAACCTGAAGAACCTCGAGTCGTCCCGCACGTTGTTCGA
>JAOUCL010000194.1 GCA_029859805.1 Rhodospirillales bacterium | reverse complement strand
AAGGCCATGAAGTCCCGCGTGCCGCTCAGGGCCATGAGAAAGATGAAGGTCACCCCTACTGCGAGACCGTCCCAGGGCCGCTCCAGCCTCACAGCCAGCCAAGCGCACCCGAGGGCGCCGGCCACGCCCAGCGTGTTGAGCGCCCGCGGCCCCGTGGCCAGGAGCAGATAGACGCCGGTCCCGATAAGCGGCATGGCGTCCATGACAAGATCCTGCAAACCGATGATGATGAGTATGGCCAGCAGCCATTTCGGCCAAGCCACATCCAAGCCATACCCCGCCGCGAGGATGACCCCGGCGTAGAACCAGTAGGCGCTCATCATGTAGTGGACCGCAGTGGCCGTTCGTCCCCTCGGCTGGTCGACGTTGCGCCGCCACCAGTCCACGGTCATGGGATCGAGGTCGCGCTCGAGCAGCGAGGGGTAGAAGATCCGAAGCTCCCAAAGCAGGCGCGCGACGGCATTGAAAATGCCCCGGTCCAGGGCGAGCCACCAAAACAGGCGCGGACGGAACCGGCCGGTCAGCAGGGCGGCGGCGAGCGGGTCCTGGTCGATCAGGAATTTCCAGAACCAGCCTCGGCCCGCCTGGCGCAGCGCGTCCAGGCGGTCCTTTGCGCCGCGGATGCCGAGTAGCCCGCGCGCGATCTCCTGGTGTCCCGGGGGCAGATGGCCGACCCCCTCGTTCCAGTAGAACGCTTCGATCGCCGCGGCGGCGACGGGCTCGGGGGTCCAGTCCAACCGGGCGACCTCCTCGAGCAGCCGCCGCTCGAAACGGGCGCGCAGCTCGAGATTGGTCAGCCGGGGGTCTTGCAGGGCCTCGCCCAAGCTCGAAACGGCGGCTTCTTCGTCCTCCCGCGCCAAACCCTCGACGACACGGGCGAGCAGAGCCTCGACCGCCGCCGATCCGGGATTGGCCGCGGGCCCGGGCGCCGTTTCGACGGTCTCGAATTCGGCCGCCGCCGCGCGCCGGCCGGCGAAGCCGGGGAGGCCGTCGGCGCCGCGGGCCGCGGCCAGCGCCTGTTCATAGGCCGTCCGCAGCCGCTCGAAACCCTCGGGGTCGTCCTCCGGATGGGCCTCCTTCAGGCGCACTGCATAGGCACGGCGGATCTCGCGGATGTCCCGTGTCGCTTTGATCCCGAGCTCTCGCCACATGTTCATCTACGTCGCGCCACGCCCTAATACCAAAGGCCCCTAGAGATAGGGCAGCCCCTCGATTTCGTTGAGCAGTTCGGTCAGCGTGTCGCGCGCCTCCTCGATTTCGCGCGGATCCTGATACGCCAGGACGGCTTCGAACTGGGCGATCTGTTCACCGAGGAAGTGCCGCAGCTCGCCCAGCCGCTCCTCGTAGAGCCGTTCGGCCCGGGCCAGCGCGGTCCGGTTCTCGGTGTGCTCGCGCGGATGGATCTTGAGCTCGGCCAGGGCCCCGAGGCGCTTTTCGATCTCCTCGGGGCTGAGCACCCCGGGGTTCTGCTCGATCACCAGGCGCTCAGTCCGCTCGGTGCTGAGCACCGTCGCCTCGACCTCCAGCAGTCCGTTGATGTCGTAGGTGAAGCGGATGTCCATGGCCTCCTCGCCGGCCGGGTGCGGCGGCACCCTGAGCTTGATCTCGCCGAGGAAGATGTTGTCCTGCACCTGGCGGCTTTCGCCCTGGAAGATCTTGATCGCGACCTCGCTCTGATAGTTCTGGACGGTCGAGACCCGCTCCACCCGGCTTGCCGGTATCGTCGTATTGCGTTCGATGATCGGCATGAAGAAGCCGTCGCGCACGTGGCCCTTGCCGAACACCTCTGCGACCTCGGTCCCCAGGGTGTATGGGCAGACGTCGGTCATCACGACTTCGTCCAGGGCGCCGTCGCGGGCCTTGAGCCCGGCCTGCACCGCGGTGCCCAGAGCAATCGCCTCGTCGGGGCTCAGGTGCACGGCGGGCAGGCGGCCGAACATGCGCGCCACCAGCTTGCGGACGATCGGCATGCGCGTCGCACCGCCGACCAGCACGACCTCGTCCAGCTCGCCGGCGGGAATGCGGGCGTCCCGCAGGGCGCGCTCGATCGGTGCGGCGAGACGCGCGAGCAGAGGCTCGCAGAGTTCCGCGAAGAACGTCTCGCCGACGTTCCAGGACAGCGTCTGATCTTGCCACGTGAGGTGCAGGGTGCCGGCCTCGTGCTTCGTGATCTCGCGCTTCGCGCGTTCCGCCTGATCGCGCAGCGCCTGAAGCGCCTTGCCCTCCAGGTCCTCCTCGCCGATCCCGGCCTCGCGCCCGACCCGCTCCATGAAGGCGCCGACCAGCTGGTCGACGAAGTCCTCGCCGCCCAGGAAGTTGTCGCCGCCGCTCGCCTGGACCTCCATGATCCCCTCGAACAGCTCGAGCAGCGAAACGTCGAAGGTCCCGCCGCCCAGATCGAAGATCAGGAACTTGCTCTCGACGTCCCGTCGATGCAGGCCGTAAGCAAGCGCGGCCGCGGTCGGCTCGTTGATCAGGCGCTCGACGGTGAGGCCGGCGAGCTGGCCGGCGACCTTGGTCGCCTTGCGCTGGGCGTCGTTGAAGTAGGCGGGCACGGAGACCACCGCCTCCTTCACCTCCTCGCCGAGCCAGGCCTCGGCGTCGGCCTTGAGCGCGCGCAGCACCAGGGAGGACAACTCCTCCGGGCGGAACTTGCGCTTGCCGAGGTGGAATTCCCGGTCGCTGCCCATCTGACGCTTGAACGCCGCGGCGGTGAGCTCGGGATGGGTCAGCAGGCGTTCGCGGGCGGCCATGCCGACCAGGACCTCGCCGGTGTCGTCGAGGCCGACGACCGAGGGCGTCAGCGCCTCGCCCAGCGCGTTGGGAACGATCCTGGCCTCGCCGTCCTTCCAGACGGCGGCCAGACTGTTGGTCGTGCCGAGATCGATGCCGATGATCATGCCTTTTGTCCTGAGGCACGATCCTGTACCGGCATCGGTTTAGGTCAGTTTAACGACCGCCTCGAAAGAGTTAAGATTCGCAAATTGAGGCGATTTTAGCGCTTGTTTTTCCCGGACTGATTTGCCTCAATGACAGCGACGGCAAACCGCGTCTAAAGCATCCACCATAGGTATTCATCGGGAGACATCAGACCATGTCTCCCGAAGCAGATCTCAACCCCGGGTTTTCCGAGGGTGACGGAGCTGCCCGAACTCGGTTTGGGCGGTCCCGGAAACAGCAGGCAAGAGAGGGTCACGATGACTGCACGCTCCCCCCAAGCTGCGCAGAAGACACGCAAAGCGACGAACAAGCCCGAGACCGCGGGCTGGCCGCAGGACTGGAACGCCTGGTGGGCCGGGGCGGGGCCGATGGCCGAGGCCGTGGAGTACTGGACCGACGCCTGCCAGCGCTCGGTGTTGTTCTGGGACACGCTGCGCAAGCGCGGCAACATCGCCCTCGAGCACAGGGAGCAGGGCAAGCCGCCGGTGCTCGCCTTCGACTACGAGATGGTGATGGACGGCCGCGAGCTGGAGCGCCCGGTCAACTATGCGCTGGTGCGCATCCTGGCCGAGCCGGGCACGACGATCGACCCGGACAAGCGACCCTTCGTGATCGTCGACCCGCGCGCCGGCCATGGCCCCGGCATCGGCGGCTCGAAGGCGGACAGCCAGGTCGGCGTGGCCATGGAGGCCGGCCACCCCTGCTACTTCGTGACCTTCTTTCCGGAGCCCATGCCCGACCAGACGATCGAGGACGTGGGCCGCGCGGAGGCTCTTTTCCTCCAAAAAGTCATGGAACTGCACCCCGATTCCAAGGGCAAACCCTGCGTGGTCGGCAATTGCCAGGCGGGCTGGGCGGTGGCCATGTTGAGCGCCGCCGCGCCCGAGGTGACGGGACCGATCATCCTGGCTGGCGCGCCGCTGTCGTACTGGGCCGGCGTCGAAGGCAAGAATCCCATGCGCTATACCGGCGGCCTCCTGGGCGGAGCCTGGATGACGTCGCTCGCCAACGACCTGGGCAACGGCAAGTTCGACGGCGCCCACCTGGTGCAGAACTTCGAGAACATGAACCCGGCCAACACGCTGTGGACGAAGCAATACAACCTGTATTCGAAGATCGACACCGAGGAGGAGCGCTACCTCGATTTCGAGAAATGGTGGGGCGGCCTGTTCCTGATGAACGCCGAGGAGATGCGCTTCATCGTGGACAACCTCTTCGTCGGCAACAAGCTGCAGGCTGGCGAGATCGTTACCAGCCGGGGCAATCGTATCGACCTCAGGAACATCCGCTCGCCGATCATCGTCTTCGCCTCCTGGGGCGACAACATCACGCCGCCGCAGCAGGCGTTGCATTGGATCGCCGAGCTCTACGAGAGCGTCGACGAGATCCGCGCCAACGAGCAGGTCATCGTCTATGCCCTGCATGACACCGTCGGCCACCTCGGCATCTTCGTCTCGGGCAAGATCGCCAAGAAGGGGCATGCCGCGGGCGTCGAGAACATGGACATCATCGACGCGCTACCGCCGGGCCTCTACCAGGCGGCCCTGGAGGAGAAACGGCCGGACGATCCGAACGCGGACCTGATCGCCGGCGACTACATCATGCGCCTCGAGGCGCGCACGATCGAAGACATCCTGGCCCTGGGCGGCGGCGGCGAGGAGGACGAGCGGCGCTTCGAGACGGTCTCGCGTGTGTCCGAGATCAACGAGGGCATGTACCGGACCTTCGTCGGCCCCTGGGTGCAGATGTGGTCCAATAACGAGACCGCCGAGGCGCTCCGGCTCATGCAGCCGCACCGCGCGCAGCACCTGTTTCTGTCGGATAAGAACCCCGTCATGCGGGCGCTCGAGCCGTTGGCGGAGGCGGTGCGGGAGAATCGTCGTCCGGCCGCTCCCGACAATCCCTTCCTGGCCTGGCAGAAGATGGTCTCGGACCAGATCGTCCAATCGCTCGATCTCTACCGCGACGCGCGCGACAGCGCCTCAGAGGCGATGTTCCAGGCTGTCTACGACTCGCCCTGGGTGCAAGCCGCGGCCGGCCTGCGTTCGGCAGCGGCCGAGGCGCCGAAGCCACGCGCACGGGACGTGGCGCGCGAGGCGCTGATCGAGAAGAAGTTCGACGCGATCAAGGCGCGGATCGCCCAGGGCGGTTTCAACGAAGGGCTGATCCGCATTCTCGTTTATACCGGCCGGGAAGAGAGCAAGTTCGATGCCCGGTCCTTCCGGATGCTCCAGACGATTCATTCCGAGTACTCCCAGGTTACGCCGATCTCGTTCAGGGAGTTCCGCGAGCTGGTCAAGGATCAGAGCTACATGGTGCTGCTCGACGAGGCGCGCGCCCTGGCGGCCCTGCCCAAGCTGCTGCAGAGCGACGAGGCGCGGCGCCAGGCCTTGGAGCTGGCTGTCCGGGTCGCCACGGCGGCCCGCTCCCTCAGTCCGGTGCGAGAAGAGCGCTTCCAGAAGGTCAGGGAGGTCCTGGGTGTCGAGCAGGCGCCCGCCCCGGAACCGAGCGAGCCCGCGCGGGCGGCCCGGCGGGCAAAGCTGCGCGAAGCGGTGGTGCCGGGCGTGGCCGCCGACGAGGTCGAGGAGTTGGCCGAGAAGCTGAGCTCGACCCCCGCACCCAAGTCGGTGCGGACGCCGCCGCCGCGGGCCAAGCGGACCCGACAGCGCAAATCCACGTGACCGCTAACCCTCATCGCGAGCAGGCCTTGCCATGCCGGACACCTCCGAAACGATCGAGAACAAGACCTTCGACGAAATCGCGGTCGGCGATCGGGCCAGCCTGTCGCGCACCCTGACCAGGGACGACATCGACCTCTTCGCCGTCGTCTCCGGCGACATCAACCCGAGCCACGTCGACCAGGCTTTCGCGGGCGCCGCCGGCCCCGTGGCCCACAGCATGTGGACCGGGTCGCTGCTCTCGGCCGTGCTGGGCAACGAGCTGCCCGGCCCCGGGACGGTCTACGCCGGCCAGAACCTCAGGTTCCACCGCCCCGTGGCGCTCGGCGACACGATCACCGCGCGCGTGACGGTCGCCGAGAAGAAGCCGGGGCAGAACCTCGTCGTGTTCGACTGTCTGTGCACCAATCAGGACGGCGAGGAGGTCGTGACCGGGACGGCGGAGGTGGTCGCGCCAGCCGAAAAGATCTCGCGGCCGCGGACGGCCCTGCCGGAGGTGGGCCTGAAGCGCCAGGACAACTACCGGCGCCTGATCGAACGGAGCCGGGCCTTCGGGCCGGTGATCACCGCGGTCGCGCACCCCTGCGACCAGGCTTCCCTGGCCGGTTCGATCGAGGCGGCCGAAGCGGGCCTGATCACGCCGATCCTGGTCGGTCCCGAGGCGAAGGTCAAAGCCGTCGCCGAGAGCAACGGCCTCGACATCTCACCCTACCGGCTGATCGCGACCGAGCACAGCGAGGACTCCGCGGTACAGGCCGTGGCGCTGGTGCGCGGCGGCGAGGCCGAGGCCTTGATGAAGGGCAGCCTGCACACAGACGAGCTGATGCGCGCGGTCGCCAAGCGCGACACGGGCCTCAGGACCGGCCGCCGGATCAGCCACTGCTTCGTGATGGACGTGCCGACCTACGACCAGGTCCTGATCATCACCGACGCCGCGATCAACATCTACCCGACGCTGGAGGACAAGCAGGACATCTGCCAGAACGCGATCGAGCTGGCCCAGGCCCTGGGCATCGAGGAGCCGCGGGTCGCCGTGCTCTCCGCCGTCGAAACGGTGACCCCGAAGATCCCGGGGACCCTCGAGGCGGCGGCGCTCTGCAAAATGGCGGACCGGGGCCAGATCACCGGCGCGCTGCTCGACGGCCCGCTGGCCTTCGACAACGCGATCAATCCGCAGGCGGCCGAAACCAAGGGCATCGCCTCGCAGGTCGCCGGCCGCGCCAACATCCTGCTGGTGCCGGACCTGGAGGCCGGCAACATGCTGGCCAAGAACCTGACCTTCATGGCCAATGCGGACGCCGCCGGCATCGTGCTGGGCGCCCGGGTTCCGATCATCCTGACCAGCCGCGCCGACAGCGTGCGCACGCGCATGGCGTCCTGCGCCGTGGCGGTCCTGGTCGCCGAGGCCCAGAAGGCGCCCGCGTCATGACCGGCCTCATCGTCGTCCTGAACGGCGGCTCGTCGAGCCTCAAGTTCTCAATCTATCAAATGACTGGTGATGCTGACCTCGAGCTTTCGATCAAGGGACAGATGGAGGGGATCGGCACGGCGCCGCGCTTCATCGCAAAGGACCGGGACGGCAAGGTCCTCGGCGAGCGGCAATGGGCAGACGCCGGCTCGGCCGACCGGGTGTTCCTGTTCGGCTATCTGGCCGGCTGGGCGACCGGGCAGATCAAGGATTCGGAGGTCATCGGCGCCGGCCACCGGATCGTCCACGGCGGCACGGAATTCAGCGCTCCCGCGCTGATCGACGACGCGCTCATGAGCGCCGTCGAGAAGCTCGTTCCGCTGGCTCCGCTGCACCTGCCGCACAACCTCGCTTATATCAAGGCCGCGAAGTCGATGAACCCGGAACTGCCGCAGGTTGCCTGCTTCGATACGGCCTTCCACCGCGGCCACCCCGAGGTGGCCGAGCGCTTCGCCCTGCCCGAGGAGCTGTACGACACAGGGGTGCGCCGCTACGGCTTCCATGGCCTGTCCTACGAGTACATCGCCCGGGAATTGCAGCAGGTCGCCCCCGAGATCGCCGAGGGCCGCGTCGTCGTCGCCCATCTCGGCAGCGGCGCCAGCATGTGCGCGATCAAGGGCGGGCGCAGCGTCGACAGCACCATGGGCTTCTCCGCGCTGGACGGGCTGCCGATGGGCACGCGCTGCGGCGCCCTCGATCCCGCCGTTCCGCTCTACCTGATCGCCGAGAAGGGTTACGACGTGCCGGCGCTCGAGCGGCTGTTCTACCACGACAGCGGACTGCTCGGCCTGTCGGGCGTGAGCAACGACATGCGCGACCTGGAGGCGAGCGAGGATCCCAAGGCCAAGCTGGCACTGGACTACTTCGTCTACCGCATCAACCGCGAGCTCGGCGCCTTGGCCGCCACGATGGGTGGCCTCGATGCGGTGGTGTTCACCGCCGGGATCGGCGAGCGCTCGCCCGAGACCCGCGCGCGGGTCTGCGCCGATGCCGGCTGGCTGGGCCTGCAGCTGGACGAAGCGGCGAACCAGGCCGGCGGTCCCAGGATCTCGACGGCGGAGTCCGCCGTCTCCGCCTGGGTCATCCCGACGGACGAGGAGAAGATGATCGCGCTGCACACGCAGCGTCTGCTGCGCGGGCTCTAATCCGGACGACGCAGCGTTACGGCAAAAAACCAGCACCTCGGGAAGTGGGGCGACGCGATGTTCAACCCGAAAGATCGGACCCTGGAAGGCAAGAAAGGGCTGGTGACCGGCATCGCCAATGCGGATTCGATCGCCTACGGCTGCGCCAAGGCCTTCCAGTTTCTCGGCGCTGAGCTCGCCGTCACCTATCTGAACGAAAAGGCCATGGCCTATGTCGAGCCGCTGGCACGGGAAGTCGAGGCGTCGATCTTCATGCCGCTCAACGTTTCGGTGGAAGGACAATTGGAAGCGGTGTTCGAGAAGATCGAGCAGCGCTGGGGCCGGCTCGACTTTCTGCTCCACTCCATCGCCTTCGCTTCAAAGGAGGACCTGCACGGCCGGCTGACCGATTGCTCGCGGGACGGATTCCTGGAGGCCATGGATATATCCTGCCACTCCTTCATTCGCATGGCCCGGCTGGCCGAGCCGTTGATGACGAACGGCGGGGCCCTCTTCACCATGAGCTATCATGGCGCCGAGAAGGTGGTGGAGCACTACAACGTCATGGGCCCCGTCAAAGCGGCCCTGGAGTGCGCGGTGCGCTATCTGGCCCAGGAGCTGGGCCCCAAGGGGATCCGTGTCCACGCGATATCCCCCGGTCCGCTGAAGACCCGCGCGGCCTCGGGGCTCAAGCATTTCGACGAGCTGCTGGACAAGGCGGCCCAGAAGGCGCCGGCCGGCCGTTTGGTCGGGATCGAAGACGTCGGCATCGCCACTGCGTCGCTGGCCACCGACGCCGCCAAGCTGATCACCGGCGACACGATCTATATCGACGGCGGCTATCACATCATCGCCTGATCGAGTTCGTTTCGGTGATGACAAGGATCCTTGGAATCAGTTGCAAGGCACTGCGGAGATACGAAAATGA
>JAOUCL010000193.1 GCA_029859805.1 Rhodospirillales bacterium | reverse complement strand
GCCAGGCTGAACTTCGCAGAGAACCTGCTGCGCCGACGGGGTCCCGAGGACGCGATGGTGTTCTGGGGCGAGGACCGGGTGACCTACCGGGTCTCGTGGGACGGTCTCCACGACGCGGTCTCGCGCGTCAGCCGGGCGCTGGCGGCGGTGGGCGTCCAAGAGGGTGACCGGGTGGTCGGTTTCATGCCCAACATGCCCGAGACCGTGATCGCCATGCTGGCGGCCACCGCACTGGGGGCGGTTTGGTCGTCCTGCTCGCCCGACTTCGGCGTTCAGGGCGTGCTCGACCGCTTCGGTCAGATAGAGCCCAAGGTGCTGTTTTGCCCCGACGGTTATTTCTATGCCGGGAAGACCCACGGTTCGCTTGGCCGCGTCGCCGAGTTCGCGGCCCAGCTACCGAGCTTGGAGCTGATCGTCGTCGTGCCCTATGTCTCAAAGGCGCCCGATGTCACCGGCCTCGACAAAGGGGTGCGCCTCGACGAATTCGTTGCGCCTTACGAGGCCGGCGAAATTGCCTTCCGGCGCGTTCCCTTCAACGCTCCGCTCTACATCATGTACTCCTCGGGCACGACAGGACGCCCGAAGTGCATTGTGCACGGAGTCGGGGGCACGCTGATCCAGCATCTCAAGGAGCACAAGCTGCTGTGCGACGTGAAGCCGGGTGACCGGATCTTCTACTTCACGACCTGCGGCTGGATGATGTGGAACTGGCTGGTCTCCGGTCTCGCCTCCGAGGCGACGCTGCTGCTCTACGACGGCTCGCCGTTCCATCCCGACGGCACCGTCCTGTTCGATCTGATGGCCGCCGAGAAGGGCACGCTGTTCGGCACCTCGGCCAAGTACATCGACGCGCTGGCCAAGGCGGGACTGAACCCCGGGTCGAGCCACGACCTCTCGGCGCTTCGCACCATCACCTCGACCGGCTCGCCGCTGGTGCCGGAGGGCTTCGACTACGTCTACGAGCACGTGAAATCCGACGTCTGCCTCTCGTCGATCGCCGGGGGCACCGATCTGATCGCCTGCTTCATGGCCGGCAACCCGATCGGTCCGGTGTGGCGCGGAGAGATCCAGGCGCGCTGTCTCGGCATGGCGGTCGAGGTGTTCGACGACGACGGCCGGCCGGTTCGCGGCGAGAAGGGCGAGTTGGTCTGCGTTCGGCCGTTCCCTTCCATGCCGGTCGGTTTTTGGAACGATCCGCAGGACCTGCGCTACAAGGCCGCCTATTACGAGAAGTACCCCAACGTCTGGTGCCACGGTGACTACGTCGAGCTGACCGAGCACGACGGCATTGTCATCTACGGCCGTTCCGATGCGACGCTCAATCCGGGCGGTGTGCGTATCGGCACGGCCGAGATCTACCGCCAGGTCGAACAGCTCGACGCGGTCCAGGAGGCCATCGTGATCGGCCAGGACTGGGAGGGGGACGTGCGCGTGGTGCTCTTCGTCCGGCTGGCCGACGGGCTCACGCTGGGCGACCAGCTGGTGCAGAAGATCAAGGGGCGGATCCGCGAGGGCTGCACGCCGCGCCACGTGCCGGCCAAGATAATTCAGGTCGCCGACATCCCGCGCACCAAGAGCGGCAAGATTGTCGAGCTGGCGGTGCGTGACGTGGTCCACGGCCGACCGGTCAAGAACGAGGAGGCGCTCGCCAATCCCGAGGCGCTGGCGCTCTACGCGGGCTTGGTGGACCTGAGGGCCTAGGCCTGACGCCTGGAAACCTCTCGGCCGCGTATTTTTCCCGACTTGAGGCCCCTTTTCGGGGAAGCGGGCCTTGGCAGGGAAAGCTAGTCGTTTTAGCCTAATATTTAGGTTTTGCCGGTTAGCCTGCGACAAGGCACCCACCTTCGCTCCGGTACGGGGAGCTCGCAGTTCGGCCATGCATGTCCTTTTTGTCGATGACGATCATGCGCTGAGCCAGAGCGTAGCGATGGCTTTCCGCAACAGAGGACACACCTGCCAGATCGCCGAGCTGGGCGAACAAGCGGTCAAGCTGGCCAAAGATGATGCCTACGACATCATCGTACTCGATGTCGCTCTGCCGGATATCGATGGGTTCGAAGTGATCCGGCTCCTGAAATGGGAAGGCGTCAAGGTTCCCGTGCTGCTGGAATCCGGCCTTTCGGGCCGGGACCTGGAGGCCGAGGGGACGGTCCTCGGGGTCGACGAATTCCTTGCCAAACCGTTCAACATGGACCAGCTGATCGCCCGCATGGAGAGGGTCATCGAGCGGTTCGACCGGAACTCGGCGGCCAGGGCACCGGAGCCTGGCGGAGGCCCTCGGACTGGGTCCGGCGAGCCGTATTCCGCGTCGGCGCCGACAATGGGCGGCGCTGAACAGCGCGAGCACGAGCGGGCGGCGATGTTCGGGGCGGCACTGATCATCGACGAGGGCAGCCACATCCCCTGCGTCATACTCGACGTATCGACGGGGGGCGCGGCGCTTCGCCTGACCGAGCCCGGCCAACAGTGCCCGACGCTGTTCGACTTGGAGCCGCTGGAAGGTCCCGCGCGCCGCTGCGAGGTGCGTTGGCGCAGGGGCGATACGCTCGGCGTCGAGTTCATGTAGATTCCGGCATCCGAACGTGGCGCTTATCCCGAAAGATGGGGGAAAATCGCCGGAATTAACCGCTTCACAACCTGGACTGTGTTCCATGTCCCTAGGATTTGCACTGCCGAGCCGCACCATGCCCTTGGGAAAGACATGATCCTGCGCCGCCTTGCTCTGGCCACAGCGCTGGTTCTCGGACTTGCCGCCCCGGCGCGGGCCGACTTCGAGGGCGGGTTCTCCGCTTACCTGCGTGGCGACTATGCGACGGCGCTGGGGGAATTCCGGCTGCTTGCCGGTCAGGGTCACGCCCCGGCCCAATACACCCTCGGCTACATGTACGCCAGCGGCCTGGGCGTGCCCAAACGCCACGCCGAGGCCGCGAAGTGGTATCGACTCGCGGCGCAGCAGGGCCACGCCAAGGCCCAGGTCAATCTCGGAACACAATACCGCTTCGGCCAAGGCGTAAAGCAGAGCGACGCCGAAGCGGTGATGTGGTATCGCCGCGCCGCCGAGCAAGGCAGCGCCAAGGGCCAATACATGCTCGGCGTGATGTACGAGAAGGGTCTCGGCGTGGCTCGCGACTATGTCAGAGCGCACATGTGGTATGATCTGGCCGCCGCGCAGAATCTGGGCATAGCCGGTGAAGAGCGAAACACGGTTGCCAAGAAGATGTCGTTCGCCCAGGTGGCCAAGGCCGAGAAGCTGGCCGCCGAATGGCGGCAAAGACACCGGAAGCCAGAGCAGGCCCAATAACTCGAGCGGCCGGTGCGCCGCGCCGCCGCCGGGGGCACCTTGCCAGCGGGATTCAGGGCTTTAGACTGGCGCATCCCCGGCCGCGCGGCGGTGTTGGATCCGATGCGATGAACGAAACCGAATTACTGACGACCGAGCAGACCGCCGCCTTCCGGCGCGACGGCTTCGTCTTCGTGCCACGCTTCTACGACGCCTCCGAGATCGCCCGAATCACCTGGTGGACGGACGAGATCACCAATTGGCCGGAGAAACCGGGCCGGCACATGGTCTACTATGAGGACAGCCTGAATCGGCCCCGGCGCCGGGTGATCCAGCGCATCGAGGACTTCGTCCCCTACCACGAGAGCTTCCGCACGCTGTTCACCGGGGGACGGATGATGGGGGCGGTCTCCGAGCTGCTCGGCGAGCCGGCCGTGCTGTTCAAGGAGAAGATCAACTTCAAGCAGCCCGGCGGCTCGGGCTTTACACCGCATCAGGACGTCCAGGCCGGTTGGAGCCGTTATGCCGACTACTACGTCACCGCGCTGGTCAGTATCGATCCGGCGACGCTCGCCAACGGTTGCCTCGAGATCGCCGCCGGGTGCCACGACAAGGGCATGTTGGGAGAGGCATGGAAGCCGATCGAGGCCGCCCTGGTCGAGCAAATGACCTTCGTGCCTTATCCGAGCCAGCCGGGCGACGCCCTGTTCTTCGACAGCTACGTACCGCACCGCTCCGGCCCGAACTTAACGGACTCTCAACGCAGAGTGCTCTATGTAACTTACAACCGCGCATCCGAGGGCGATCAGCGGACACGGTACTTCGCCGAGAAGCGTCGGTCCTACCCGCCCGACATCGAGCGCGAGCCTGGCAGGACCTACGTTTTCAGGGTCTGAGGGCCCGCGAATCAGAACGGGAGTGCTTTGACCATGGTATGGACTCTGGGTGTCCTGGCCGCCATGTCGTTGGTCATCTGGATCTATCTCGTGCTCCTCCGGGGCCTGTTCTGGGCCGCCGACCAGGAGCTCGAGCCGGACCTGCCGGACCCGGCCGAGTGGCCTAGCGTGGTCGCCCTGGTACCGGCGCGCAACGAGGCCGAGGTGATCGGCGAAACACTGGACACCTTACTGGAGCAGGATTACCCCGGACCCCTCCAGATCATCCTGGTCGATGACCACAGCGAGGACGGAACCGCGCGGGTGGCGCAGGCCCTGGCCAGGGAATCGAAGCACGCCGACCGCTTGCACGTGGTCAAATCGGACCCGTTGCCCTCGGGCTGGTCGGGCAAGATCTGGGCGTTGGCCCAGGGCTGGGCGCACGCCCAGGCCCGCGCGCCGGAGGCGCGCTATCTATGGCTGACCGATGCGGACATCGCGCACTGGCTGCAGAACCTGCGCGATCTGGTCGCCAAAGCCGAGGCCGATAAGCTCGATCTGGTATCGATCGTGCCGCAGCTGTCCTGCGAAAGCTGGTGGGAGCGTCTGCTGATTCCGCCCTTCGTGTTCTTCTTCCAGAAGCTTTACCCCTTTCGTTGGGTGAACAACCCGAAGCGCCGGACGGCGGCCGCGTCCGGGGGCTGCATACTGGTGAACCTCGAGGCCCTGAATGCCGCCGGCGACTTCCGTTCGATCAAGGGCGAGCTGATCGACGACTGCGCGCTGGCCGCGCGGATCAAGGCGGTGGCCCGCGAGCGCGGCCGGGGCATTTGGCTCGGTCTCGGACCCGAGGCCGAAAGCATCCGGCCCTATGAGGGGCTGATGGACATCTGGCAGATGGTGGCGCGCACCGCCTACACACAGCTGGGCTGTTCGCGGCGCCTGCTGGTCGGCACGGTGATCGGCATGATTCTGACCTACCTGGTGCCGCCCATCGCCGTGCTGGGCGGAACCTTCGCCGGCATGTTCCTGCCGATCGAGGACTTCGGCGTTGCCTTCGGCGCCGTGGTGGCCGGCATGACCGCCTGGGGCCTGATGGCGCTGGCCGCCTGGCCCACCTTTCAGCGCTACGGGCAGCCGGTCGGGATGACCCTGCTGCTGCCGCTGGCGGCGCTGCTCTACACCCTCATGACCCTCGATTCGGCCAGGCGCCACCGGAGCGGTCGCGGCGGCGAGTGGAAGGGCCGGGCGCAGGCCGCCATGGCGGGTCTGGAAGACTAGACCGTCCGAGGCTAAACTGGGCGGAAATGCCCAGCCACACCGCACCGAAGACAAACGTGACCGCCGTTCCAGGCATCGAGACGCCGTCCGGCAAGGGCGCCGGCGACGAGAATTTTCCGGTCGGCTCTTTCCTGCTGCCGGCGCGCCTCAGGCCCCACGTCGCGCGCTACTACGCCTTCGCCCGGGCGATCGACGACATCGCGGACAATCCGGGTCTGGCCGCCGAGGACAAGGTCGCCCGGCTCGACCGCATGGCCGCCGCGGTGCTCGGCGAGGCCGAGGGCGACCCGGCGCTCGCCACTGCCGAGCGCCTGCGCGCCAGCCTGACCGAGACCGGCGTCGGCGCGCGCCGCGCCACGGACCTGACCATCGCCTTCAAGCAGGACGCCACCAAGCCGCGCTATCGCGATTGGGCGGACCTCATGGGCTACTGCGAGAACTCGGCCAACCCGGTCGGGCGCTATCTGCTCGACCTGCACGGCGAGGACCCGGCCGGCTATCCCGCCTCCGACGCGCTGTGCAGCGCGCTCCAGGTGATCAACCACCTGCAGGACTGCGCCGACGACTACCGCGCTCTCGACCGGGTCTACCTGCCGCAGGACTGGCTGGCCGAGGCCGGCGTGACAGTGGCTGCGCTCGACGCCCCGGCGGCCGATCCGGGACTGCGGCGCGTGCTGGACCGTTGCCTGGATGCCACCGAGCAGCTCATGGTCGAGGCGCGCCGGCTGCCCGGCCAGCTCGGATCCCGAAGCCTGGCCATGGAATCCGCTGTCATCGTGCGCCTCGCCGAGCGGCTGATCCGCGCGCTCCGGCACCGCGACCCCCTGGCCGAGCGGGTCGTGCTGAGCAAGCCCCAGGTGGCGGCCTGCGCGCTCTCCGGTGTGGCCGGCGTGCTGTGGCGGCGCCTGATCGGCCGGCGCGGCGCGCTCGCTCCGGCGCGTACGGCCTGAGCGCGCCATGGCCGGGAGCGGCACCCTGACCCCCGCGGCCGCCACGGCGGCGACCCATCACGTCCACGAGGTCGTGCGCCGCTCGGGCACCTCCTTCCTCTGGGGCATGCGCGTCCTGCCCAAGGCGCGGCGCGAAGCGATGTTCGCGATCTACGCCTTCTGCCGCGAGGTCGACGACGTGGCCGACGGGCCGGACGCGCCCGCCGCCAAGCTGGCCAGCCTGGAGGAGTGGCGCGCCGAGATCGCGCGGCTCTACGACGGCCGGCCGACCCGTCCGACGACCCGGGCGCTGGCCGGCCCGGTCGCGGCCTACGGGCTGCCTCGCGAGGAGTTCCTGGCGGTCATCGACGGCATGGAGATGGACGCGCGCGCGGCCGTCGTGGCGCCCAGCCTCGAGGATTTCGCGCTCTACTGCCGGCGCGTCGCCGGGGCTGTCGGCATGCTCTCGATCCACGCCTTCGGCGCCGAGGAGCCCCATGCGCGCGAGATCGCGGTGGCCTTGGGCGAGGCCCTGCAGATCACCAACATTCTGCGCGACCTGGCCGAGGACGCCGCCGAGGGCCGGCTCTACCTACCGCGCGAGCTCCTGGAGGCCCATGGGATTACGGCCCGCGACCCGCAGGCGGTGCTCGACCACCCGGGCCTGGCCTCGGCCTCCGCCGAGCTGGCGGCCCGCGCGCGGGCGCGCTTCCAGCGCACGCGCGAGCTGATCGGATCCTGCGATCCGCGCCCGCTCAAGCCCTGCCTCCTCATGATGCAGGTCTACGAGCGCATCCTCGCCCGCCTCGAGGCCCGCGGCTGGCACCGCCCGCGCATCCCGGTCCGCGTCTCCAAGGCCGAAAAGCTGTGGATCGCGCTCCGGTACGGGCTGCTGGGGTAACCGTGCCGCGCGTGGACCAATCGTGTCGTCAAGGCCCGCTGAAAGACCTCGCCCCCACGCCGTCTCGCCTAGACCTCTTGCATTATGACCTCTTGCATTATTGAGCCACCTGCCGATCCCAGGTAGAATATTCAAGAGCACGGACATTCAATGTGTTGCGATTTGTTCTCAGTGGCCGCGTGCCGCTACAGGCGACGATGACGGGCATTATCCGGGGGAAGAAGGATGCTTAATCGAAACAGGAAATCGACCTTGGCCCTTGCTCTTCTCGCGACCACTTTCCTCACCCCCCCGAGCCCTGTCCAGGCCGCTCCCGGTGATGCCTTGGGACCCGAGCTTCGGGTCAACACCCTTACCACGGGCGAGCAACGCTTTCCGTCAGTAGCGATGGACTCCGCCGGAAACTTCGTAATCGCGTGGACGCATGACAGGTGCGTTCCGTATTTTCAGAGGTACAACGCCGAGGGAGTGCCGCGGGGCGATGAGACCCGGGTGGATTCAGGCCCAGGTTGTCAAATTGCAAGAGGTGTCGCCATGGATGCGGACGGGAATTTTGTCGTCGTCTCTACAGACTTCCGTACCCTGAACAATTCGTTTCAGGACGTCGTTGGGCAGAGATTTAATGCAGCAGGCGGTGCTGAAGGGGATGAGCTCCTGATCAACGTCGAGACCGTTGGTACGCAGAAATATCCATCCGTAGCCATGGACGCAGACGGGAATTTCGTAGTCGCTTGGCAAACATTGGGTCAGGATTACGGTGATTTCGGTATTTTCGCCCGACGATACAGTGCCTCGGGCGTTCCGCAAAGCGGCGAGTTCTTGGTCAACGACACGACCGAACGCAATCAACTGGGGGCGGCCGTGGCCATGTCTCCCGATGGCGACTTTATCATTGCGTGGGAATCATATCGTGGGGATGGCACCCTTGATGTCTTCGCCAAGCGTTACGATCGTTCCGGCGCTGCATTGGGCAGCGAGTTTCGAGTCAACACGGCGACCACCGGTGGTTCTAGTCCCGATGTTGCCGTAGAATCGGACGGCGATTTCATCATCGCGTGGGGGGGAAGTGACGGCTCCGCTTCTGGTATCTTGGCGGAACGATATAACAGTACGGGCGCACGACAGGGCGACGAGTTCCAAGTCAACACCGAAACAAGATCATACCAATCAGGTCCTAGTGTCGCCGTGGACGACGATGGTGATTTCGTTGTGGTTTGGAAGAGTGAGAATCTCCTCCAAGACGGCGACGACGCAGGGGTCTTTGGCCAAAGATACGATCGTTCTGGGGTACCCCAAGGTGGAGAGTTTCAGGTCAATAGCTTCACGACGGGTGATCAATGGTTCCCGGATGTGGCGATGGATGCGGATGGGGATTTCGTCGTTGCATGGGAGAGCAATGGCAGGGACGTGAGTTTCTATGAGGTCTTCGCCCAGCGCTTCCAAGGCGACGGCCCGGTGGCCGGGGACTTCACGGTAGACGGTCGGGCGGACATTTTGTGGCGCAATACCGATACCGGCAACGCGATCCTCTGGCAGATGGACGGCTTCGACAAGCAGGCCACGGGCTCGATCGGCGGGGCGGGCACCGAGTGGCAGGTGCGGGGCCTGGCCGACTTCAACGCCGACACCAAGACGGACGTGCTGTGGCGCAACACGGGCAGCGGAAGCGCTCTCGTCTGGCTGATGGACGGCTTTACGACGCTGGACATGGGCGGGATCGGCGGGGCCGGCCTCGACTGGCGGATCGTCGGCACGGGCGACTTCGACGGCGACGACCACGCCGACATCCTGTGGCGCAACACGACCAACGGGGCCAACGTCATCTGGAAGATGGACGGCCTGTCGAAGACCGCTTCGGGCGGTATCGGCGGGGTGGCCTTGG
>JAOUCL010000029.1 GCA_029859805.1 Rhodospirillales bacterium | reverse complement strand
AGCCCTGCCACTCCTCGGTGGCGTAGACCTTCTTGAACACGTCCCGGTAATAGGCCTCCGCCTCCTTGCTCATGCCGGGCGCGCCGACGACGCTGCGCTGCATGAAATAGACGAAGTCCTTGCCCAGCTCCTGGAACGTCGGCGCTTCCGGGAACAGGTCGAGTCGCGCGGGTGTGAACGCGGCCAGCGCGCGCGTCTTGCCGGCCTGGTAGAATCCGAGTTGCTCGGACGGGTTGTTGACCGTCGAATCGGCGTTATTGCCGGCGAGCTCCTTGGCGACCCGGCCGCCGCCCTTGTAGGGCACGTACTTCATGTCGAGGCCGTAGGCCTTGTTCAGGAAGTCGGTGAGGAGCTGGTCCTCCTGCCCTTTGCCTGTACCGGCCATCACCCAGCCGTTGCCTTTGGCTTTGGCCGCCTTGACGAAGTCGTCGATGGTCTTGATGGCGGTGTCCGAGTTCACCCAGAGAAGGAAGGTGTCCTCGGCCATGCGCCCGACCGGCGTGAAGGTCGAGATGTCGATGTCCAGGTCGGGGTTGCGCAAGGGCGTGGTGTAGAAGCTGTTGAGCGTGACCATGATGACGTAGTCGTCGCCCGTTTTTTGTTTGAGATACACGAGCGATTCGGCGCCCGACCCGCCCGGCTTGTTGATCGGCGTGAACGGTTTCGACGCCAACCCGTGCTTCTGGATCACGCTCTGCATGAGGCGGGCCATCTTGTCGGCACCGCCGCCCTTGCCCGCCATGATCACGAATTCGACTGGTTTCTTGGGCTCCCAAGCCACGGCCGCGTTATGCGGCGCGGCCATGAAGGCGAGGCCGAGGCCCGCCACCAAACCGAAACCGAAAAGCCTCCTAGCGATATTTCTCATTTTGATCTCTCCCAGCTCGTTTCTTGTGATATCTGCCGCGCCTCTCATGGCGGACCCTCTTGGTCATGCTACTGTGTAGCAGATTATCGAGCGTAGCAAAACAGGCCTGCTCCTACAACCGTGACCATGGGCGATCTGAGCCCTTGGGCCATCCCCCGCTCCCCATCCCTTCCGAAGTTGGGATTTGGTATACCAGAACGACAGTACAGAGTCGTCAGCGATCCTGTCAACGGGCCAGGCGAGGACAACCGCGGAGGGTGCCGCTATCGCCGGAAGTCGTGCGGCGCCCCGGGTCCGCGCGCCGACTGCTCTTCGCCGTCGACGCCCCTCCGAAAATGCAAGATCGGGTGGATGACCTTGCCCGGAACCTCAGCTATGTTAGCCAGAGGTTCCCAGGGCACTGTCCGGAAGGCGGTTGGGGCGACATTATATCTTTATATCTTTGTGCGGTATTCCAGTCTTCTGGACCGCCACCGAAGGACCGAACAGGATTTTTCCATGCGCTTTGCTTTGTTCCTGCTGACCGCGGCCGTGCTGACCGCCGGCTCCGGGCCCAAACCCGCCCTGGCCGGCGAGATCGTCGGCGAGGTGTCGATCATCGACGGCGACACGCTGCAGATCGGCGACCGGATCGTTCACCTTGCGGGCATCGACGCACCGGAACTGGGCCAGCGCTGCCTGATCGAGGAGAAGAGCTGGCGCTGCGGCCTGGAGGCCGCCTTGGCGCTGCGCAAGCTGGCCGCCTTCGGCGCGGTCAGCTGCACCAGCGAGAACGACGCGCCCACGGTCACCGGCGCCTGCCAGATTGACGGCAAGGATTTGAGCGAGGTCATGGTCGGACAAGGCTACGCAGTCGCCCTGCCCGGCGCCGTGCCGAGCTATCAGAGCACTCAGGACGCGGCCCGGGACGCCAAGCTCGGCCTGTGGCGCGGCGACTTCATCCCACCGGGGGAATGGCGCCAGGGCGCGCGCCTGCCCGGTGAAACCAGCGACACGGTCTTCTGCGTGGTCAAAGGCGCGATCAACGAAAAGGACCAGCGGATCTTCTACGTCCCGTCGGACGAGACCTACGGGGACGTCACGATCGACCCGGACAAGGGCGAGCGCGTGTTCTGCAGCGACGACGAGGCGATCCTCGCCGGCTGGAGCCGCTTTCCGCGCGAGTAGCTGTAACCGGAAGGTATGGCCGAACAGAGGCGGAGCTGCGCCCGCTCTTGGGCGTGCGAGCTCCGCCTGGTGGGACCGCCGTTTCTACTTCGCCGCCTACTCCACCTGCCAGGCCGAATTGATGGTGCCTATCATGTCCGCAGCCACCTTGGTGAAGCCGTCCATCTGCCAGATCACGACGGCGCCGGTACTGACGTTGCGCCACAGAATGTCGGTCAGGCCGTCACCGTTATAATCCCGAGTCCGCTCGATCGCCCACGAAGAGTTGACGGTCCCGATCGAGTCCTCGGCCAAGCGGTTGAGGCCGTCCATCAGCCAGATCACTGCGACGCCGGTGCTGACGTTGCGCCACAGGATGTCGGCCCTCCCGTCACCGTCGAAGTCGCCCGTGCCGGCGATCTGCCAGACGGTGCTCGGCGCCCCGATGGACTCCGCGGCCAGCTGGGTGAATCCGTCCATCTGCCAGACGACCGTGTTACCGGTGTTGACGTTGCGCCACACAATATCGGCCTTGCCGTCGCCATCGAAGTCGTCGACCCCGTCGATCATCCAGTCGACGGAAATGGCGCCGATCGGGGCCTGGGCCTCTAAGGACAGGCCGTTCATCTGCCAGATGAAGACTTTCTTGCTGCTGCCGTTGCGCCACAGGATGTCGGCCGTGCCGTCGCCGTTGAAATCGCCGAGGCCCCCGACCTGCCACTCCGCGGAGACGGGCTTGGCGCCCTGCTCCAACTCGACGGTAAGGCCATCCATTTGCCAGATCGCAAGGCGACCGGTGTCGGCATTGCGCCAAAGGATATCGGCCCGGCTGTCGCCGTTGAAGTCCGCGGTGCCGCCGACCTCCCAGGGCAAATGTTGGACGCCGACCAAGCCCGCGGCCTTGCGGACGAATCCGTCCATCTCCCAGATGACGTTGCCACCGGTGGCGGCATTGCGCCACAGGAGGTCCGATCGGCCATCTCCATCGAAGTCCCCGCGGGTTCCCCCCAGCCCTTCACCGAGCTGGGTGGCATCGCCGGAACCACCACCGTCTTGATGGGGCTTTTTCATCCGCGTGGCAAGGTCTCCTGAAGCGGCCTGGGCTTGGGCCAGAGGTATCAGGAAAACCGCGGATATGAGGGCCAGAGCCCTGCATGTATTTCGGGGAGTATTGGTTCTCCCGCATTCGCGCGCTTGCATTGTCATCTCCATTTTATTTTTTGGTTTTATGTATTTTTATGTTTTATTTTGTTTCTCGCCCCCTCCGTCGAACAGATCGGGACCGTCGGTCCCCGGTTTGCCGGGTCGGCCAACACTGTGCTGTTGGACCCGGCTATCCCCGCCACCCCTCGGCGGGACGGTTCCAGCGGCAAGCCAACCGCACAGACCCGAACAGTTCCTATGCTAACAGTGACACAACTAATGATTTGTAAACGAAACTTAATTTTTCGTGCTTAAATTGTAACAAATTTGTTAAAGGGTAACGCGGGCGACGGCTGGGCGGGCGCCTTCGCGCCGCCCGGCTGGCGGGTGTCGCTGATCGCGGCGGCCGAAGGGCGCGCCGGATGCAATCTACCTGATCATGATGACCGTGCAGTCCGCGAGGTGGCTCACCTTGTTGGATACGCTGCCCAAGGTGATCCCCTCGATGTCGCCGAGGCCGCGGTGGCCCATGACGATGGTGTCGGCCCGCTCGCGGGCCGCGGCCTCGACGATGCATTGGGCCGCTTCTCCGTCCTCGAGCGTCTGGGTCACGCTGTCGATGCCCTTGGCTTCGACCGCGCGCCGGGCCGCCTCGAGCACCTTGCCGCCGAGCGCCCGCAGGACCTCGACGGGAACGGGGTGTTCCACGGCGGCCGGATCCATGGCGAAGACGGCGGCCGGCACCGAGGAATTGGGGGGTGTCGCCTCGGCGCGCGCCAAGGCGTCCTGCATCTCGGCATCGAGGTCGGCCACGGCCGCCAGCCTGCGCAGGTCCTCGGGTTCCTTGTCACGCAGCAGCACGTGCAGAAGACAGACCCGGGCGTTATGTCTCGTCGCCAGGTCGCAGGCCAAGTCGATCGCCTTGTCGGCCGGCCCCGAGCCGTCCGTGGGAACCAGAATCTTCTCCATTGTGACCGCCTTCCTGCCCCTGCCCCCCGCATGACTTTACTTCGCTACCAGGGCGAGGGTATCGGTTCATTGACTTGTGTCAAATTCGGCCCGGTACCGGGGGCCGATTACAGCGACGCCGCGGCCCGGGCGGCCTGGTCGTAGAGGCCTGAGAGGGCGCGCAGCAGGTCGGCGGCCGCGCCGATCTCCTGGTTGAGCTGGTCGCGCCGGCCGCCCGAAAAGGCCTCGTAGGCGGCGGTCAGGCAGTCCTCGCGCACCCGTCGGTAGCGCTCGCAGGCCGCGCGCCCGGCCGGGCTGGGGGCATAAAGGGTTTCCTTGCCGCTTTTGGCCGCGCTCACCAGGCCCAGGCGCAGCAGCTTTTTGAGCGCGTAGGTGACGGTGTGGCTATCCTCCACGTTGAGCACGAAACAGATGTCCGCCAGCTTCTTGTCGCGCCCGCGGTGATTGACCGAATGCAACACTAGCACGTCGAGCGCCCCCAGGTCGCCCTCGCCGGCCGCCGCCATGCAGCGCACGGTCCAGCGCGCGAAGGCGTTGCCGGCGATGATCAGGCCGAACTCCAAGGCGCTCAGCTCGGCCGCCCGCTCCGAAACCAGGTGAGCAGAGGACACGATGGGCCGGCCGGGCTTGCCGTCGCCGCTCATGTCGCGTCCTCCGACGCCGGCGCGCCGTAGCCGCCGCCGCCCGGGGTCTCGACCACGAAGACGTCGCCCGCGCCCATCTCGACCTTGTCGGTGCCAGTGAGGTCGACGCGCGTGCCGTCGACCCGCTCCACCCAGTTCCGGCCTAGCGCGCCGGGTGCGCCCCCGGCCACGCCGAAAGGCGCGACCTTGCGGTGACTGGACAGGATCGCCGCGGTCATGGGCTCGAGGAACCGGAGCCGCCGGCGCGCGCCGTCGCCGCCCCGGTGCCCGCCCCGGTGCCCGCCCTCGCCGCCCGAGCCCTTGCGGATCTCGAAGCTCTCGAGCAGCACCGGGAAGCGCCATT
Source organism: Rhodospirillales bacterium (assembly GCA_029859805.1). GTDB lineage: Bacteria > Pseudomonadota > Alphaproteobacteria > Kiloniellales > JAKSDN01 > CAMYKD01. The sequence goes on along the minus strand of JAOUCL010000029.1, from coordinate 21,725 downwards.
CGAGCACCTCGGGATCGGTCAGGCGCGAGTTGGTCATATGTGTGTGGACTGCGTCCGTGCCGTCGAAGTCCGGCCCGGCGCCCGAGCCGCCGCAGATCGTCTCGTAGTACTGATAGCGATCGTTGCCGAAGGTCAGGTTGTTCATGGTGCCCTGGGCGCCCGCCAGCACGCCCAACGCGCCATAGAGCGCGTCGGTGATGATCTGGCTGGTCTCGACGTTGCCCGCGACCACTGCGGCCGGATAGCGCGGATTGAGCATGGAGCCTTCGGGAATACGGATCTCGAGCGGCTTGAGGCAGCCCTCGTTCATCGGGATTACGTCGTCGACCAAGGTGCGAAACACATAGAGCACGGCCGCCCGGCAAACCGCGGAAGGAGCGTTGAAGTTGTTCGGCTGCTGCGCCGAGGTGGCGCCGAAATCAACCACCGCACTGCGCTCCGCCTTGTCGATGCGGATCGACACCGAAACCTCGGCGCCGCTATCGAGGGCATAGGTGAAGCTGCCGTCCTTGAGGACATCGAGAACCCGGCGCACCTGCTCCTCGGCGTTGTCCTGTACGTGTCCCATGTACGCGTGGACCACGTCCAGGCCGAAGTGGGCGATCATGCGCCGCAGCTCCTGCACGCCTTTCTCGTTGGCGGCGATCTGCGCCTTGAGGTCGGCCAAGTTCTGGGCCGGGTTGCGCGCCGGATAGGGACCGGACGCCAAGAGGTCCAAGATCTCGCGCTCCCGAAAGCGACCCTTGTCGACCAGGACGAAGTTGTCGATCAGGACGCCTTCCTCCTCTACCGTAGTACTGTCCGGCGGCATGGAACCGGGCGTGATGCCGCCGATGTCCGCGTGGTGGCCGCGGCTCGCCACGAAGAATAGGATGTCTTCGCCGGCCGCGTCGAAGACCGGCGTGATCACGGTGATGTCCGGCAGGTGGGTACCGCCGTTGTAGGGTGCGTTCAATACGTACACGTCGCCCGGCGCCATCGTCCCGGTCCGTTCGCGGATCACCGTACGTATGCTCTCGCTCATGGACCCGAGGTGCACGGGCATGTGTGGCGCGTTGGCGACCAGGTTGCCTGCGGGGGTGAAGATTGCGCAGGAAAAGTCGAGCCGTTCCTTTATGTTGACCGAATAGGCCGTGTTCTCCAGGGTCGAGCCCATCTGCTCGGCGATCGACATGAACAGGTTGTTGAAAATCTCGAGCATGACCGGGTCGACCTCGGTGCCGACGGCAGCCGTACGTTCCAGGGGCACGACGCGCGTGAGTACCAGGTGATTGCGCACGGTCAACTCCCCCCGCCAGCCGGGCTCGATCACCGTCGTGCTCGTTGGCTCGATCACGATCGCCGGGCCGTCGATCCTGTCGTCGGGCAGAAGGTCGGCACGGTCGAAGACCGGCGTGTCCCGCCAACCGCCTGAAACGTACATGCGTACAGTAGCGCGAGGCGAGAGCGGGCCGCTGCGCGGCGCGGCCTCCAGCGGCCGATCCTCCACGGAATCGGTCCCGCCGATCACCTCGGCGGAGATCGCCTCGACCGTAAGGCCCCTGCCGGCCATGACGAAGCCGTAGCGCTGCTCGTGCAGCGCCTCGAATCCGGCGACCACCTGCTCCAGCGGGCCGAAATCGACTTCCATGGCGGTGTCCGTACCCTCGTAGCGCAGATGCAGCTTGCGGACCACGCCGAGCCGCTCCGCGGCGATCCCCTGGGCGCGCATCTCGGCCCGGCCCGCCTCGGCCATCTCTTCCAGGCCCGCGGCCAACTCGTCCATCAGGCTCGCTTCCAGGCGGCTTTCGACCGCGCGTTCGCGCAGCGTCCGCAGATCGGCCAACCCCATGCCGTAGGCTGAAAGCACGCCGGCGAAGGGATGCAGGAAGATCCGGGTCATGCCCAACGTATCAGCGATGTCGCAGGCGTGCTGGCCGCCGGCCCCACCGAAGCAGCAGAGCGTGTACTCCGTCACATCGTAGCCGCGCTGGGTCGAGATCTTCTTGATCGCGTTGGCCATGTTCTCGATCGCAATCCGGCGGAACCCCTCGGCGACCTCTTCGGATGTGCGTGTGTCGCCCGTCGTCGCCCGGATCTCCCGGGCCAGTGTGGCAAATTTGTCACGCACGGTGCCGGCGTCGAGCGGCGCGTCGCCGCCCGGGCCGAACACGCGGGGGAAGAAGTCCGGCACGATGCGGCCCAGCATGACGTTGGCGTCGGTCACCGCCAGGGGGCCGCCGCGCCGATAGCACGCCGGCCCCGGATTGGCGCCGGCCGAGTCCGGCCCAACCCGGTAGCGCGCACCGTCGAAATGCAGGATCGAACCGCCGCCCGCGGCCACGGTGTGGATCCGCATCATCGGCGCGCGCATACGTACACCTGCGACTTGGGTCTCGAAGGCGCGCTCGTACGCGCCATCGTAATGTGCCACGTCTGTCGAGGTGCCGCCCATGTCGAAGGTGATGATCCTGTCGAAGCCGCCCATAGCTGACGTACGTACGGCCCCGACGATGCCGCCGGCCGGTCCGGACAGGATCGAGTCCTTGCCCTGGAAGCGCCGGGCGTCGGTCAGTCCGCCGTTGGACTGCATGAACATCAGGCGCGTATCGCCCAGCTGGCCGGCCACCTGATCCACGTAACGCCGCAGGATCGGCGAGAGGTAGGCGTCGACCACGGTGGTGTCGCCGCGCGAAACCAGTTTCATGAGCGGGCTGACCTCGTGGCTGACTGAAACCTGGGTGAAGCCGAGATCGCGCGCCAGGGCCGCCACCCGGCGCTCGTGCGCGGGATAGCGGTAGCCGTGCATGAAGACGACCGCCGCCGAGCGGATGCCGGCCTCGAAAGCTGCCGCCAAGTCCCGCCGCGCGGCCGCCAGGTCGGGCGCCTCCAGCACCTCGCCCCCGGCGCCCACGCGCTCACGCACCTCGACCACGCGCTCGTAGAGGAGCTCCGGCAGTTCGATCCGGCGGACGAAGAGCTCGGGCCGGTTCTGATAGGCGATCCGGAGCGCGTCTCGAAACCCCTTGGTGACGACCAGGACCGTGCGCTCGCCCTTGCGCTCGAGCAGCGCGTTGGTCGCCACCGTGGTGCCCATCTTGACCGCCTCGGCGGCCCCGGCCGGAATCACGTCACCGCTCCCCAGGCCCAGCAGGTCCCGGATACCCTGAAGCGCCGCGTCCGGGTAGCGCTCGGGGTTCTCCGAGAGCAGCTTGTGTGTGACCAGACTGCCATCCGGCCGCCGGGCCACCACGTCGGTGAAGGTGCCGCCCCGGTCGACCCAGAACTGCCAGCCACCACCGGAACTCGCAGACGCACCAAATTCTTCCGGCATCTCCGCCTCCAAACCTCGAAGGATTATCCGTACGAAGATATTTTATTGATAAATTATCGGCAGTTTGTCAATGAATTTCGGCAGCGCGGTCGCGCCTTTCGATTGCGCCTCATCAGCGAATCGGGGCATTTTTCAACGACTGTTCATCGAGGGTCAACGACCATGGCAATTACCGAAGCGCTCGATTTCGAGACCGATGAAATCGTGTTCGAGTTTGCCGAACATGACGGCTTTCCGCGAAAGGCCCTGGAGCGGGCCATCGCAAACCGGGATGCCGTCACACCGGATTTCCTCGAAAGGATCGAAGCCTATTTGAACGGCCCCGGCCTCGACGGGGCGGACGAGGACGCTCTCTTCTTCATCGTCCACCTTTTGGCCCAGTTTCGCGAAAAGCGGGCGTATCGGCTCTTGATGCGGCTTTTCTCGCTCGATTCGGCCCGGCTCCACCGCATCTTGGGCGAAGCCAAGACCGAGACGCTGTCGAGAATCGCGATTAGCGTCTTCGACGGCGATCCAGGGCCCATGCAGGAGGTCATCGAAGACAAGGACGCCGACGAATTCGTTAGGTCCGGCCTGTTCCAGGCCCTGGCCTTCCTGGTCAAGGAGGGCCGGGTCGATCTCGAGGATTTCAAGAAGTATCTGCTTCGGGCCTATGCCGAGTTGCGGCCCCAGGGCGAGAGCCATGTGTGGGTCGGCTGGCAGAGCGCGATATCCCTGCTCGGCCTGACCGAGTTTTCCGACCTGGTCCGCAAGGCCTTCGCGTCGGGAAGGATCCATCCTGGAAACATGCGATACCGCCACTTTCAGAAGGATGTGCAGGCGGCCGTCAGGGACCCGGAGAGCTATAAGGACTCGGCATGGGTGCCGCTCGGATACTTCGACGACACGATCGGCGAGATGGAATCCTGGGCGGCATTCTCCGACGAGCCTTCGGACCGCCTCGAACGCGAGCCTTGGGAGCCGGCCATTTCGGAGTTTCTGACGGACGAGCCCCACGTGAACCCGATTCGCGACGTGGGCCGAAACGACCCCTGCCCCTGCGGCAGCGGCAGGAAATTCAAGAAGTGCTGTCTTCAGTGACACTTTGTCTGCGACGGCAATCGAGCCTGATTGACGCCGCTTGGAACGAGCAGAGGCCCGCTCACTCCTCCAGGTTTCGGCGCGCGACCTCGTACCAGTCCCGCTGGCTTCGGAAATAGGTCCTGCTCGCCCGTTCGACCGACTTCACGACCTCGCGGAAGGCCGCCTTGGCCCCGTCGACCCGGCCGGTTTTCTGGAGCAACAGGGCGTATCGGCAGCGCGCTTCCTCACCGGCGAAGTAGCCCGCGAGGGCCTCGTACTCGAAGAGGGCCCGCTCGACATTTCCCTGGCCTTCCAATGCCCGCCCATAGAGCATGTGGCCTTCGGGCGACCTCAGATCCGGATGGGCCTCGCGCAGCCGGTCGAGGATCTCGCGGGTGCCGGCGAAATCCTTCGTGCCGAACCGGGCCCGAGCCAGCGCGAGCATAAGGGTCGGGTCGTCCTCGTGGACCCCGGTCAGGCAGCTTTCGAGCAGCCGCCTGGCCTCGTCGTAGCGCTCCCGGCGCAGGCATTCCTTGGCCAGGGCCAGTTTGTTCTCGACGCTCTCCACCCGGTCGAGGTTGTCGACCAGTTCGCGAAAGTCCCTGTCCGGATCGATGACCGCGCCGACGTCCCTGACCGCCTGCTTCGCGGCCCGGCTGTGGCGCAGGTCCGGCATGATCTCGACAAGAAAGTAGGCGGCACTGCCCGCCAGCGGCAGCAGCACGATGAGATAGAGCCACATCATGGGCCGACCGGTTCTGATCACATGAACCGCGCAGAGGACCTGCAGGCCGACGGTGACAAGGAAGATGATAGGCATGGCTTTGGACTCCCGCGCTCGCACCGAGGCCCGACAGCCCGCATGCTCTTAGGCGAAGTTGCAACGCGCCCAGCGATAGCACGTTGTTGGTTAAGATACGAACAACGGACCCGTTCGTGGCAGCCACCCGGGGCCGCCGGGCAAAGCCGCATCCTTGCCTGCCCCGGCAGTAACCCCATATGGAATACTCGCGGCCCGACCCATAGCGACAGATCGGCGCCACAGGGACGCGTTTACCCCGCGTCAGCCCCGGAGTGGTAAGCTACGGCCCATGGCGATCCTGACGAAGCTTCTGCTGATCACCCTGCTGATCCTGCTGGCAGGTCCGGTCGTGGCGGCCCTTACCGGCATGGCCAATCTCGGCGGCGACTGGCGCACCGCCAGCCGGGCCAGCGCCGGGACCGCGCCCGATCCGGCCAAGCTGCGCGAGCCCTTGGTGCAGGTCTACGGCGCGCGTGCCTTCGGCTGGCGCGGCGCCTTGGCCGTTCATACCTGGATCGCGGTCAAGCGCCGGAACGCCGAGGCCTACACGATCTACGAGGTGATCGGCTGGCGCCATTGGCACGGGCAGAACCCACTCGTCCAGCGCCGCGACCGGCACCCGGATCGGCAGTGGTACGGCGCCCGGCCCGAGGTCTACCTGGAGCGGCGCGGCGAGGGGGTCGAGGCCTTGATCGACCGAATCGAGGCAGTGGTCGCCGGCTATCCCTACCAGGACGTCTACCGCACCTGGCCGGGCCCCAACTCCAACACCTTCACGGCCTATGTCGGCCGGGCGGTACCCGATCTGCGTCTCGACCTGCCGCCCACCGCCATCGGCAAGGACTATCTAGGCGATACCACCTTCGCCGGCCCCAGCCCCAGCGGCACCGGGTACCAGGTCTCTCTGTTCGGCGCCCTGGGCCTTCTGGCCGCGGTCGAGGAGGGCGTCGAGCTCAACCTTCTAGGCCTCACCCTGGGCATCGATCCCCTCGACCTGGCGCTCAAGCTGCCGGGCATCGGACGCCTCGCGCCCGGCGCCAGATAGGCCGGGGCCGGCGGCGCACTTGCCGCCGGTGCAGCGACGTGAAATAAGCGGGAACAACCAAAGCTTCCACCAGGCGCATGACATGAGCATTTGGGGCAAAGTCGTCGGCGGTGCGGCCGGTTTCGCGCTCGGCGGGCCGCTGGGCGCGCTCCTGGGCGGCCTGGCCGGCCATGCGGTCGACAAGATGCGCGAAAGCACGCAAGGCCAGGAACCCGACGACGCCACAAAGAAGGTCGCATTCACCATCGGGGTGATCGTCCTCGGCGCCAAGATGGCCAAGGCCGACGGCGTGGTGACCCGCGACGAGATCGGCGCCTTCAAGGAAGTCTTCCGCATTCCGCGGGAGGAGATGAAGAACGTCGGGCGGCTGTTCGACCAGGCCCGCAAGGACGTCCGCGGCTTCGAGCCCTATGCGCGCCAGCTCGGCCGCATGTTCCGGAACAATCCGGCGGTCCTGGAAGAGCTGCTCGAGGGCCTGTTCCACATCGCCCGGGCCGACGGCAAGGTGACCGCCGATGAGCTGGACTACCTCCACCAACTGGCCCGAATCTTCGGCCTGGACCCGGAGCGCTGGGAACGCCTGCGCGCCGAGAACCTCGAACCGGGCGATGGCGATCCTTATGGCGTTCTGGGCGTGCCGCGGGACGCCAGCGATGCCGAGATCAAGGCCGCGCACCGCAAGCTCGTGCTCGAGAATCACCCGGACAAGCTGGTCGCGCAAGGCATGCCGCCGGAGTTCGTCGAGCTGGCCAACGAAAGGCTGGCGACGATCAACGCCGCCCATGACCAGATCCGCAAAGCGCGTGGCCTCGACTGACCCATGGCGCTGCCGGCCCCTCTCGTCGCGCTGCGCGAGGCAGCGCTCGGTTTCGGCGGGCATCCGCTGTTCGAGGACCTCTCGCTCGGCCTGACGCGCGGCGAGAAGGCCTGTCTGGTGGGCCGCAACGGCAGCGGCAAATCGAGCCTCATGAAGGCGCTGGCCGGCGCCCTGGCACTGGACGCAGGGGATCGCTTCTTGCAGCCCGGCACCGCCGTGGCCTACCTGCCGCAGGACCCGGTCCTGACGGCCGGCCAGAGCGTCGCCGACTACGTCGCCGGCGGCCTGCCGGCGGACGAGGCGGACCGGCGCCACCGGACGGCGGCGGTACTGGCCCGCCTCGATCTCGAAGGCGCTCGCGACCTCGGCACGCTCTCGGGCGGCGAGGGGCGGCGCGCGGCGCTGGCCCGGGCCCTGGTCAGCGAGCCCCAAGTGCTGCTGCTCGACGAGCCGACCAACCATCTCGACCTGCCGACCATCGAGTGGCTGGAGCGGGAGCTGGCGCGCTTTGCCGGCGCGCTCCTGGTGGTCAGCCATGACCGCGCCTTCCTGGCCAGGGTCTCGCGGATCACCTATTGGCTCGACCGCGGAGGCATCCGGCGGCTCGACAAGGGCTATGCCCACTTCGAGGACTGGGCCGAGGCCGAAGCCGAGCGCGAGGCGGGCGAGTTGCACCGGCTGGACCGAAAGATCGTACGCGAGCAGCGCTGGCTGGCGCGCGGCGTGACCGCCCGGCGCAAGCGCAACCAGGGCCGTCGGGCCCGGCTCGACGAGCTGCGCCGGAAGCGCGCCGAATGGCTGAAGGCGCCCGGCCAAGCGAAGCTGAGCGCGCTGCAAGCCGACCGGAGCGGCGGCATGGTCATCGAGGCCAAGCACCTGGCCAAGTCCTTCCCGCGGGCCGACGGCGGCGGCGAGAGCGTCATCGTGCGCGACTTCTCGACGCGGATCCGGCGCGGCGACCGGATCGGCATCATCGGCCCCAACGGCGCCGGCAAGACCACGCTGGTGCGCCTGCTGACCGGCGAGCTGGAACCGGACGCAGGAACGCTGAAGCTCGGCAGCAACCTTGCGCCGCTCTATTTCGACCAGCGCCGGGAGAGCCTGGATCCCGAGGCCACCCTTTGGCATACCCTGGTGCCGGGCGGCGGCGACTCCCTCATGGTCGGCGAGCGCCAACGCCACGTGGTCGCCTACCTGCGCGATTTTCTGTTCGAGGACGCCCAGGCGCGCCAGCCGGTGAAGAGCCTGTCCGGCGGCGAGAAGAACCGCCTGCTGCTGGCCCGCCTTTTCGCCAGGCCGAGCAACCTGCTGGTGCTCGACGAGCCGACCAACGACCTGGACCTGGAGACCCTCGACCTGCTGCTCGAGGTGCTGGACGGGTACAAGGGCACGCTCTTGCTGGTCAGCCACGACCGTGACTTCCTCGACCGCCTGGTGACCGGGGTGATCGCGCTGGAGGGCGACGGGCAGGTGCAGGAGGCGGTCGGCGGCTATGGCGATTACCTGAAGCTGTTGGAGAGCGCCGCGGCGCCGGGTACGGCCAAGGGCAGGCCTGCGGCGCCGAAGGCGGAGCGGCCGCGCGCCGGCGGCGGCAAGCTGAGCTACCGCGAGCAGCGCGAGCTGGAACGCCTGCCCGGCCGGATCGACCGGCTGACCGCCGAGACCACGGAGCTGGAGGGGCGCCTGGCCGACTCCGGCCTCTACGGCCGAGACCCCGCCGCCTTCGAGGCGGCGGCTGCTCGGCTCGAGGCGGCCCGCAGCGAGCGCGAGACCGCCGAGGCGCGGTGGCTGGAGCTGGAGGAAAAGCGCGAAGCGCTGGCCGAAGCGCCGCGGGAACGCGCATGACCCTCGAGCTGCGGCCCCTGCACATCGCCGTCATCGTCGGCGTGATGGCGATCTGGGGACTGAACTTCGCGGTAGCCAAGATCGGCCTGCAGCAGCTCCCGCCGATCCTGATGGTGGCCCTGCGTTTCGGCCTGGTGGCGCTGCTGCTGGGTCCCTTCGCGAAGCCGCCCAGCGGCCGCTGGCGCCCGGTCTTCCTAATTTCGGTCACCCTCGGCCTGCTGCACTTCTCGCTGATGTTCACCGGGCTCAGCGGGATCGACGCGGCCACGGCCGCCATCGCAATCCAGCTTCAGGTGCCCTTCGCCGCCCTGCTGGCCGCGATCTTCTTCAAGGACATGATCGGCTGGCGCCGCGCGCTGGGCATGGCGATCGCCTTCGGCGGTGTGATGCTGATCGCCGGCGAGCCGCGTCTCGAGGGCCGTTATTTTTCCCTCGCCCTGGTCGTCCTGGCCGCCTGCATCTGGTCGGTCGCCAACATCCAGATCAAGCTGCTGGGCGAGATCGACGGCATGACGCTGAATGCCTGGGTCGCGATCTTCGCCACGCCGCAGCTCCTGCTCGCCTCGCTGGCGCTGGAAGGCGGCCAGCTGGAGGCGCTGGCCGCCGCCGATTGGCGCGCCTATGCCTCGGTGGTCTATCAGTCGGTCCTAGTCTACGGCCTCGGCTACGGCGCCTGGTATCGGATGATCGGCCGTTACCGGGTCAACCAGACCATGCCCTTCATCCTCCTGGTCCCCGTCTTCGCCGTTATCTCCGGCATGCTGTTCCTCGGCGAGACGCTGACCGCGACCCTGGTGGCGGGCGGCCTGCTGACCGTCGCCGGCGTCGGCATCATCGTCCTGCGCCGCCCGAGGGTCGCCGCGCCCGAGGTGGAACGGGTATAGTCGGGAGCCATGAAGATCCACGACCGCCCCTCGCCCAACCATAACGCCCGGCCAAACGGCCAGGCGGTGGACATCTTGCTGCTGCATTACACCGGCATGCCGAGCGCCGAGGCGGCGCTGGGGCGCCTCCTGGATCCGGTCACCGAGGTGAGCGCCCACTACTTCATCGACGAGGACGGCAGCGTTACCCGGCTGGTCGCCGAGGAGCGCCGCGCCTGGCACGCCGGTGTGGCGGCCTGGGCGGGATCGAGCGACATCAACGGGCGCTCGATCGGCATCGAGCTGGTCAACCCCGGCCACGAATTCGGCTACCGCCCCTTCCCGGAAGCGCAGATGGCGGCGCTGATCGCGCTCGCCCAGGAGATCCTGGCCCGCCACCCGATCCCGCCCGAGCGGGTGCTCGGCCACTCGGATGTCGCGCCGCTCAGGAAGGAGGACCCGGGCGAGCTCTTCGACTGGGCGCGCCTGGCCGCCACGGGGATCGGCCTGTGGCCCGGCGAGGCGCCGGCGGCGCATCCCCTCCCGCCCGAGCACGAGATCATGGCCCGGCTCGCCGGCTTCGGCTACGGCTACCTCGGCGAGGACTACACGGCGGTCGTCCGGGCCTTCCAGCGCCATTTCCGGCCCGCCGCCGTGACCGGGACGATCGATGGCGAGACCGCGGCGCGGCTTGCCGCCCTCGCCGACCGGCTTGACGGCGGGGCCGCCCGCTCCTAGGTACCAAGGGTCAGACGGTCGGATGGCCGCCTTCGTTGCCGACTAGTCGGCGCGGGGGAGGAAAGTCCGGGCTCCACGGAAACACGGTGCCGGGTAACGCCCGGCGGGGGCGACCCTAGGGAAAGTGCCACAGAAAGCAAACCGCCGGTCCGCGGTTCGGCCTTCGGGCCGGGCCGCCGGCCGGCAAGGGTGAAAGGGTGCGGTAAGAGCGCACCGCGTCCCCGGCGACGGGGACGGCACGGTAAACCCCACCGGGAGCAAGACCGAGTAGGGGCGGCAGGCCGAGAGGCCGGGCGGGTTTCCGCGCCGCCGCCCGGGTAGGTCGCGCGAGGCGTCCGGCAACGGGCGTCCCAGATGAATGGCCATCCCCCTTCGGGGGACAGAACCCGGCTTACAGGCCGTCTGGCATTTCATACCATGTTGGAACAGCGGTCCGTAACCACCCGCCAACGGTCGCCTTTCGCCCATTTGCAAAGATTTTCGTCACCACCTGCGCTGTCACCCGCGCAAACCGTTTTTAGAACATTACAAGAACAAAGTTCTGACACAATCTGAACACAGACTTCATTATGGGCCGCCAAAGTTTGTGGCCACAACATCTGGATCACTACATGACACGGCCATCAAGAACCGCTGTTAACGTCTTCTTAACCGGGAGAGTTTTACTTGTGCGCCCATTGACACCCATGAAATCCCATGATATCCCACCTAATCCCATTGTGAGGGCATCTGCTCCCAGGGCAGCTAGAAACGGGAGGCAGGGGATCGAAACGGGCGGCGTAGGCCGCGGGAGACGAGCGTGGCGGTGTTCTTTGGCACCTTCGAGAACAAGGTGGACCGGAAGGGTCGGGTTTCCGTCCCTGCGCCGTTCCGCCAGGCCCTCGGGCGCTCCGCGTTTCAGGGCATCATCGCCCGTCCGTCCTACCGCAGCCCGGGTATCGAGGCCTGCGACCTGGAGTTCATGGAGCAGTTGAACGACAGCGTATCGGCCACCGACCTCTATTCCGACGCCCACGAAGACCTCGCTTTCACGATCTTCGCGGAAGCCCACCAGTTGAGCTTCGACGGCGAGGGCCGGATACTGCTGCCGCCGGCGCTGGTCGAGCATGCCGGCATCGCCGAGCGGGCCGGCTTCGTCGGCATGGGCTCCTCGTTCCAGATCTGGGAGCCGGAGACCCTGCTGCGCCAGAAGACCGAGGCCCGCGCGCGGGCCCGCGAACAGGGCCTGACGCTGCCGCTGCGCCGCGGCCCGGACGGCGCGTCATGAGCGCCGCCGCACGGCACACGCCCGTCATGCTCCGCGAGGTCTTGGAGGCCCTGGCACCGCGCGACGGCGCGATCTATGTGGACGGCACCTTCGGCGCCGGCGGCGCCGCCTCCGCCCTGCTCGATGCCGCGGACTGTCGGGTCTGGGGCATCGACCGCGACCCCGAGGCGGTGGCAGGCGGCGAGGCCCTGGTCGAACGCTACGCGGGACGCCTGACGCTCGTCGAGGGGCGCTTCGGCGACATGGACCGCCTGATGGAAGCGCGGGGCACGGCCCCAGTCGACGGCATCGCACTCGATCTCGGCGTGTCCTCCATGCAGATCGACCGGGCCGAGCGCGGCTTCTCGTTCCGCGCCGACGGTCCGCTCGACATGCGCATGGCCGGTCCGGAGAGCGCCACCGGGCCCAGCGCCGCCGAGGTCGTGAACAGCCTTTCCGAGGGTGAGCTGGCCGACGTGCTTTACCGCTATGGCGAGGAGCGCAAGTCCCGGCCGATCGCCCGCGCGATCGTCGCGGCGCGGCGCGAGCGGCCGTTCGAGCGGACGCTCGAGCTGGCGGAGGCGGTGCGGCGCGTGATCAGGCGCGGGCCCGAGGGCCTGGACCCCGCAACCCGAACCTTCCAGGCCTTGCGCATCTATGTGAACGACGAACTCGGAGAACTGCAGCGCGGCCTGCGCGCGGCCGAGCGCTTGCTGCGGCGAGGCGGCCATCTGGCGGTCATCGCCTTCCACTCGCTTGAAGACCGCGTGGTCAAGGAGTTCCTCCGGGAGCGCAGCGGCAGTGCCGCGCGCGGCTCGCGCCACCTGCCCGACACGCCCGAGCACTCCCGGCCGGCGGCGACGTTCCGCCCGCTCTTCAAAGGGGCCCGGCGCCCGGAGGCGAGCGAAATCGCGGCCAACCCGCGGGCCCGCTCGGCCCGTCTGCGCGCGGCCGAGCGCACCGCGGCCCCCGCCTGGACCGACAGCATGGCGGGAGGTTCGCCATGAGCAGGATCGCGGTTCTGGTCTGGCTCACCGCCATCATGGTGGCCGCCCTCGGGCTGTTCCATGTCAAATACGAGGTCCAGCGCCTGGAAGAGGAACTCGGTCTGGAGCATCAGTCGATCCTCGAGCGACAGGAAGCGATCCACATTCTCAAGGCCGAGTGGAGCTATCTGAACCAGCCGGCGCGACTCTCCGATCTGGCCAGGCGTCATCTCGGGCTGGCGCCAATGGTCGGCACCCAGGTCGTCCGGCTCGACGACCTGCCGCAACGCGCGGTGCAGAAGGCGGAGGTCCCGACTCCCACCCTGGACGCCATTCTGGCGCGCGCGAGGAACTCACGATGAACCGGCCGGACACAACCTTTGTGCGGACACGCCGCCCCCTGGACCTGGATACAGGTTCCGATCCGACCTCGATGATCCTGCTCGACGGCACGATCAAGCAGTGTCTGGAAATCGGCCGGACCCGGCTCCTGGCCGCCGGCCTGGTCTTCGCCATGGCCTTTCTGGTCGTCGGTCTGCGCCTTGTAGACGTCAGCCTGCTCACGGACGGCAACGAGCCGCGCCTGGCCGCGGCACCGCGATCCAACGCCCTCGAGACGATCCGCGCCGACATCGTCGACCGCAACGGCGTGGTCTTGGCGACCACCCTGCCGACCGCGTCCCTCTATGCCAACCCGCGCCAAGTCCTCGATCCCGAGGCGGTGGCCGCACGCCTTTCCGCGGCCTTGCCGGAGCTTCCCGGGGCCGAGCTCGCCGCCAAGCTCGCAACCGAAAAGTCCTTCGTCTGGCTCAAGCGCAAGTTGTCGCCGCGCCAGCAGCACGAGGTCAACCGCCTCGGCATCCCCGGGCTCTACTTCCAGCACGAGCCGGACCGGGTCTACCCGCACGGCGCGCTGACCGCGCATGTGATCGGCTTCGCCGGCATGGACAACCGAGGCCTGTCCGGTATCGAGCAGGCTTTCGAAGAGCGGCTGCGCGGCGCGACCCGACCGCTGGCGCTCAGCCTCGACCTCCGTGTGCAGCACGTCCTGACCGAGGAGCTCGCCGCGGCCATGGCGACGTTCCGGGCGATCGGGGCGGCCGGGCTGGTGCTGGACGCCGAAAGCGGCGAGGTGGTCGCCATGGCCTCCCTGCCCAGTTTCGACCCGGCCCGGCCGGGCGAGGCCGACGACGACGCGCGGTTCAACCGGGCCAGCCTGGGCGTCTACGAGATGGGATCGGTGTTCAAGATCTTCACCACGGCCATGGCGCTCGACCAGGGCGCGGTCGGTCTGCAGGACGGCTATGACGTCAGCCAGCCGATCCGCGTGGCGAGCTACACGATCCGCGACTTCAAGCCGAAGAACCGCTGGCTGTCGGTGCCGGAGATCTTCATCTACTCCAGCAACATCGGTTCGGTGCACATGGCCATGGACTCCGGTACGCCGGCCCAAAAGGCCTTCCTCGGCAATCTCGGGCTGACCCGCGCGGCACAGATCGAGGTGCCGGAAGTGGGCCAGCCGATGGTCCCCTCGCCGTGGCGCGAGATCAACACCATGACGATCTCCTACGGCCACGGCCTCGCGGTCAGCCCGCTGCAAATGGTCAGCGCCGTCGCCGCCGTGGTCAACGGCGGCCAGTTGGTGCCCGCCACCCTGCTGAAACGCGGCGGCGGCGAGCGCGTCGTGGTCCGGCGCGTGCTGAGCGCGCGGACCTCGCGCGACATGCGCTGGCTGATGCGCCTGGCGGTGCAGAACGGCACCGGCCGCCTGGCCGACGCCCCGGGCTATCTGGTCGGCGGCAAGACCGGTACGGCGGACAAGCTGCGCGGCCGGCGCTATGCCAGAAGCGCCCGCATCGCCTCATTCATCGGGGCCTTTCCCATGGATCGGCCACGCTACGTGATCTTCGCGATGATCGACGAGCCAAAGGGCATCGAGAGCACGCACGGCTATGCCACGGGCGGCTGGGTCGCCGCGCCGGTGGTGCGCCGGGTGATCGAGCGTATGGGCCCCTTGCTCGGCATCCAGCCGAAGGCCCTGGACGAGGAAGAAGGTGCGGACCGTCACCTGGTACCCGTCAACCTCAAAGGAACCGTCTTTGCGGCTAACTGACCTGGCAGAGGGAACGACGATCGAGATGGAGCCCGCGGCGGCGCTGCAGACACTGGAGATCCAGGGCCTTTCGGCGGACAGCCGAAAGATCGCCCCGGGCGACCTCTTCGCCGCGATCCCGGGCGGCCGCAGCGACGGGCGCGATTTCATCGGCCAGGCCATCGAGCGCGGCGCCGTCGCGGTGCTGACTACACCCGGAACCTCGGTCGGGGAGCACGGCCGGCCCGTGGCCCTCCTGACCGACGAGAACCCGCGCCGCCGGCTGGCGCTGATCGCGGCGCGCTTCTTCGGCCGCCAGCCCGCGGTGATCGCCGCGGTCACGGGGACCAACGGCAAGACCTCGGTCGCCGAATTCGCGCGCCAGATCTGGGGCCGGTTGGGCCTCGAGGCGGCGAGCCTGGGTACGCTCGGCCTGATGCCGCCGCGACCCGACGCGCCCGCCTCGTTGACCACGCCCGACCCGGTGGAATTGCACCGCTGTCTGGCGGCCCTCGCCCGGGACGGGGTCGAGCACCTGGCGATGGAGGCCTCGAGCCACGGCCTGGATCAATTCCGCCTGGACGGCGTGGAGATCCGCGCGGCGGCCTTCACCAATCTGTCGCGCGACCATCTGGACTATCACGGCGGCACCGAGGCCTATCTGGCCGCGAAGCTGCGCCTGTTCGCCGAGCTGGTGCCGCCGGGCGGCGGCGCGGTGCTGAACGCCGACGTACCCGAATTCGAAACGTTGCGCGCCGCCGCGCTGGCACGCGGCCTGCGGATCTTCACTTACGGCGCCGGGGGTGGCGATCTCCGCCTCGTCCGGATCGCCGCGGCGGCCGAGGGCCAACGCCTCACCCTGAAACTCCTCGGCCGCCGTCATGACATCGTGCTGCCCCTGGCCGGCCGCTTTCAGGCGGCCAACGTCCTGGCGGCACTCGGCCTGGCCATCGCGACCGGGACGGATCCCGAGGCGGCGCTGGACGCGCTGCCGCACCTTACCGGCGTCGCCGGGCGGCTCGAGCTCGTGGCGCGCGCGCCCTCCGGCGGCCAGGTCTATGTCGACTACGCGCACACGCCCGACGCGCTGCGCAGCGCGCTCGAGGCGCTGCGGCCGCACGCCCGCGGCCGGCTCTCGGTGGTCTTCGGTGCCGGCGGCGACCGCGACCGCGGGAAGCGGCCGCTGATGGGCGAGGCCGCCCAGTCCCTGGCCGACCAGGTCATCGTCACCGACGACAATCCGCGCAGCGAGGATCCGGCCGCGATCCGCCGCGAGATCCTCGAGGCGGCGACCGGGGCGTGGGAGATCGGCGACCGGGCCGAGGCGATCGAAACAGCCGTGGCCGCGCTCGGTCCGGACGACCTGCTGATCGTCGCCGGCAAGGGCCACGAGCCCGGGCAGATCGTCGGCGACGAGGTCCTGCCCTTCGACGACCGCGACGTGGTGCGCGGCGTCGTCGCCCGCCTGGCGGAGGGCCGGTCATGAACCCTGCGCCCCTCTGGACCGGCGGCCAGGCCGCCAAGGCGACCGGCGGCCGCAACACGGCCGAGTGGGCCGCCACCGGCGTTTCGATCGACAGCCGCAGCGTGGAGCCGGGCGACCTCTTCGTCGCGCTGGAAGGCCCGAGCTTCGACGGCCACAGCTTCATCGCCGCGGCATTGGACGCCGGCGCCGCTGCCGCCGTGGCGCAGCGCCGGCCCGAAGAATTGCCCGAGACGGCGCCGCTGCTTCTGGTCGAAGACACCTTGGCGGCACTGACCGCGCTCGGCGCGGCCGCCCGGGCGCGCAGCGAGGCCCGCTTCATCGGCGTGACGGGAAGCGTCGGCAAGACCGGGGTCAAGGAGGCGCTGCGGCACTGCCTTGCGCCCCAGGCGCCGACCGCTGCGAGCACGGGCAGCCTCAACAACCACTGGGGCGTTCCGCTGTCGCTCGCCCGCATGCGGCCGCAGGCGCTCTACGGCATATTCGAGATGGGCATGAACCACCCGGGCGAGATCCGCCAGCTCACGCACCTCGTCCGACCGCACGTGGCCCTGATCACCGCCATCGAAGCGGCGCATAGCGAGTACTTCGCCTCGATCGAAGAGATCGCCAAGGCCAAGGCCGAGATCTTCGAGGGCGTGGAGCCGGGTGGCGCCGCGGTGCTGAACCGCGAGCACCCTTTCTTCACCCTCCTGGTCGAACGGGCCGATGCGGCCGGCGTGACCCGAATCGTCAGCTTCGGGCGGCACCCGGAGGCCGATGCCCGTCTCATCAATTGCTCGCTGCACGGCGGCCACAGCACGGTGCGCGCGCTGGTCGGCGGCAAACTGCTCGATTACTGTCTCGGGCTGCCGGGCGCCCACTGGGTCATGAACTCCCTGGCCGTGCTGGCGACGATCCTGGCGGTCGGCGCGGACCTGCGCGCGGCGACCGCCGAGATGGCGACCCTCAAGCCGCTCAAGGGACGGGGGGCCCGCCAGGTACTGCCCCTGCCCGGCGGCAGCTTCGAGCTGATCGACGACGCCTACAACGCGAATCCGGCCTCCATGCAGGCGGCATTCGAGGTGCTGCAAAAGACCCCGCTCGGCAAGGGCGGGCGGCGCATCGCAATCCTCGGTGACATGCTGGAGTTGGGCCGGGACTCCGAAAGGCTGCACGCCAAGCTGGCCGAGCCGATCGAGGCGGCCGAGATCGACCTGGTCTACACCTGTGGTTCGAACATGGCGGCACTCCACAACGCCTTGCCCAAGGCCCGTCGCGGCGGGCACGCCGCCGATGCCCTGAGCCTGGCACCCTTGGCCGCCGCAGGGCTCAGGCCGGGCGACACGGTCCTTGTCAAAGGCTCGCAGGGCAGCCGCATGGCCCTGGTGATCGAGGCGCTGGCATCGCTCGAGGGCGACCCGGCGCGCGCGGCCAACGGCGAGTGAGAGGCACGCCCATGCTGTTCAACCTCCTGGTCCCGCTCGCAGACGAACACATCATCTTCAACGTGTTCCGCTACCTCACTTTCCGCAGCGGCGGCGCGGTGATCACCGCGCTCCTGATCAGCTTCGCCCTGGGGCCCAGCGTGATCGCCTGGCTCAAATCGAAGCAACGCGAAGGCCAACCGATCCGCGACGACGGGCCGGAGAGCCATCTGCTGACCAAGCAGGGCACCCCCACCATGGGCGGCGTGCTGATCCTCATGGCGATCGCCATTTCCACGCTGCTCTGGGCCGACCTCACGAACGGCTTCGTCTGGGCGATTCTTTTCGTCACCATCGGCTTCGGCATGATCGGCTTCGGCGACGACTACCTGAAGCTGACGCGGCGCAGCTCCAAGGGCCTGCCGAGCCGCTTCAAGTTCCTGGCCCAGATCGCCATCGGCACCGCCGCCACCCTGTGGATCGTCCATATCAGCCCCGAGCAGATGCAGACCCATCTGGCGATCCCGCTGTTGAAGGGAGTCCTGGTCAACCTCGGCTGGTTCTTCGTGGCTTTCGCGGTGTTCGTCATGGTCGGCGCGTCGAACGCGGTCAACCTGACAGACGGGCTCGACGGCCTGGCCATCGTGCCGGTCATGATCGCCGCCGGATGCTTCGCGCTGATCGCCTGGCTGGTCGGCAACACGGTCTTCGCCGGCTACCTGCAGGTCCACTATGTGGCCGGCACCGGCGAACTCGCCGTGTTCTGTTCCGCGCTGGTCGGCGCCAGCCTCGGGTTCCTCTGGTTCAACGCCCCGCCGGCCATGGTCTTCATGGGCGATACCGGGTCGCTGTCCTGCGGCGGCGCATTGGGCGGCGTGGCGGTCATCACCAAGCACGAACTCGTGCTCGCCATCATCGGCGGTCTCTTCGTCTTGGAAACCATCTCGGTCATCGTTCAGGTCGCCTCGTTCAAGCTGACCGGCAGGCGCATATTCCGTATGGCGCCCCTGCACCATCACTTCGAGAAGCAGGGCTGGGCCGAACCGACCATCGTGATCCGCTTCTGGATCATCGCGGTGATCCTGGCCCTTGCCGGCCTGTCCACCCTGAAGCTGAGATGAGGGGCGGCCGACGTGATTGACCTTTCCTTCTTCGGCGGCCTTCCGGTGGCGGTCCTCGGGCTCGGCAAGTCGGGCCTGTCGGCGGCCCGCGCGCTGAGGGAGAGCGGCGCCGAGGTCTGGGCCTGGGACGACAACGCGGACCGCCGCGCCGCGGCCGCGGCCGAGGGAGTTCCGCTGGTCGACCTGACCGGCTGCGACTGGCAGGAGCTGACCAGCCTGGTGATCTCGCCGGGCATCCCGCACAGCCATCCCGCGCCCCATCCGGTGGCCGCCCTGGCGCGCGAACACCGCTGCGAGATCATCGGTGACATCGAACTTCTGGCACGCTCCCAGCGCGACGCCAGCTATCTCGGGGTCACGGGAACCAACGGCAAGTCCACGACCACCGCCTTGATCGGTCACATCCTCGAGACCTCCGGACGCGAGGCCCAGGTCGGCGGCAACCTCGGGACGCCGGCGCTCGACCTTGAGCCGCTCGACTCGAGCGGCATCTATGTGCTCGAGATGTCGAGCTACCAGCTCGAGCTCACCCTGTCGGTCACCTTCGATGTGGCGGTGCTGCTCAACGTCACGCCGGACCACCTGGAACGGCACGGCGGCCTCAAGGGCTATGTCGCGGCCAAGCGGCTGATATTCCATCGCCAGACCAGGCCGCGCACCGCGGTGATCGGGGTCGACGACGAGACCTGCCGGGGCATCTGCGGGCAGTTGGCGCAGGCCGGCGAGCAGATCGTCATACCGGTCTCGGGCAGCGGTCCCGCACCGGGTGGCGCCTACGTGGACGGCGGCGTCCTGACCGACGACACCGAGGGCGGCAAAGCCCCGGTTCTCGATCTCCGCGAGGTGCCCAGCCTGCCGGGCCGCCACAACTGGCAGAACGCCGCGGCCGCCTACGCGGCCTGTAAGACTCTCGGCGTACAGCCGCCGGTCATCGCCGCCTGCCTGAGCAGCTTTCCGGGCCTGCCGCACAGGCAGGAGTTGGTCGCGGTGGTCGACGGCGTCAGCTACGTCAACGATTCCAAGGCGACCAACGCCGACGCCGCAGCCAAGGCGCTGGCCTGCTACGACGACGTCTACTGGATCGCCGGCGGGCGGCCCAAGGAGACCGGGCTTGCCGGCCTCGAGCCCTTGTTCCCGCGGATCGTGCGGGCCTTTCTGATCGGAGAGGCCGAGGACGCTTTCGCCACGGCCCTGGACGGCCGGGTCGATTTTGCGCGCTGCGGCGACCTGGTCCGCGCGACCGGTCTGGCCCAGGCAGCGGCCAAGGCCGAAAAGCGGCCGGGCGCCGTCGTGCTGCTGTCGCCAGCGGCGGCATCGTTCGACCAGTTCTCCGACTTCGAGGAACGCGGCGAGCGCTTCCGCGCCCTGGTCGAGGCCTTGCCGGGCCAACACGCGGACCTGGATCCGAGCGGGAGGGTGTTGCAGTGACTGCCTTCGCACGGACCGATACGAGCGCCCTGGGCCGGTGGTGGTGGACCGTGGACCGCTGGATTCTGGCGGCTCTGATCGTCCTGATGGGCTTTGGCGCGGTCCTGGTTCTGGCCGCCTCGCCCGCGATGGCCGAGCGGATCGGCCTGCCCGGGTTCCGGCTGGCGCAGCGGCAGTTCGCGCTTTTGCCGCTCGCGGTGCTGACCGTAGTCGGCGTTTCCCTGCTCAGCCCGCGCTGGATCCGGCGCCTGGCGGTCCTCGGCTTCGCCGGATCGCTGGCCCTCTGCCTCCTAACGCTGTCGGTCGGGGTCGAGATCAAGGGCGCGACCCGCTGGATCAGCCTGGCCGGCCTGTCGCTTCAGCCCTCGGAGTTCCTGAAGCCCTGTTTCGTCGTAGTCTCGGCTTGGATGTTCGCCGCGGAGAAAGGTGAAGAGGGCATCCCGGGCAGCATGATCGCGATCGTGCTGTGGCTCGCCGCGATGACGCTACTGCTGCTGCAACCCGATGTCGGCCAGGCCTTCCTGGTCACCGCCGTCTGGGGCTTCCAGTTCTTCCTCGCCGGCCTGCCCCTGCTGTGGGTCGGTGTGCTGAGTGCAGCCGGTCTGGTGGCCCTGGCTATCGCATACTTAGCCCTGCCCCACGTCGGTGCCCGCATCGACTCCTTTCTCGACCCGCAGGCCGGCGACCGCTACCAGATCGACCGCTCGATCGAGGCCTTCATGAACGGCGGTCTGCTCGGACGCGGCCCGGGCGAAGGCACGGTGAAGGCACTGTTGCCGGATTCCCATTCCGACTTCATTTTCGCGGTGGCCGGCGAGGAACTCGGCCTGATCGCCTGCCTGATCATTCTCGCCCTGTTCGGCTTCGTCGTCCTACGCGGCTTCGCCCGGGTCTTCCAGGACAACTCCCTCTTCGTGCTTCTGGCGGCCGGCGGCCTGCTGGCGCAGTTCGGCCTGCAGGCGCTTATCAACATGGCCTCGACCCTGCACCTGATGCCGACCAAGGGCATGACGCTGCCGTTCATCAGCTATGGCGGCTCCTCCTTGCTGGCCCTGGCGCTCGCCATGGGCATGGTGCTGGGCCTGACACGGCGGCGTGTCGGAATCGGAGAGGCGGTATGAACGTCGCCCCGCCACGCAAGGTCGTGCTGGCCGCCGGAGGCACCGGCGGGCACATGTTCCCCGCGGAGGCCCTGGCGCGCGAACTGCTTGCCCGGGGCTGCGCGGTCGCGCTGGTGACCGACCGGCGCGGCGCCGGCTTTGGACCGGACCTGCACCAGGTGGAAATCCATCGGATCAGCGCCGGCGGGGTGGCCGGCGGCAGCGCGCTGAAAAAGCTCAAGGGGCTGCTGAGCCTGGCTGTCGGTTTCATGCAGGCCCGCGGCCTGGTCAAACGACTCGGGGCGGATGCCGTGGTTGGGTTCGGCGGCTATCCCTCTGTCCCGACGGTGCTGGCGGGGGCCCAGGCCGGTTTGCGCG
>JAOUCL010000473.1 GCA_029859805.1 Rhodospirillales bacterium | reverse complement strand
GCCTGCGCGCCACGTCCCAAGATCCAGTAATCGTGAAGACCGTCGATCGTGCCGTCCTTCCGCTTCAGCTGGATCCAGTGCTCGAGGAATCCCTCGAAGCGCGGGTCCGGCCCGCCATAGGCATAGGTTATGGGGATCCTGACCGGGCGAGACCTCGGGTTCACGACCGCGTAGTCGGGATAGATGAGGGTCCAGGCGGAGCCGCCCTCCGCACTGGTCAGTAGGGCATCCATATCCCGCGGCGGGTTCTCGAAGAACTGGCGTACGGACTCCAGCTGTACGACCTCGATCTGTGGAGCGCCTTCGTTGATTTCGTGGGCAGAGAAGCTGCCGGCCGGGATTCCAAGACCAAAGGCGCCGCGATTGCGAATGGCCTCCAGGTCGGCGAACTCGTCCGCAATGTGGTCGGGTACGACAAGCGCCAGGGTCACGTCCATATAGGGTTCGCTGAGATGCAGCGACTCCGCGCGCCTGGTCGTTGCCGCCAGCCCGGATATGGCGATGTCGAAGTGGTCCGCGGCCAGTTGCGCACGCAAGGTGGGATTGGTGAACGGCACGAACTCGATTCTGACGCCGAGATCGCCGGCCAAGCGATGCGCCATCTCGATGTCCAGTCCGACGAGTTCGTCCTTGGCGTTGAAAAACGAGAACGGCAGGTCGTCGGGGCGGAAGCCTACACGAACGACACCCCGTTCGCGGATGCGCTCCAGCCTTGATTGACTTGGCTCCAGCGGCACGGGGTTGGGCAAAGCTTCGAGCAAGATCTCTGCCGGTACCCGCCGCAGCTTGAGGTGCATGCCGCCGAGGACCTGCTGCTTGCTATGGGCGTCCCGCGACGAGACGCTCAGCACCGACCGCGTCGATATGATCATCGCGGCTCCGATGACGGCCGTCACGACGAGCAAGGCCACCAGCTTGGCGTGGTTGATGCGCAGAAGGCCGCTCATCGCACAGGTGGTCAGCGCGGTGAAGGTCAGCAAGAACATGCACCCGACCAAGTCACTGAAACCGCCACCAAAGACACTGGACAGCAGAAACAGCTGGAAGATGTCCGAAGGCAATTCCTGCATGTCCAGGAGGAACGGAATCGTCGTGGTGACCTTGCCGAACGAGAGAACCAAGCCGGTGGCGAGGAACAGGGGAAAGTCCGACCACGGCATCGCTATCCCGTAGAACCAGGCCGCAAAGGGAACGAAAATGAGCGTGAGCACCTTGCCGAGGTGTGGAAAGGGATAGGCGAGGGGAATCACGAAATCCGGATTGGCGGAGGTCTCTATCCCCTCGTCGTGATATTTCTCGGCCAGCCGCCGGATGCCCTCCGCAAGCATCGGGATGACGACGAAGAGGCTTTGGACCACGAACACCGTGACGAGGGCGCTCCTCGAAACCGACAGAACGTCCTTGTACTGGAAGGGCGTAAACGCGGCGATGAGCATCGGCAACACCCAGAAGGTCAGCAGCAGCACGCCGAGCGAGAAGGTCAGCAGGTAGGCCTGAAGGCGGCCGAATTCCTCGAGGCTGAGGGTGCCGGCGGCCGCGGCGGTGATGGCGAAGATACCCAGCGGGCTTAGGGTCACGATGAAGCGGTTGACGCGGAACAGCGTCGTCACGACGATATCGAACTGCTGGAGCAGCTCGTCCTTTCGATCGACCTTTCCCAGGGCGACGCCGAATAAGAGGCAGAAGACGACCACCGCGGGCGCGGCGTTGTTGGCCAAGGACCCGAACGGATTGCTTGGAACGAAAAGGTGCAGGAAATCGACGCCCTGTTGCGGCTCGAGCATTCCCGTGCTGAAGAACGCGCCGCTGGGCCGAAACGGAAGGGACAGCGACATCAGCGCGACGGTCGCGCAGCCGATGCCCCATAACAGGGCGAGCACCGAGATCGCGATGGCCGCGAGCTTCTTGCCCTCGGCGAGCGACAGGCGTCCGATGCTGGCGATAAGGGCAAAAACGATGTACGGCAGGACCGTCATCTGCAGGAGCCCGACGTAGATGTCGCCGACGGTCCGCAAGCCGGCCAAGTACTCCCCGAAAAACAGGCCGCAACCGACCCCGGCGACCAGCGCGGCCAGGATCATCGAGAACAGGCTGGGACGGCGCCTCCCCACGGCGCCATTCTGCGCTCGCTTTCCCTGTTCCAGCGTGTCGCTCACCGCGAAGGCCCTTCCCTAGGTTGCGGGCACATTAGAGCGGTCGTATCGCGTGGTCTAATCCCATTTATGGGTGCCTCGATCTTCGACACAGCGGGGGGATCCGCGGCAGTCGGCCAGAGCCTTGCACCAAGTCCCCGGACTTCCCGCCGTACCTTCGACTGCCGGCGGCCAGAACTGTCTCCGCCGCTGGTACACATAGGCTATTGTCTCGACTCGCACAAAACGGTAAGCAGATAGCAATGCTTCGGGTAACAAGATTTGCACACCGGGAGCACCAAACGAGCTAGACCAATCCTGATCGGCGGTGTTCTTCAACATTACCGTCTTGTCGAAATTGATAGGATTATGGATTAGCCAGGAGCAATGGGGATGGCTGGAAATCTGGCCGTCTCCTGGACCGAGCGGATTATCGTGACATTCAAAAGCATTCCCGATTCGCCGTGCTGGCCGACGAGTGTTCGCCAGAGGGCTGCCCCCGACCGAAGAAGGAGGCCGGTGAACGTATCGCTTCCAAACGGAATGATCGTC